>NZ_VIQM01000034.1 GCF_008520265.1 Sphingobacterium cavernae
GACACGCGTTCCTTTTGCTACTAAATTCCAATCCCTATAAACTACCTTACCAGTATCTTGATTGAGCCATCTTCGACGTTTAACATGTAAATAAACTTGCTGACCACGAATAGGAAAATCTTGTAAAATAACGGGATCAAAAAAACCTTTGGATAATAAGCTATTGGTTTTGAATTCATCAGGAATAACATTCATCTCCTCCAAAAATATATCCAAGCGACCTTCGTCTTTTGAATAATGGGTCATCTCAAAATAATCGGAAACCCCTTCTGGAATAATAAGAGGCATTAAAGCTTTAAATGAATCGTGCATCTGAATAATATAACTATCCAAATATCCGATTATTTTTCATCTACTCCACAACTTTTGTACATGATCCCTTTAACTATCTATATAATCCAACTTTTGATGTAATCTTCATCGTGCTATATTTAAACCATGTTACTTTAAGATATATAATTCAATTATTGGGACTAGGTTAGCGTTGTCTTAATATCTCATCACACTTACAAACTGTTCGTCCTCTTTCGAGAGTTTGCTGAGCATATAATGTTTGATACCTGCAGACCTAATCTCATCGAAACTGTCTATTATACTTTTGGTATTTGCTTCAGTTGTGGGTTTTATGAGTACAACAGCTTTCTTTCCGTTAGTTAGTGTATAAACGGATTGACTTATTTCGTTTAGCTTAGTTTTTAGACTTTTATTTGTTGCTGTAATATTGTTTACAGTTTGAATAGGGTTTCGTATATCTCCATGAATTAATGTGTAGGAATTATCCTGGACTATGAGATTTATTATTCTCCTTTCATCCATATCTACTTGTGCATCTAAATTTTTATCGGGCACAACCACATCTAATGAATTTGGTTTATTAAGTGACGTTGTTAACATAAAGAAAGTTATTAGAAGAAAAGCTAAATCAACCATCGCTGTTAAATCTACTTTGGGCGCAATTTTTCTACTTCTGCCTCTTTTGTTGGAAATTGCATTATTAGTGTTGTTTAATTCAGCCATAATGTATGATTATAATTGTATTCAAATGAGTTATCACTTTAATGATGAGTTTATATGCCAGTTTCCATAAATTAGATTTTTAAGTTTAATTAGATCGAGTCTTCAATATCTTATTTTAATACAGAAAGCGGAGTAAGTACACTCTGTTAATACACACACTATTATTGGGGAAATAATATTTAAAAAGTAATGCTCGCCAATGAAATATTCACATATCGTAAAACTACGGCTTTTTAGTAGAAGGCGATTTTTTTGTCTTATTTAAATTTTTATTAATTATATCACGCAATGCATAAATAATTACCTTGAGATGGTTATGTTTGTAATTTTGAAATACAACACCTTCAAAGATAAATATATAACTAAAGACTAAAATAATATTTTTAGTTTTTAATATTTTATTTTCGGTGCAACAGCACAGGTATGTTTTTTAACCTACTAATTTTAGTTTTCTAATTTATATAGTGTGTTTCGATAAATGTAGTTTCTATAGTTTCGTTTAAACTTTTTTTATTAAAAAATCCTTATTTTGTTGTCTAATTATAAACGTATGGAATTCATCAAGACGCACATTGAAGATCATATTTATCATATTCTTTTAGATCGTGGTAAATCAAATGCTATGCATTTTGAAATGGTTGAAGAGCTTATTACGGCTATTGATGCAGCTGCCGCAGATCCAGCTGTAGAAGGTCTGATTTTAAGCGGAAAGGAAAATTTTTTCACATCAGGTCTGGATTTAATTACACTTTATCAATATAATGAAGTTCAGATGAAATCTTTTTGGAATACATTTATAGTATTACTTCATAAGTTAGTATCATTTCCAAAACCAGCAGTATCTGCTATTACCGGACATAGTCCTGCAGGCGGTTGTGTAATGGCGATATGCTGCGATTATAGGGTGATGGCAGATGGCGATTTTATTATTGGATTGAATGAACTGCCCGTAGGAATTGTTGTTCCAGAAAGTATATTCAAACTGTATAGCTTTTGGCTAGGAGAAGGCAATGCTTATAGGAGCCTATTAGAAGGTAAGTTATTCAATCCTTCAGAAGCGAAAGAAATTGGGTTAGTAGATGAAGTAGTGCAATTTGATCGAATTCAAAGTGCGGCAATGCGTAAGATTAAATCTCTAACACAATATGAAAAAAATGCTTGGCGTATATCCAAATTGAATTTTAGAAAGAATTTGATAGCTGAATTTGAAAAAGACCAAACAGAAACCATCAATCAGGTGTTAGAGCAATGGTGGAAACCAAGCACACGCGCAATACTCAAGACAATCATTGAAAATTTGACGCAAAAAAAAGTATAAATATGGTACAGGGAGCGTTGCGCGAAGACGCGCTGTTGGGCAAATCAATTGTGGTTACTGGTGGTGGAACAGGCTTAGGAAGGGCAATGGCTACCTATTTCTCTGAATTAGGTGCTAATGTGGTAATCACTAGTCGCAAGCTGGATGTTTTGAGTCAAACAGCTAATGAAATTGAATCGAAAACAAAAAATTCGGTTGTAGCTGTCAGTTGTGATGTTAGAAATATTGAAGATGTCGAACGATTATATAAAGAGACGGTCGACAACTTTGGTGCTGTAGACGTACTTGTAAATAATGCCGCTGGAAATTTTATTTCACCGACCGAAAGACTGTCAGCAAATGCATTTTCAACCATTATAGACATTGTGCTCAAAGGAACGGCAAATTGTACATTAACTTTTGGTAAAAAGTGGATTGAAAGCAAGCAAACGGCGAATATTTTGAATATTATTACAACCTATGCTTTTACAGGTTCGGGATATGTCGTACCTTCGGCTGTGGCAAAAGGAGGTGTGCTTACGATGACAAGATCATTGGCGGCTGAATGGGGAAAATATGGCATTCGAAGCAATGCAATTGCACCAGGACCATTTCCGACCAAAGGAGCTTGGGATCGTCTGTTGCCAGAAGAATTGGCTGCAAAATTTGACTTCAAAAATCGTGTACCATTAAAACGTGTTGGTGAGCACCAAGAGTTAGCGAATCTAGCCGCTTTTCTTATTTCTGATTTTGCAGGATATATCAACGGAGAAATCATTACGATTGATGGCGGAGAATGGCTGCAAGGTGCTGGTCAGATGAATGGAATGGAAGCCATCGCTCCGGAAATGTGGGATTATATTGAAAAAGCTATCCGTGAAAACAATAAATAATATGTATAAACACTGTATAAGTTTGGTGCTTTTATTTGCTTTGATTATCAGTTGTAATCCAAGGAAAAAGTCGGAAAAAGAGACAAAGCAAGATTCCGTAGTTACAGTAGTTCCAACTACTTCGGAAGAGCAGAATCAATTATCTGAAGTAATTACACGTTTTGCAAGAGCATATGCGAGTAAAGATAATCTAAAAGCAAATACTTTAATACATCCAGATTTGGGGATATATATAATCTACCGTCCAGGTGCTGCTGACACTTTTGTCAAAATAGATTCTTTGAATTTCAGTCAGCCGATACCCGAAGTATTCGCCTATCCAGATTTGAGCTTTGATTTTGCATTAGCATATGAAAAACTTCCTGCTTTTGATTGTGGTTCAGAAAAATGGGATAAAATGGGTTTTGTTTGTGATACAACTTCTCATCCTAACCAATTATCAAATATCGCAGCATTTGAAGATGAGTTTGATGAAGATAAATTTTCAGAAGATGACTTGATTCAAATTGAACGTGCTGAAAAAGAAAGTTATAGAATTATACTCACTTCCCAATACCCTTTAGTTTTTCATGTTCGAAAGTATAAAGGTGGCTGGTATGTTACTACGTTAGATAGAGCATATGCGGGATGTGATGCATAATTTAAATCGTTATATATTACAGGTTTACAAATCTCTGTAATATGAATTATTTTTAATAAATTGTTAATAAATTATAGATTACTGAAAAGAAGATATATGAGCACACTAGACCAACAAACCAAATCAAGAATTGACCAGTGGCTATCAGCTGAATATGATTCTGAAACAGTTGCACAAGTAAAGCAATTGGTTGATAATAATGAAGAAACAGAACTTTTGGATTCTTTTTATAAGGAACTAGAATTTGGTACAGGAGGCTTACGTGGTATTATGGGCGTAGGATCTAATCGTATCAATAAATATACATTAGGTAAGGCAACGCAGGGATTGGCAAACTATTTGAAGAAGCAATTCCCGGATCAACAAATCAAAGTTGCTGTATCCTACGATAGCCGTAATAATTCACAAAAATTAGGACATCTTGTTGCGGATGTTTTTTCTGCTAATGATATTCATGTATTTTTATTTGAGCAATTACGTCCTACACCAATGTTGTCATTTGCCGTAAGGCATTTCAATTGCCAAAGTGGTGTAATGTTGACGGCTTCGCACAATCCAAAAGAATACAATGGCTACAAAGCCTATTGGAATGATGGCGGCCAGTTAGTCGCTCCGCATGATGCGAATGTAATCACTGAAGTAAATACAATTACATCTGTTAAAGACATAAAATTTGAACGCAATAGCGATAATATCACAATCGTTGGATCGGACTTTGATGACATTTATGTGCAAGCAAATAAGCGCTTAAGTATTCATCCAGAAGCTGTAGAGGCTCAGACAGATTTGAAAATTGTCTTTTCTCCGATTCACGGCACAGGTATTACGGTAGTTCCTAAGATGCTAGAAGCATGGGGTTTTACGAATGTTTCAGTCGTAGAAGAGCAAGCTAAACCTGACGGAAATTTCCCAACAGTAGTATATCCGAATCCAGAAGAAGAGGATGCGATGTCTATGGCAAAGCAACGTGGCGAAGAATTGGGTGCTGATGTTATTATGGCAACAGACCCTGATGCAGATCGTGTGGGTGTTGCTGTGCGCAATAGCAAAGGTGAATATCAATTATTAAATGGTAACCAAATTGGTAGCTTATTGACCTATTATGTCCTTTCTTCGAAGAAAGACAAAAGCGAGCTTAAGGATAATGATTACATCGTTAAAACGATCGTTACTACAAATCTAATCTCAGATATTGGTACAGATTACGGTGTCAAATATTACGATACACTTACAGGTTTCAAATACATTGGTGAGGTCATAACACGTGAATTGGGTAGAGAAAATTACCTTGTAGGCGGAGAAGAAAGTTATGGTTTCTTAGTGGGCGACTTAGTGCGTGACAAAGATGCCGTAAACTCATGCGCATTCATCGCAGAAATGGCGGCTTATTTCAAAACCCAAGGTAAATCCCTTTATGAGGTTCTCCTAGAACTTTATGTAAACTATGGATTTTACAAGGAAAAGCTAATTTCTTTGACTAAAAAAGGAAAAGCTGGAGCCGATGAAATAAAGCAAATGATGGTGGATTTGCGTGCCGATGCACCTAAAACATTAGGTGGTGTGCAGGTAAAAGAAATTCGTGATTACGAGAATCAGGTTGCTACAAATTTAATTTCGGGAGACACTTCTGTAATCGATTTGCCAAAATCTGATGTTTTGCAATTTATCACAGTGGATGGCGATGTTATTTCCGCGAGACCTTCTGGTACAGAGCCGAAAATAAAATTCTACTGCTCGGTAAAGGAAACGTTGCTTGATGCGTCAAACTATGAAGCTATTTCAGCTAAGCTGGAACAAAAAGTAGAAAACATCATGGCTGATATCGTAAAAGGCTAATATGCAAAAGTGGAAATTATTAGAATCTAAATATATCATCCAAAGACCTTGGGCAAGGCTACGTGTAGATAAGCTAGAGTTGCCCAATGGTAATATAAAAGATGAATATTACGTATTAGAATATCCAACTTGGGTGAATATGGTGGCTATCACGGAGGACGGAAATGTTCTTTTTGTGAAACAATATCGTCATGGAGCAGATCAGATTATGGTAGAATTACCAGCTGGTGTTGTCGAAGATGACGAGGAACCCGAAGTTGCGGCACGTAGGGAGTTGTTGGAGGAAACAGGATATGCATTTGATAAGATAGAATACATCTGCGAATTATTTGCCAATCCAGCCACGAGTGGAAATCTAACGTACACCTATTTGCTCACAGGAGGAAAGAAAGTACAAGAACAAGACCTAGACAGTTCTGAGGATATAGAAGTGGTAGAAATGACAATTGAAGAAGCTAAGAAGTTCTTATTTGATAATAAAATAGGACAAGCCTTACACAGTTCGGCGCTATTCTACACATTTCACAAAATGGGCTTACTGTAAAAAGTAAGCCCATTTTTGTATAGTCATTGTTTATCTAACTAATTAAACGCATTTTTTTATCTTTGCATTATGGCAAGAGAGATATTCGAAACAAAGCGCAAGGCTTTGAAAATTAACCTCGATCCAGCTATCTATGGGACGTTTGCGGAGATTGGGGCTGGACAGGAAGTTGCACGTAATTTCTTTGAAGCGGGTGCCGCATCAGGAACTATTGCAAAAACTATGTCGGCCTACGATATGGCTTTTTCAGACGCTATCTATGGCGCTGAAGATTCGGGAAGATATGTGAGTAGAACACGATTACGCAAAATGCTAGCGCATGAGTTTACGCTGCTGACAGAAAGACTTCACACCGAAAAATACGACAATAAAAAATTCTTTGCCTTTGCAGATACGGTTACTACACTAAATTTTACCAAAACAAATGAACCACATGGTTGGTTGGGAATTCGCTTTCAATCCGAAGTCGATGGACCTACAAACGATATCATTATGCACGTGCGCTTGTTGGATTCGGATAACCGTCTTCAATCTAAAGTTTTGGGGATTTTAGGTGTAAACTTAGTTTTTGCAGCTTATTATTATGCGCATGATCCGCAAGTGATGATCGAATCTTTGGTTGACAATCTGTCGGTAGGTGCTGTAGAAATTGACTTAATTAAAGTTACAGGTCCTGTTTTCGAAAATGTAAACGAACGTTTGGTCAATTTGTATTTGATAGCTAAAGGATTCTCCAATGCTGCAATTTTTAAACCAGATGGTAAAGCAGCACAAATTAAAGACTTTTTGTATAGAAAAGATATTATCGTACTTCGTACAAAATACCGTCAAAAATCACTACCAAACTTTGATTTATTCAACCAAGCTGTCGAGCAATTCAAGAAAAACACGAACGCTAAGCCCGAAAATACAGTTGTATTGATTGAGGTATTGATGGGAAATGTGTTGGATGAAGATTCGGATTTGACGATCGAAGACTTGCAATATTTTGCAGATCGTGCCGAAGAACTGTGTGCTACGGGCAATAATATTTTGGTGTCTAACTTCAGACGTAATAATCACCTAGCGGAATTTTTCAAAAACTTCAAACCTGCCAATGTAGGTATCGCAACCAACGTTTCGAACTTGCGCAATATCTTCAATTCTGACAATTATAATAAAGAGAACTACACGAATGAATTGTTGTCGTATATCTCTGGGATGTTTAGTAAGAATGTGAAATTGTACGCTTATCCTTATTTGAATAAAAAAGAAAATCAAATTATTACCACGCAAAATCTTAAAGTATCGGAAGAGGCGAAACCTTTATACGACTTCTTGATTCAAAATCGATATATTATCGACATTGAAAATTACGATGAGAAATACGTGAAAACTGTATAAATCTTAATCCCGAAAGCCTCACTTTCGGGATTCGATTTGTCAAATCTTCGCTATAATTGATTGTTGCCCTTTTCCTTTTTGCAATTTTCTGTAAATTGTATACCTAATAACTATACATTTGTCGTGAAATAATTCTTCTTAATGAAAGCAACCTATATTGATTATAAAGATACGAACAGCTTTTCTAAAACCTTGTTGGCTTATTTAGCTGGAAATGAAGAGTTAACATCATTTTATGGCAATCAACCCACTTATGAGGGATTCAAAAAGCAAATCCAACTTAAATCATCCTTCGCGCATCGCGAAATTCTAGTAGAATCTTTAAAAAATCAATACGGCGATTTACTCAATGACGCGCCCGAAGTTGCTCGTCACATTGACTTACTAGCGCAATCTAATACGTATACAATTACGACTGGTCACCAATTAAATATCTTTACAGGTCCGCTTTATTTTCTTTTCAAGATTGCTTGCGCCATTCGTTTAGCAAAAGATTTGAAAGTAAAGTTTCCAGATCAAAACTTTGTTCCTGTGTATTGGATGGCTTCAGAAGATCACGATTTTGCTGAAATCAACAATACACGTGTATACGGCAAAAAAATCGTTTGGGATGTTCCGGGAATTTCGGGTGCAGGAAAAATGGATACATCTTCCATGGAGGCTGTTGTGCGTCAATATATTGGGATGTTGGGGCTTTCTGAAAACTCCTCGAAATTGGCTGAAATTGTCGAAGAAGCATATTTGCAAGGTCGTAATCTCGCGGATGCAACGCGTGTATTGGTGAATGCATTATTTAGAGAATACGGGTTAGTCATCGTAGATGCGGATCGCAAAGAGCTAAAAGAAGTATTTGTGCCAATTATTCAAGAAGATATTCTAGAGGAGAAGAGTTTCCAAGCCATTTCAAATACTACAAAAGAATTAGAAGAAAAGGGTTTTTCAACGCAAGTACATGCACGGGAGTGTAATTTCTTTTATTTGACGGATGAATATCGAGAGCGCATAGTGAAAAATGAGGATGGAAGATTTGAAGTTTTGCATCAAGATATATTTTTTTCGGTAGAAGGATTAAAGCAAGAAATTTCAACAAATCCGGAGCGCTTCAGTCCTAATGTGGTGATGCGGCCATTGTATCAAGAAGTAATATTACCAAATCTAGCCTATATTGGTGGAGGTGCTGAGATTGTGTACTGGTTGCAGTTTAAAGCCAATTTTGATCAATTCGGGATTCCTTATCCGATTCTAATTCCACGTAATTCGGCTATGATTACGGATGATGCTGTAGCAAGTAAGATTTACCGATTAGACTTGACCTTTAAATCTGTTTTCAAATCTACTACTGCATTGCAGAATGATTATGTAAGAAGACATACAATCCATAGGCTCAATCTACGTGATGAATGGATGGAATTCAATGCGATTTTTGGAAAGATAAAATTGCGTGCACACAAGATTGATGCTAGTCTAGCACCGAGTACGGAAGCTGTACAAGCACGATTGAAAAAGGCAATCGATAATTTGGAAAAGAAATTGTTGAAGGCTGATAAGCACAATCACGAAGAAGCCTTAATCCAAATAGAGCGTGTAAAAGAAAAATTATTCCCCAATGGAGGTTTGCAGGAGCGTTCGGAAAACTTTGCAACGTTATATGTCAAATATGGGGATGATTTAATCAAAGAATTGATAAAACATTTTAATCCCTTGGATTTCAAGTTTACAATATTGTATTAGTCGAAGATAGCTTAAGCTATCTTCGATTATTTCTATATTTTTGATAATATTTATATTTAAGTATAATTATCTGTTATTTCTTCTATATTTATGATAGTACCTGTCATAGTCAGAAGGGGCGTATTGTTCCTTAGGTCCCCACTCTTCTAATTTATTATCAATAAAATGATACCAGTTCAATAAGGTATCTGTTCTAAATGGACGACTTGGGTATTCATAGATTTCTAAAATTCCATCGTCATATTTTTTTGCTGCAACTATTTGAATTGGTTTTCCGGCTATAGCAATGACTTCCTCTGTAGTCATACCAATTTTGATTAAAGTATAGTCTTGTGAATAATAGACACCACAGCTGGAAAAAATTGCAAGAGTAATCAACACGAAAGAGGCTTTTAGTAATTTCATAATATTGTTTTTAGTCGATAAATATGACTTTTAAATATTACATAGGTTTAGTGCAGATTCAATTGATTTGAAATTTATTTTTTAGAAAATAGAAATTTTTTATCGAGAAGGTAGCACGCAAATGCCCCGCTGCCGTAGGCAATTAAATCTGACCAAAGAAAACCTTGGCCTAAAACTAATCTTAATAAGGAATGATTTCTTGCTTCGATAAGGAATGGTATTCGGACAAGTTGTAAGAACTCGATACTAAAACAAAATGCAATTGATAATAAGAGCGCGTAATGTAAAGGTCTCTTGGTAAACAAAAACCGAAATCCCCAATACACCATTATGGCATATAGCGCATCACCAGTTGCTAAAGGAAGAAACTCTATTTTTCGTGAAAACAATCCAAGAGCAATTGTGATAATAATAAGGATAAAATATATGAGTCTTCTTTTTAACATAAAGCAAAATAGCGTAATAAAACAAAATACCTCCAAAGTCAGATAACTTTGGAGGATATAAAAGTTGTGATATAAGCTATTTTTTAGATTAGGGCAAATCGTTTATGGCATCGATGACCTGTTGGATAGTTCCATTTTGCAATTCTGAAAGATTAAAAATTACTGTAGGATTTGCCGTCAGTGTCATAGCAGGTTTTACAGCATATTTGAATCCATTATTATATTCTGCTACTAAAATATAATACACCTCAGCTCCGATTGGCATTCTAGTGCTTGCATAAGCTAGTGAATTTGGTCGTGTCTTTGTCGCCATGAAAATATAACTGTTGCTGTTGTTGAAACCCTCTGGGCTTTGAAACGAAACGCTAGTGAAACCCTGCCCCAAATCCACAAATTTATCGAAGTTGAACCAATCAAAATCATTGACAAATGCATTATACGCTTCTGCATTTGTAGCTTGGTTGAATCCTGTCCACATCTCTGTCGTCTGTGTAATATCTTCCCAAGACAAATCCCCATTCGCATCTATTGTTCCAGCAAAAGCACCCATATCTTGATCTGTACCACCTGTAATACTTGTAGGAGCATGAATAGAATACCCACATTCTGTAGTTAATTCTTCTCCATTCTGCGTGATTTTGATTAAGAATTCACCACCAGAAGTTAGTAATCTAGGTTCTCCGCCTTGCATTGCTACAGTTGGTTTATTGGTTGCGAGCATGGTACCTCTATCAAATATTTCCACGTAAGAAAAGTCAACTTCCCCTACTACAGGATCACCGTTTTGTTTTTTGAGACACGAACCATTGATCATGACTTTTACACCTTTTTCTGAAGTAAACATAAAAACATCAGAAGCGTCAAAAGAGTCATGTTGTGTAATAGCATCTAGGTTACTAGCAAATAAGTTTTTTAGCGCTACTCCATTTGGGGCAAATAAGGGCTCGTAAACTGTTTCATTTGAACAAGAAATTGAGCTAATAATTAATGCTCCTATTCCGAATAATTGTATAAGCTTTTTCATAATTTTAAAATTTAAAGGGTTATTTATTCTGTTCTTTCCATTATATCAACAGAATTAAAATATTGTTACCCCTTAATTTTAAAATTCTAGTTTGTTAAGTGTGAAATACTTCGGCGATCATGCATCGTATCGAACCTCCTCCGAATTTTTCAATGGTATAAATTGGGACGTTAATGAGCCTACCAAAGCTTGCTAATTGCTCTTTTTGTGCTTCTGAAAATGCATTAAAGGCTTGTTCGCTCATAGCGATTAAGGTTTCTTCCTCTTTGTTTTTTAGTTCTAAGATATTGCCGCAAAAACGGTTCATTTGGGCTTCGGATATTGGAATAATTGTTTTCTGGGTAGATTCTAAGGATTGGATGATCTGATTTTTTTCTTCTTCATTTTGAATGCTATTCAAACAAATTACACAAAATTTAGATCCCAATGCCATCATGACATTTGTATGGTAGATGGGAAGTCGTTGCTGTTTGGCTTCTTGTGTAGCATGGAAAATAATAGGTTGGTAGCCATTATCTTCGCAATACAATTGAACGAGTGATTCATTGGCGCGTTCGGAAATAGAACAATAAGCGATTTTATTCTCTCTGTCCAAAATTAGTACACCCGTTCCTTCTAAGAATATTTCTTTATCTGCATATAGGGAATAATCTTTGATGGTTTTAAATTTTATTCCATGTTTTTCCAATATTCCCAAATGCCCTAAGAAAATCTCACGTCGTCTATTCGCGGCAAACATGGCATAAAGAATCGCCTTGTCACCATGAAAAGAAATGATATTATTAGGAAAGATACTGTCAGGTGTATCAAACTTCCCTGAATCTTCGACTACGATAACTTGTACGCCTGCTGCTTCCAACGTTTTTACAGCATTGTCAAATTCAGCTTTCGCCAATAAATTGGTGTCTTTGTTTACAGTTTCAATATCTTGAAAATAATTATTCACTGCGGTCTCTTCATTGGCACGAAAATCAGCAGGGCGAACCATCAATATAGTGTTTGTAGACTGTGTCATTATTCGCGAATTAGTGGTAAGGTGGAGCAACGTAATAAACCTTCTTGTTTTCCAATTTCATGGTATGGAATTCGTTCAACTATAAAACTTTGTTCCTCCAGCCAAATATTCAACTTATCAAATCGTTGTTCGGAAACAATGATTTCAGGTGAAATAGAAAAGACATTGGAATTCATTTCATACATGCCGTCAGCATCAATATGAAATAAGTTTTCTTTGCCAAAAATCTCTACAATACGGTGGTAATCATTTGGATTGCGGAAGCCACCTTCAAAGATAATTCCTTTGTCTAGTCCTATGGGTTGAAAGCAACAATCTAGATGTAACGCATTGGCTCTTGGATTGGTCATTGATTTTATCAAGTCGCAGTCTATAACGGTTTTATTGGGAAATAAATGTTGAATGAAGTCAACTCCATGACGATTGGTGCGGGCTGTATTGATTTCGGAATAATCCACATTATAATAAGTGCCTACGAAAATATATTCATTCCAAACAATGACATCGCCACCCTCAATATGAACTTCTTCAGGAGGAACGATGAACTTATCTTTATCGATTTTTGCTACGATAAAATCAATAGCTTCCCACTCATTTGCGCGATCTGGTAAAATGTTAGATTTTATGAATTTATCGTCAATTACAAATCCAATATCACGAGTAAAAATCTGATTTAAATTTGATATTTGTCTTGGGCGAAAGACCTCAACATTATGTTTTTTTAATACCTTTTCGAAAGCTGACATTTCTTCGAGCATATCTGATTCGGTGGGGTAAGTTCCAGCAAGTATGTGCTCTAGTGATTTTGGGTCATATGCTTCTTCGGGAAGGGGCGTTGGTCCATTGCTGTCGGCTCTTCCCAAGATTACAGATTTTAATTTTGCAGTCTCATTTTTAACATTTAGTTTTAGCATATAAATTTGGCTTGTACTTGCTTGTAATTTAGCAAATTGTATTGTAATAATTTGATTGATAGAAACTTTTGAGAGTTTTGTCAGGCTACGCCCAGGAGACTGAATATTTTTGAATTTTAAATTGTTTTATCTGATTTTTTAATAATAAAATCGAACAAACGTTTGCATCACGATAAAATTTTTTGGAAGGCTGTATTCGTTCAAAAAGTATTCAAAATTCCGTATCTTTGCGCAATCAAATATTTAGGTTTCGTAAAGCGAAAGAAATGTTTGTCAAAGTGTTAATACATTAATGTTCTTGCAATTATAAAGCAAATGAGTAACGTACATTACCAAGAAAAATTTCAGGACCGTCACAACGGACCGAGTGCTGCACAAACCGAAGAAATGTTGAATTTTTTGGGTGTAGCTTCTTTAGATGAGTTGATCGAACAAACTGTTCCTGCTCAGATTAGAAGAAAGGCTATGAATCTTCCAAATGCATTGAGCGAAGTCGCTTATTTGGAGAAAGTAGCACAGATTGCGGAGAAGAACAAAGTTTTCAAATCGTATATCGGACAAGGATATAATGATGTAATTCTTCCAGGTGTAATTCAGCGTAATGTATTCGAAAATCCAGGATGGTATACACAATATACGCCATACCAAGCGGAGATTGCGCAAGGTCGTTTGCAAGCGTTATTGAATTTCCAAACTGTAGTTTCAGATTTCACAGGTTTAGAAATTGCGAATGCTTCTTTATTGGATGAGGCTACAGCTGCTGCTGAAGCCATGTTCATGTTGTATTCGGCGCGCAAAAACAAAAATGCCAATGTATTTTTGGTGTCTCCAAATGTATTTCCTCAGACTTTAGATGTATTGACTACGCGTGCTACACCATTTGGTGTAGAATTGCGCATAGCTGATATCACAGAAGATAATTTGGCAGATGATGTATTTGCAGTTTTTATGCAATACCCAGCTGCTGATGGTACGCTTGCTGATTATAAAAACTTTGCAGAAGTGGCTCACGCTAAAAATATTACAATTTGTGTGGCTGCAGATTTAATGTCATTGGCATTATTAACGCCTCCAGGCGAATGGGGTGCGGATGTTGTGGTAGGTAACTCACAACGTTTTGGTGTACCGATGGGATTTGGTGGTCCTCACGCTGCATTCTTCGCTACTAAAGATGCGTACAAGCGTAATATTCCTGGTCGTATCATCGGTGTGACTTCAGATTCTAATGGTGAATACGCATTGCGTATGGCGTTACAAACACGTGAGCAACATATTCGTCGTGATAAAGCATCTTCGAATATTTGTACTGCGCAAGCATTGTTAGCGATTATGGCGTCATTCTACGCCGTATATCACGGTCCAAAAGGCATCAAAAATATTGCTACACGTATCAATGATCTAGCTAAACTTGCGGATAAAGCAATCCAATCATTGGGTTACGAGCAAGTGAACAAAACGTATTTCGATACATTAAGATTCAATTTGGGTAATGAGGTTGACGGCTTGAAATCAGAAGCATTAAACAATGAATTAAATTTCTATTATAACGAGGGTACAGTTGGAATTTCAATCGATGAAACTACAACTTTCCAAGATATTCAAACTATCGTACGTGTATTTGCTAAAGTAAAAGGCAAATTACAGGACGATTTGGATTTAGAAGAATTGGCAAATGAATTAGGCACTTCAATTCCTGCGGAATTGGAGCGCACTTCCGATTATTTGACCCACCCAATCTTCAATACATACCACTCAGAGCACGAAATGTTGCGTTATATCAAATCTTTAGAAGCTAAAGATTTGTCATTGTGTCACTCAATGATTCCATTGGGTTCATGCACAATGAAATTGAATGCAACAACAGAGATGGTTCCTGTGACTTGGTCCCGTTTTGGTGGATTGCATCCATTCGCACCAGCAGACCAAACTTCGGGCTATATGCATTTAATCAACGAATTAAATGATTGGTTATCTGAAATTACTGGATTTGCGAAAATGTCGTTCCAACCAAACTCTGGTGCGCAAGGCGAGTACGCTGGTTTGATGGTAATCGATGCTTACCACAAAAGCCGTGGTGAAGGTCACCGTAACATCTGTTTGATCCCAGCTTCGGCACACGGAACAAACCCAGCATCAGCTTCTATGGCTGGTCTAAAAGTTGTCGTTGTGAAAACGGATGACAAAGGTAATATCGATGTTGAAGATTTGAGAGAGAAAGCTATTGAGCATTCTGCCAACTTGAATTCTTTGATGGTTACTTACCCATCGACTCACGGTGTGTTTGAAGAGACAATCATTGAAATCTGTAATATTATCCACGAAAATGGTGGTCAAGTATACATGGACGGAGCGAATATGAATGCGCAGGTTGGTTTGACTAGCCCAGGATTCATTGGTGCTGATGTGTGTCACTTGAATTTACATAAAACATTCTGTATTCCTCATGGTGGTGGTGGTCCTGGTATGGGGCCAATCGGTGTGGCAGCGCACTTGGTTCCTTTCTTACCAAACCATAAAGTTGTGGAAATTTCGGGTGAAGAAGGTATTACAGCTGTTTCAGCAGCACCATTTGGTTCGGCTTCCATTTTGTTGATTTCTCATGCTTATATTGCGATGATGGGCGCAAATGGACTTACAGATGCTACTAAAACAGCTATCTTAAATGCAAACTATATTAAAGCGCGTTTAGAAGATCATTATCCTGTGCTTTATGCAGGAGCAAACGATCGTTGTGCGCACGAGATGATTTTAGATTGTCGTGGTTTCAAAAATGTTGGTGTGGAAGTAGCAGACATCGCAAAACGTTTAATGGACTACGGTTTCCATGCGCCAACGGTATCATTCCCAGTTGCAGGTACATTGATGGTAGAGCCTACTGAGTCGGAATCAAAACCAGAGTTGGATCGTTTCTGTGATGCGTTGATCGCCATCCGTAAAGAAATCGCAGCAGTAGAAGCTGGCGAAGTTGATAAAGAAAATAACGTATTAAAAAATGCACCACATACGGCAGCAGTAGTTTCGGGAGACGAATGGGATAGACCATATTCACGTCAAACTGCAGCTTATCCGCTTCCTTACTTGAAAACGGCTAAATTCTGGCCATCAGTAGGACGTGTGAATGATTCACAAGGTGATAGAATGTTGATTTGTTCTTGTCCTTCAATCGAAGAGTACGCATAATTAATTCTCTTCTCTGAAGAGATAAACTATAAGAAGCCTCAGTCATCATTTTGATTGCTGAGGCTTTTCTTGTTAATAACCAATCAAATATTGACTATAAATAATCAAACTAGAATATTACAACTAATAATAAAATAGAAGTTGCTTAAAAACAATAATTAACTATCAGTAAAAATTATTGTTTTTAATTAATCATAACTATACATTATATTTGATATATCTATAATTATGATTTAACTCGCTTATGAAATTCTGGTGTTATCTACCCGTTTCTTTCTTTTTTTTATTTGGAAGCCTTACAATTTCTAAAGCACAACAATATATTCCTTTTGCACAGCATGCTTTTAATGGTTCACAAATCAATCCTGCATACGTCGGCTATAAAGAAATGTGGTTTGCACAGGTTGGTATACGCTCACAATGGGCCAAGGTGGATGGTGCGCCCAAATCTGGTTATGCTAATGTAGATGGTATTTTGGATCCTGTAGCGAAGCGTCATGGCGCTGGATTGCAAATTGCATATGACAAGATAGGAGTCCAATCAGCTACTTCGATGTTCGTAAGCTATGCGTTGCGGTTGCAAATGGACGATGATGATACACAGCGGTTGAGTTTAGGAATAGCAGGAGGAGCGACGCAGTACAGTTTGAATGGAAATGATCTAATTTATATTGACGAGAATGATCCCTATATTCCGCGAGGAATGATTACGACATGGCGTCCAGATATTCGACTTGGTGCATTTTATTATCATCCGAATTGGTATTTGGGTTTTTCAGTTCACGATTTGTTGGCCAATTCAGATAGTCGAGAGGATTTTGTTTACAATCAGAATTCACTCGAGGGACTTTATCGTAACACGCATGGCTATTTAATGACTGGAGCGGCATTTCCAGTTGCTGATGGTTTGATTTTTAGACCGAGTTTATTAATAAAGGACGATTTAATTGGTCCAACAGCTTTTGATGTGAATGCAATGGTGATTTTTGATGAAAAATTTTGGGTAGGCGCTGCATTCCGCTCAAGGTCAAGGATCTTTAATCGTGATTACGATGATTTGCCACTTTCTAAATTTACTTCATACAAGTCTATAGGTTTATTGGCACAGCTGTACACAAGCTCAAAACTTCGAATCGGCTATTCTTTTGAGCACAGTCTAAACAAAATTGCCGGAATGAATAACGGCACACATGAAATATCTTTGGGCGTGTCTTTAGGTAAGTCAATGAATCGTTTTCCAATGCCTAAGTATTTTTAGCCAATCCCGAAGTCCTATTATATCGACTTTTCTTGTTAGGTTTGCATATGCAAAAAGGCAAACTCTATCTAATTCCGGTACCACTTTCTGAGGGTGCTGAAAAATTGTCCTATACATTGATTCACCATGATATCATCAATACGATTGAGGAATATGTGGTGGAAAATGAGAAAACAGCACGCAAATTTTTAAAAGCTGCGGGCTTAACAATTCCGCAGAGCCAATTAATTATTCATGATTATGGTAAACACACGCGTGAAAAGATGGATTATAATGAAGTTTTTGCGAATGTTGCTAAAGGAAAGGATATTGGTTTGATGTCAGAAGCAGGCTGTCCAGCGGTAGCTGATCCGGGGTCGGATATTGTCCTCGAAGCGCACAGAAGAGGTATTCAAGTGATACCTATGGTTGGGCCAAGTTCGATTTTATTAGCGTTGATGGGCTCTGGATTCAATGGACAAAAATTTACGTTTCATGGCTATTTACCGATAGATAAAAGTGATCGTTCGAAGAAAATAAAAGATTTGGAGAATCAAAGCGCGCGCGAGAAGATGACGCAGATCTTTATAGAGACACCTTTTCGCAATAATCAAATGCTAGCCGAGATCATTCGTATTGGCAAGCCTTCTACAAAATTGTGTATTGCAGCAAATCTTACTTCAGCGGATGAATATATTAAAACCAAATCTATTGCAGAATGGAAAAACACAGCAATTGATTTGCATAAGATACCTGCAATATTTTTAATGTTTGCCTAAGTATTTGTATTTTTAAATATGCGAAAACGTAGTTTAATCACACTTTTAATGGCGCTAATTTTTGTTGCCATTGCACAAGCGCAATCCACGTATGTCATTGTTCATGGTGCATGGGGAGGAGCTTGGCAGTTCAAAAACACAGCAAAGCATCTGCAAGAAGCAGGTCATGTTGTATATCGACCTACTATGACTGGATTGGGCGAACGTCATCATTTGTACAATGATCAAGTTGATTTGACTACGCATATTACGGATGTGGTCAATACTATTTTATTTGAAGACCTCCAGAGTGTGGTATTAATAGGCCATAGTTATGGAGGAATGATCGTGACAGGTGTAGCGGATAGTATTCCGGAGCGTATTAAGAAAGTTATTTATCTCGATGCTATCGTTCCAGAAGTAAACCAATCTGCTGTTCAGGCATTAGGAATGGGCGAAATTAACGGTAGCAATTCATTCAAAGCTCAAAATGGTCGTATCATCCCAGGTTGGGTAAGAGATACTACAAAAACGCCACGTGATGTGCCACATCCTGCTGCTACATTTACCCAGCCATTGAAGTATGATGCAGAAAAATTAGCAAAGCTCCCAATCACATACATATTAACGTATGAGCATGCAAATGGTGGAAAGGAAAAGGATGATTTTTATAGATTTTATGTAAAGGCTAAAGCGCGAAATTGGAAAATCGTTGAGCTGGAAGCCTCGCACAATCCACAAATAGATAAGTTGAACGAGTTAGTAGCTATATTGTTAGAAGAGAAGTAATGGAAGAGATAATTAATAGCCCTGAGTATCAAAAATTATTGCCGTATGTGCCTTATTTACTTACAGCAGTTTTTTTGCGACTTTTATTTGTAATATTTTTATGTGTATCGAGTAAAAAAGCCTTGTTATTGATTAAGGAAGAAAACCGCTGTATAACTTCTGGACAGGTTTGGTTATTGCTTATTCCGTTTTTCAATATATATTGGAATTTTATATTTATGCGCAGAATAGTTGATTCGCTAAATAATGAATTTTACGATAGACAGGTTGCAGTTGAGGAAAATCCTACAGAAAAATATGGATACTTTTTTGCAGGTACATTTTTAGTATATAATTTTCCTTTACCTATGTTTGTTGGATTCGTGATGTACATCTTAAGTATTGTTGCATTAATAATTTATGTTGCTAAAATCAATGAATACAAGAAGTTATTGGAAGATGAAACGTTGGGATTAGAAGACAAATTTTAGACTTTAGTAGTTACAATTATGAAAATAAAAGATATTACATCTTATTTAGAGTCTATCGCACCTTTAGCGTATCAAGAGTCTTACGATAATTCTGGTTTAATTGTTGGAAATCCAAATGATGAGGTTACTAAAGCTTTGATTTCTTTGGATTGTACTGAAGAAGTTGTAGATGAAGCTATTTCTAAAGGTTGTGACATTATTATTTCGCATCATCCTATCGTATTTAATGGCTTAAAAAAATTTAATAATAAGAATTACGTAGAACGTACGGTAATAAAAGCCATTAAAAACAATATCGCATTATACGCTATTCATACCAATCTGGACAATGTGATGGGAGGCGTGAGTTCGAAAATTGCGGAGAAGTTGGAAATAGTAAACCATGCGATATTAAGTCCAAAATCGGGTTTGTTGAAAAAGCTGGTCGTGTATGTTCCACGTGCTAATGTCGAAGAAGTGCGTCAAGCGTTATTTGATGCTGGCGCGGGCAGTATCGGAGATTACGACCAATGTAGCTACAATACGGCTGGATATGGAACTTTTCGACCCTTGGAGGGTGCTAATCCGACTATAGGTCAGGTAGGGGCGCAAGAACGTGTGGAGGAAACTAAGATTGAAGTTATTTTTCCGCAACAGTTAGAGCGACAGGTTTTAGTTAGTATGTTGGCAGCTCATCCATATGAAGAGGTTGCATATCATACTATTACTTTGGACAATAACTTGCAATATGTAGGATCTGGTGCTATCGGGAATTTAGAGGTAGCGATGGAGGCGCAAGATTTTTTAGCTTATTTGAAGGAAAGGTTAAATCTTAATGTCATCCGCCATACAAAACTGTCTGATAAGAAAATCCAAAGAGTTGCGGTCTGTGGTGGGGCTGGAGGATTCTTATTAAAC
The DNA here is from genome assembly GCF_008520265.1 of Sphingobacterium cavernae. Taxonomy (GTDB): domain Bacteria; phylum Bacteroidota; class Bacteroidia; order Sphingobacteriales; family Sphingobacteriaceae; genus Sphingobacterium; species Sphingobacterium cavernae. Next base: position 20,477 of record NZ_VIQM01000034.1, read on the forward strand.
GAGGCTAAACGATCTGGAGCAGATATTTTTATTACAGCAGACTACAAATACCATGAGTTTTTTGATGCCGAAAATGATATTGTCATCGCGGATATAGGACACTATGAATCAGAACAATTTACGCAAGAATTATTATTAGAAATAATTCAGAAAAAATTTGTTAACTTTGCTGTCCTATTGACAGGAATAGACACAAATCCCATAAAATATTTCATTTAATGGAACAAACGGTAGAACAAAAATTAAAGGCATTGTGGTCGTTGCAAGCGATTCACAGCAAAATAGATAAGATTCGTCAAGTACGTGGCGAGTTACCTATTGAAGTAGCTGACTTAGAGGATGAAATCGCTGGGCTAGAAACTCGTCTTGAAAAAATCAGAGTTGATTTAGACGATTTAGAAGATTCAATTGTAAAACGTAAAAATATGATCAAAGATGCGCAAGCAGCGATCAAAAAATACGAAGGTCAATTGAACGAAGTAAAAAACAATCGTGAGTACGACGCTATTTCTAAGGAAATTGAAATTCAAGGATTAGAAATCCAAGTTTGTGAAAAACGTATCAAAGAAGCAGAATTTGAAATTAAAAACAAAACTGAAGCTTACGAAAAATCACAAGGCAATCTAGATTATGCTAAAGGCGAATTAGAAATTAAGAAGCAAGAGTTAGATACTATTTCTTCGGAAACTCAAATTGAAGAAGAAACGTTACTAAAGAAAGCAGAAGTTGCTTCTCAAAAGAACGAAGAACGTCTTTTGAAAGTATACAACAAACTTCGTGGTTCTTACCGCAATGGTTTGGCTGTAGTTTCTATCGAGCGTGATAGCTGTTCAGGTTGTCACAATAAAATACCACCTCAATTGCAATCAGAAATCCGTCAACGTAAAAAATTGATTATCTGTGAACACTGCGGTCGTATTTTGGTAGACGAAGAGATTGCTGCAGAAGATTAATTTCTTTCTAAAAATATTAAAAGGGTAAAGTCATTCGATTTTACCCTTTTCTTTTTTGCAACAAGTTGGATATAGATAAACAGTAAATGTTTTAATAAGTATATTTGATTCGTATAACAACCATATATTGACATAATATGTTAAATAAACTATCTATGATGCTCGGTGTTACGTTAAGTTTAACGAGCATAACATTTTCTCAAGCACAAGAGGAAACGCTTTTACTTCGTAGTCCAAGTATTAGTGATACGCATCTGACGTTTGTCTATGGTGGCGACGTGTGGATAGCCGATAAAAATGGAAGCAACCCTAGACGTCTGACGACAAATCCTGGTGTAGAAATTAATCCCATATTTTCTCCTGACGGAAAGCAAATTGCTTTTTCTGGTAATTATGATGGCAACAACGATGTGTATACCATTCCCGTTTATGGTGGAGAGCCAAAGCGTGTGACCTACCATCCTTCTTCGGATGTCGTACGTGGGTGGTTGAATAATAATGAACTTTATTATACAACTACGCGTGAGTTTCAGTACTCATTAGGCTCAAGAATATATAAGACAAGTACAAATTCTGCTGTTGATATGCCATTGATAATGCCAGAGGCTTATCAAGGTACACCTTCTCCCGATGGCCGGTATTGGGCATATATCAAAAACTCGGATCCTACAGAGCGTGATCGTGTAGCATTCAAACGTTACCGTGGTGGTGGTATGGTATCGATTTGGATTTTTGACACACAAACCAAAAATGTTGAGGCAATCCCAGGTGAAAGATGCAACGATGTAAAACCTGTGTGGTTGGGTTCTAAAGTATATTTCTTGTCAGATAGAGACAAGATGGTAAATATCTTTAGCTATGATACAAATACTAAAAAAGTTGAAAAGCTAACTAACTATAAAGATTACGACGTGCGCACCCTACAGGGTAAAGGCAGTGAATTAGTATTTGAGCAAGCTGGTCGTATTCATATTTTGGAAACAAATAGCAAAAAAGTAAATACATTAAAAATTGCTATTGCTGCAGATCCAATGTACAAACGTGCTAGATATGAACAAATACGTTCGGATATCCGCGATTTTAATATATCTCCAACAGGTCAACGTGTATTAATCCAATCACGTGGTGAGATCATTTCTGTTCCAAAAGAAAAAGGTGAAGCAAGAAATATCTCCAATGCAGTAGGAAGTCATGAGAAATATCCAGCTTGGTCTCCAAATGGAAAATGGATTTCCTATTTGTCTGATGCAAAAGGAAAATATCAATTGGTATTGCGCGATCAGAAAGCAATGGAAGAGCCTACCTATATTGATTTGGGTAAGGATATCTTTTATTTTGAACCTACTTGGTCTCCAGATAGCAAGAAGCTTTTCTATGCGGATGCGCATTTGAATCTTTATTATGTAGATGTGACTACTAAAAAAGTGGTATTAGTCGACTCTGATAAATTAGCTTCTACGACTGGTCGTACTCGAAATAGTTTCACACCTTCGTGGTCTTTTGATTCCAATTGGATTTCTTACGTTAAGACATTGAATAATGGTGTTACGGCGGTATTTATGTATAATTTGGATACCAAAGTATCACAGCAAATTACAGACGGAATGTCTTATGTGAGTCAACCGACATTCAGTAGGGATGGTAAATATTTATTCTTTACGGCGAGTACCAATGTAGGATTGAGTAACTCAGGTTTACATATGTCTGCGTATGATCGCAGCCCAGCTTTTAATGTGTATGCTTTTATTTTATCGAAAAATACACCTACAATTTTCAAAAATGAGAGCGATGAGGAAACGGTAAAAGAAGAAAAGAAAGAGGATAAAAAGGAAGAGCCTAAAAAAGAGGATAAGAAGGACGATAAAAAGTCAGAAACTGCGAAGAAATCAGATGCTTCCAAAGCAGATGATAAAAAGCTAGAGGTTGACTTTGATAATATCAATCGAAGAATCATTGCGTTGCCATTGCAACCGGGATACTATTCTTTGGATGGTAATGTAGATAAAATGTTGATTTACCGTCGCGGAAGTATAATCGGTGCTTTTGATTTAGAAAAGGCAGAAGATAAAACTTTAGTAGAAAATGCAGGATCGTTTGTAATTAGTGCCGATGGTAAGAAAATGTTGTATCAATCTGGCCGTGACTATTTCATTACTAACGCGGGTCAAAAACCAGCGCCTAATACAGGGAAAGTTAACTTAGATAATATTCAAATCGAAGTTGATCCATCTGCTGAGTGGAAGCAAATTTTCAATGAAGTATGGGCGATGCAGAAAGAGTTTTTCTATGTAGAAAATATGCATGGAGCTAATTGGAATGCTGTAAAAGCAAAATATGAGAAATTTGTTCCGTATGTGAATCACCGTTCGGATTTAGGGTACTTATTAAATGAAATGATGGGTGAGCTTGTTGTAGGTCACGCTTATATTTATCCTGGTGATCAGCCATCAAGTCCATCAGTTAGCACAGGTACATTAGGTGCGGATTTGGAATACGTAAATGGTGTGTACAAAATCAACAAGATTTTCACAACACTGGATTGGAATCCATCTTTCAAAGCTCCTTTAGCTGTGCCTGGATCAAACATTGAAGAGGGTGAGTATATTGTTGCAGTGAACGGGGTGAAACTTTCTGCTGATGTAAATCTGTACAAATTATTAGAGAACAAAGTCGATAAGCAAGTTGCTTTGAAAATCAACGGTAAGCCTTCTCTTGATGGTGCGCGTGAAGTGATTGTGAAGCCAATTTCATTTGGTCAAGAAATATCACTTCGTCAAACCGATAAAATTGAAGCTAACCGCAAGAAAGTGGATGAATTGAGTAATGGTCAAATTGCATATGTCTATATGCCAAATACGGGTAGAGAAGGGTACACCAACTTTAACCGTTATTACTTCTCGCAAATGGACAAGAAAGCGTTGCTTTTAGATGAACGTAACAATGGCGGCGGTTCTGTAGCGGATTACGTGATTGACTTGTTGTCACGTGATTTAATCGCTGGCTGGGGTATTCGTGATGGAAAATCATTCACTACGCCAGGAAATGGAATTTACGGACCTAAAGCGATGATCATCAATGAAAATGCAGGTTCTGGTGGTGATATGATGCCATATATGTTCCGTCACAAAGGATTAGGCAAATTAGTTGGTCGTATGACAATGGGTATCTTGGTTGGTATCTCAGGTTATCCTCCACTATTGGACGGCGGAAGTATCACTTCACCAAACTTTGGGGTGTTCGACCTGAATGGTAATTATATCATCGAAAATGAAGGTGTAGCACCAGATGTTTTTGTAGAACAAATGCCAAAGGATTTATTAGAAGGTAGAGATCCACAATTGGAAAGAACAGTGCAGTTGCTGTTGGAGGAAATGAAAACATATCCTTACAAAGAGCTTAAAAAGCCTGCGGATCCAATCCGTGTTAATTAAATTATAGCATAAAAAAGGGACTGAAAAGTCCCTTTTTCATTCATAAATATTATATAACTTTAACCAATGAATGATTTTTTGGAAAAACAACCTTCACCGTGGTATTCATTGATGATGCTCTTGGTATATACCTTTGCATTTAGTATTGGTATACAGTTGCTGGTTTTAATGTTGGGGGAGTTGACAAATTCCTCTGCGATTGGCTTTATGCAAGGGAATAATAGTCCCGAATCTTTAGGAGGTAATTCGCGATTCTTTATGTATGCGCTTTTAGCGTCAGGAACTTTTGGAACATTCTACCTTCCTTCAGTTTTTTTACAAAAAAGGGAACCACTACATACGTATTTTCCTATAGAAAAAACTGTACCGATGTTCTATGTGTTGGCTGTTGCAATCTTGGTAGCTTTTAGTCCGATGATGGAACTCATAGGGGAATGGAATGCGCAGATGACTTTACCAGAAAGTCTTAAAGGAGTAGAAAACTGGATGCGCACGCAAGAAGATGCTTCCAACGACTTGATCAAAAAAATTGTCATGGTGGATCATATCGGGTTATTATTTGTTAATATTATCGTGTTAGCCGTATTCCCAGCTGTCGCTGAAGAGTATTACTTCAGGGGCTCGTTGATGCATATTTTAAATCGTATTTTCAAAAATATTCACGTGACGATTTGGGTGACAGCGATTATCTTTAGTGCTATTCACGTACAATTTTTCGGATTTTTTCCCCGCGTGATATTGGGAGCATTCTTTGGATATATGCTGATTTGGACGAATAATATCCGGGTACCAATTCTTGCGCATTTTGTCAATAATGCTATTGTAACGGTGCTGGCATTCTATTATACAACACAAGGGAAGACGTTTGAAGAGTTGCAAACTTTCGATAGCTATTCCATTTTTGTGTATCTTGGTAGCTTTATGTTGACGGTAGTAATTGCTGTTTTATTTTACAAAAAATCGAAATCAAATATTAACAATGGAGAAGGGTTGGATTAAGGTCAAAACATTCGCAAAGCCTATAGAGGCAGAAATAGTGAAGCAAATGTTGGAAGAACATGAAATTCCAGCTGTTTTGTTAAACAAACAAGACTCATCTTATTTATTCGGAAAGATTGAACTGTATGTCAATGAATCGAACGAAGCTTTAGCTAATGTGTTGATTAATAGCGCAACATTTACAGAGGAGGACGATGCTAACTAGAGCCATCACTGGATTATTTTTTATTATTGTACTGATCGGTGCCTTGCTGTTGGGTGAAGTGGTTTATACTATCTTCTTTAGTTTGGTCGGATTGGGAGCGTTGTACGAATTTTACGGAATAACAAAATCCGAAGACAATAAGCCAAATCTTTTTTTAGGAATGTTTGCAGCAATCGCATTGACTGTATTAGTTGGTATACATTGCCTAGGTTACATTCCATTCAAATTTGTCTGGTTAGTAATTCCTTTTTTTGCTTTGATATTCATCGTAAGTCTATACCAGAAGAGTAAATTGCCTTTCAATGATATTGGCTATACCTTATTGGGAATTATGTACGCATGCATTCCTTTTATATTTTTTGTTGCTTTGGGATTTATACAAGGCACATTCAATCACTACATTCCATTAGGATTTTTGATAATTCTGTGGGCAAATGACACAGGAGCTTATTTGTCTGGACGCAGTTTCGGAAAACATAAACTTTTTGAACGTATCTCACCAAATAAGACCTGGGAAGGTTTCGTAGGAGGTGTACTATTTGCGATGCTTATAGCGTTAAATTTAGCACAGTACTTTGGGTCGCTACAAAAATGGGAATGGGTAACGATGGCAGCAATCATAGGCGTGTTTGGAACTTTAGGCGATTTAGTAGAGTCTATGTTAAAACGCAGTTTAGGCGTGAAAGATTCGGGCAGTATATTACCAGGACACGGAGGTTTGTTGGATCGTTTTGATGGTTTACTGATCGCTGCACCGTTAGTTTTTTTATTTTTATTAATGCTTCAATAATATGAATATATCGGCATCGACTTTTGAATTTTTGAAAGCACTCAAAGAAAATAACAACAGAGAGTGGTTCAATGCGCATAAAGCTGATTACGAAAAAGCTAAATCCAATGTGGAAGATTTTATCCAGGAGTTGATTAGCAAATTATCAACTTTTGATCCGCATATTGATTCCTCTATTCAGGCAAAGAAGTGTCTATTCAGAATATATAGAGATGTGCGTTTTGCGAAGGATAAGTCGCCTTATAAAACTTGGTTTGCCGCAGGGATTTCTCTTGATGGCCGTAAATTAGAGGGACCAGAATATTATTTGCACATAGGTCCAGATTCTTCATTTATGGCAGTGGGTTACTGGCGACCTAAGAAAGAGCATTTAGAAAGCATTCGTCAAGAAATTGATTATAATTTAGTAGCTTTCGAAGAAACTTTAAGCTCTGGAAATCTCACACCAGATGATCTATCAACTGAGGACAAGCTGGTACGACCACCAGCAGGTTACAGCGAGGAGAATGATGCTATAGAATATCTGAAGTTAAAGAGTTTCATCATATTTCGTTCACTGGAGGATCGGGAAGTACTTAAACCTTTTGCTTTGGAAGATATGGTACAATTGTACCAAAGAACTATTAATTTCAAAAATTTTATTCATGAAGCTATAAACAGCTGATTCACTATATCTACCACCTAATATTATGAAAAACAATTTTTTGAAGATCGCTTTTTTAAGTGGGGTCTTTCTCTTAGCTTTTGAAGCATCTGCACAGCAGTTTGCCAAAGGTGTGGTTTATGAAGATGTCAACAAAAACGGAAAGCGTGATAAAAAAGAAAAAGTTCTAGCAAATGTTGCGGTTTCTAACGGACGAGAGGTTGTACAGACGAATAATAAAGGAGAATATGCTTTGCCTGTCGGGGAAGACAATATTTTGTTTGTAATTAAGCCTTCGGGCTATACAACACCTGTCGATAAGAATAATCTACCCCAATTTTATTATATCCATAATCCGAATGGCGCACCTGATTTGAAGTACAAGGGCGTCTCAGCTACTGGAGCCTTACCCACATCAGTAGATTTTCCGCTTTATCGTACCGAGGAAAAAGAAGAATACAAAATCTTAGTATTTGGAGATCCACAAGTCTATAACTTGAATCAAGTTGATTACTTGAAAAGAGGGGTCGTAGAAGAATTAAAAGGTGTGCAAGGTTATGAATTTGGAATTAGTTTGGGCGATTTAGTTGGAAATAATCCTGATTTATTCAATCCTTACATCGATGTAATGAAGGATATTGGCGTGCCATGGTATCAGGTAATGGGAAATCATGATATTAATTTTGATGTGCCAAATGACGAGATGTCTGATTTCAGTTTTAAAGCACATTTTGGACCTAACAATTATTCATTTAATAAAGGAAAAGTACATTTTATTGTTTTGGACGATGTTATTTATAACGGAGAAGGAGCTACAAGACAATATATCGGCGGATTACGTGAAGATCAATTAGAATTTATAGAAAACGATCTAAAATTTGTTCCAAAAGATCATTTGATTGTGATATGTGCACATATTCCATTGGTTAATAATGGAAAACATGCAATTCGTGAAGAAGATAATTTAAGGTTATTTAATGCTTTAGCGGATTTTCCATATACCTTTTCGATGTCAGCGCATACACACGTGCAGGCACAAACTTTTATCGATAAGTCCTTAGGCTGGAAACAAGATAAACCACATCACCATTATAATGTGGGAACTACTAGTGGCAATTGGTATTCAGGAGAGTTGGATGCAAATGGAGTTCCTTCGGCGACAATGGCGGATGGTACCAAAAAGGGCTATGCTGTAGTTACTTTTAAGGGGAATAAGTATGAGGTGGATTATCATGTAAGTAATGCGCCTAAGGATTATAAAATGAATGTGTTTCTTCCTAAAGTCACCGAGAAACGCAAAAACTCCAAAGCGAGTATGTACGTGAATTACTACTTGGGTGGAGAGCAAGATACGATTGATTATCGCGTAAATAATGGGAAATGGATGCGAATGAATCGTACAGAAACATTTGATCCATATTTACTTTTGGAAGTGTTCAATTGGGATACATCCACCAAATTGTTGAAAGGGGAACGTCCTAATGATCCTCGTTTGAGTTCGCATATTTGGAAAGCAACAGTTCCTTCGGATTTGCCGATTGGCAAACATACCATTGAGTTTCGTCTGCGTGATATGTTTGGTAGAACATTTACAACTACGCGTGAATACGAAGTCGCAAAGAATTAATTCGGTAAGCTAATTTTACCCATACAAATAGCAGGTGAATCTTTGATGTTTCGCACATTGTCAGGTGAGCCTGCTATTGTTTCATTTGCCAAAATAGCAAATAGGCAAGCTTCTTTTGCATCAGGATTCATCGCTATAGCATCTATAGAAGTTACTTTATATTTAGGCAAACCTTCTTTAATATTCTGCATAAGTAAAGGATTGTGCAAACCTCCACCACTAACATAAACCGCTACATTATCTAGACCTTCTGATACTTTTAAAATGCCGTCTGTAATAGCTTTCGCAGAAAAGGCATTTAACGTTGCCATAATATCTTCTTCCGTAAGATTTTCAGTATACGTTGATTTTTGTTTTTCTTCCAAATAAGTTAAGTTAAACAGTTCCGGCCCAGTTGTTTTTGGGAAATCCAACGTCAAAAATTCTTCTGAAAGCAAGGCTGCCAACAATTCCTGATTTACATTTCCTTTTGAAGCAATACGCGCATCTTCATCCATTTCTAAATCAAAATGTTGCTTCACATATTGATTCATAATGGTGTTGCCAGGTCCAAGGTCTGTGGCAAATGCTTGCAATTCTGAATTACTATTTGGTAGAAATGTAAAATTCGAGATACCGCCAATATTTAAAAGTATGCGATGTTCTGTAGTATCTGTAAACAATAAATAATCGCCATAAGCGGCTAATGGAGCACCTTCACCACCTGCGGCAATATGTTTTTGTCTAAAATCCGAAAGTGTAATAATCCCAGTGTTTACGGCTATATGATCCGCATCACCAATTTGTAAGGTGCTATTTGGAAGAGTAAGATCTTTCGTCAAAATCTGCGGAGCATGATAAACTGTTTGCCCATGACTCGCTATTAAGTCAATTTCTTCAGCACATAAATCCCATTTTTTAAGCGCTTGATTGATTAAGTCAGCATGTGCATGACCCACGTAGGCATTAATCCCGCAGAATTCTTGTTGATCTATTTGTCGCTTCGCAAATATTTTACGGATGTAGGTTCTAAAATCATCCGCATAATCAAAAGTTTCAAATTTTATAAGCTCTAATTTTGTGGTAAATCCTGCTCCTTCGATTCTGCATAAGGCAATATCTAAGCCATCTAACGAAGTTCCAGACATAAGACCTATAATCAATCGATTGTTTTTCGCACTGATGTTATAAAGCTTTTTAATTTGATTATTCATGCTCTAAAATTACATACAATCTCTTTGGTAATGTGGATTGTTAATCATATTTTTGAAAAAAAACGAATATAGAATGAATTTTCCAGCAGAATTAAAGTACACTAAGGATCATGAATGGATTCGTGTGGAAGGCGATGAAGCCGTTATTGGTATTACTGACTTCGCACAACGTGAGTTAGGTGACATCGTATTTGTTGATATCAATACAGTTGATGAAGAAGTAGCAGCTGATGAGGTTTTCGGTACTATCGAAGCGGTAAAAACAGTTTCTGACTTATTCATGCCTGTAACATCTACTGTTATAGCGGTTAATGAAGCTATCGATGCTTCTCCAGAATTGGTGAACTCTGATCCTTATGGTGAAGGTTGGATTATCCGTGTTAAATTAGCAAATCCTGCTGATGTAGACGGCTTATTATCTGCTGACGAATACAAATCAGAAATCAACGCGTAATAGCGATTTTATAAAAATCACAAAAGGGGGCAAAATCAAATTTTGCTCCCTTTTGTGTTTCTGACTTTTCAGTCAAATTATTTTACCTCTTTAAGTTCTGTTGTAGTTTGCACTTTTGCTCCCTGCATTTCTACGTTTGTGACAGTCGAAGAAGATACAGTCATAAAAGTCCTAGGATGTACAATGAAATGTCCTTTTGAAGTACCTACTGCATTGCCTGAAGCATCTTCCATTGTGATATCACAATCCACTTTATAGCCTTGGTCATTTTTCTCTACAAAAGTATATTTTGCGTTTGCGGAAAGACCTAATTTTTCCATTTTATTATTTGCAGTCCAACTTTCACCCACGGCAATAGCATATGATGGGTAAGCGACTCCAAAACTAGTCACACTTGATTTATCAAAGATTTGGTCCGATACATTTGGAAATTCAACATCTTTAATCTGACCGAATTTATTCATACTATAAGTTAGTTCGTTTTCCAATAAAGGATTGAATTGCGCAGCAAAAGCTTTCTCCATTTCGTTTGCAGGTTCTTTCGATGAATCGTATGATGCAGTCATCATACCAGCGTCCAAATCTATTTTTGCATACGTATATTTACCTACAATATTTAATAATGAATCTTGATGCTCGTTAAAACTAAGATTCATATGCATAATCATATCCATGATAATAGTTTGTGGACCTTCAATGTCCATTTTGTTTATCATTTCATATTTGATAGGTGCATTCGAGGTTGGAGCAAGTTTAAAAAGTACTTTTTGTTGTGCTACTGCGCAAAAAGTAAGCATGGCTAACACGAGTGTGCTTGTGAATTTTTTCATAATATTTAAATTGTTACTGCAATATAGCAATTTCAGATTTATTGCATTGGTTATATTTATCAAAAAAGGGATAACATCACATGCTATCCCTTTTACATTTATATGTTTCAAGTCTTATTTTTTCAAATAAGAGACTTCTTTTACAGCTTTAACTACTTTTTCGATGCTTGGTAATGAAGCTTCTACTAAAGTAGGCGCGTATGCTAAAGGAACGTCAGCCGAAGTAACACGTGTAACAGGAGCATCTAAATAATCAAATGCATTTTTCTGTACGTGGAAAGCTATTTCTGAAGAAATTGAAGCCAAAGGCCATGCTTCTTCTACTACTACTAAACGATTCGTTTTCTTAACTGACTCTAAGATTGCAGCATAATCAATTGGACGTACCGAACGTAAGTCGATTAATTCTACGCTGATACCTTCTTTTTCTAATTCTGCTACAGCAGGAATTACTACACGAGGTATCATTTTACCGAAAGATACGATCGTTACATCAGTACCCTCTTGGATTGTATTTGCTTTACCGATTGGTAAATAATATTCTTCTTCTGGCACAGGCCCTTTATCTCCGTACATTACCTCAGATTCCATAAAGATAACTGGATCTGGATCGATGATAGCTGATTTTAATAAACCTTTTGCATCGTGAGGATTAGAAGGAACTACAACTTTCAAGCCTGGCGTATTTGCAAACCAGTTCTCAAAGTTTTGAGAGTGCTGTGCTGCTAATTGACCAGCATTACCAGTTGGGCCACGGAATACAATAGGGCAAGATAATTGTCCGCCTGACATTTGACGAATTTTTGCAGCCGAGTTGATAATTTGATCAATCGCTACTAATGAGAAGTTGAATGTCATGAACTCTACAATTGGCTTCAAGCCATGTGTAGCTGCACCTACCGCAATACCTGCAAAACCAAGCTCAGCAATCGGTGTGTCAATAACACGTTTAGGCCCGAATTCGTCAAGCATACCTTGGCTTACTTTGTAAGCACCGTTATACTCAGCTACCTCTTCACCCATCAAAAATATAGTTTCATCTTTACGCATTTCTTCGTTCAATGCTTCACGAAGTGCTTCTCTGAATTGTATTTCTCTCATTAGTCTGTAAAATAGTCTTATTTTTATAGAATACGCAAAGCTAATATTTTAAAATGATATTTTTGCAATTACGATGGAGGAATTGCGATGATATTTGTCATTTTTTGATAACCTTTTGCTATTACTTAATAATTTTCTAAAAGGAATTTCTGTAGCCAATTGTTCAGGTTTTTAAGTGCCAAATCTATCTGCCAACTCGCTTTATTTCTACGTTCCACGTAGTTTGATATCGCTCTTATTTGTGCACAAGGCAAACCTTCTTGTTCACACGCATAAAATACAGCAGCACCTTCCATGTTTTCCACTTTGACATTTGGGTACTTCATCAATACTTTCTGTATAGTTTTTTCATTCCCGTGCACTTTATTCACCGTGATGGCTTCATACTTCGGAATTTTGAAATCTATTGACGTATTAATATTATGGTAAGTTCCTTTACCAAGACCGAGGTCTTCAATATTTAAAAATTCCTCTCCATCTTCTGCGCCTAACTCATAAAATGTGTCAGTATGAATAGCCAAAACTTCACCTAATGGAATACTTTTATCAAATGATCCGGCTATCCCAACATTCAATACGTGCGAAATATCGTGTTGCTGCGTTAAAGCTTTACCCAATGCATACGCCGTAGCAGTCATTCCGACTCCAGTGATCAAATAAGGTATTTGTTTTTCTTCTATTAATGGAATGCTATCCAATATTTCAAACCGTGTAGCAGCGACAATCAAGGGCTTCATTTTCTTATATTTTGAAATGCTAAGTTAATTTTTTTTAAGGTATCTTTGTAGTTATGATACATATCACGCGAAGAGAGCGCTTTTGCGCAGCACACAAATTGCATCGGGAAGAATGGTCTGCCGAGAAAAATGAGGCTATCTTCGGGTATTGTGCAAATCCAAATTGGCATGGGCATAATTATGAACTATTTGTCACAGTTAAAGGTGAGGTTGATCCAATCACGGGATTCGTCATTGATCTGAAAATCATGAAAAGTATCATCAATACGTACGTGATTAATAAATTAGACCACAAGAATATTAATTTGGATGTCGATTTTATGCAGGGTAAGATGGCTTCAACAGAAGTCATAGCCATCGAAATATTTCACCAGCTAAAACCACATTTTGATAAAGAAAATGTCATTTTGCATAGTGTAAAGTTGCACGAGACAGAAAATAACTCCGTCGAATATTTCGGCGATTAATCAAGTAATCAAACAAAAAACAATAAAATGAGTAATCCTACGGATTTCAATGAGGAATTGGATGGTTATAGAAAAATTGACCAGTATAATACAGAGCAGGTAGACCGTATTGCTAATCATTATTCGGATATTTTGGGAGCTTTGGGCGAAGACCCAAACCGCGAAGGTTTGATAAAGACACCAGAGCGTGTGGCTAAAGCGTTGCAGTTTTTGACGCACGGTTATGATATTGATGCGGCATCAGTTTTACGTAGCGCAATGTTTGAGGAGGACTATAGTCAAATGGTTGTAGTAAAAGATATCGAAGTCTATTCCATGTGTGAGCACCATATGTTGCCATTTTTCGGAAAGGCGCATATTGCGTATATTCCAAATGGACATATCGTTGGATTGAGTAAAATCCCTCGCGTTGTTGATGCGTTTGCACGTCGCTTGCAAGTACAGGAGCGTTTAACAAATGAAATCAGAGATTGTATTCAAGATACTTTGAATCCGGCGGGGGTAGCTGTAGTAATAGAATGTAAGCATATGTGTATGGCAATGCGTGGGGTGCAGAAACAAAATTCTGTAACTACTACTTCGGCTTTCACGGGTGCATTTCAAAACGATGTTACACGATCAGAATTTTTACGTTTGATCACGGCTTCGCTGGATTAAATCTTCAGCTGAAAGTATAATTCAAAAACCTGCATAGTATTCATATTATGCAGGTTTTTTCATTTAGATATTAAACGAATTGGATTTAGGATAGTCCATTGTTCTTTATAAATACAATTGAAATTAAAATAACTTTCTAACTTTGCTTTTATGTTTCAAAATGAGGAGCGCGTAAATAGTTATTTGGAGAGCATTTGCGATGAAGAAAATTCATTGCTTAAGACGATTAATAGAGAGACATATTTGCGGGAGACTATGCCGCATATGATGTCTGGTCACTATCAAGGGCGTGTATTGTCTATGATAAGTAAAATGGTTTCTCCTAAGCGCATTCTTGAGATTGGCACATTCACAGGGTATGCGACATTGTGTTTGGCAGAAGGATTAGCGCCAGAAGGATTCTTGCACACGATCGATATTAACGAAGAGCAAGAGGAGCATGTACAGAGTTATTTTGACCATTCGCCTTTTGCGACTCAAATTCGTTATCATATTGGTGATGCTTTTGAAATAATTCCAACATTGGAAGGTGATTTTGACTTGGTGTTCATTGATGCCGATAAGAAGAGAAATCTTATCTATTATGATATGCTAGTAGATCGAGTTCCTTCAGGGGGCATTTTGATGATCGATAATGTATTGTGGAAAGGCAAGGTTTTTGATGAGAACCCGGATAATCAAACAAAACAAGTATTAGAATTAAATAAAACATTGGCAAGAGATTCAAGAGTTGAAAAACTCATATTGCCTGTTAGAGACGGACTTTTTGTGTTGCGCAAAAAGTAATGGTTGAACTAAAAAAGAGAAAATGCAAAAATCATTAATCAGCAAATGGCTGCTTTTAGTGTTCTTGTGTTTCAGTAGTATAGCATTATTTGGACAGAATAAGTTTACGCCAAAAAGTTATATCGAGGAACATAAAACAATGGCTCAGCAGCTCATGCACGAAACAGGTGTGCCAGCATCTGTGATTTTAGCAGTCGCTATTCATGAAAGTGCCTATGGCAATAGCCGTATAGCAAAGCACTTAAATAATCACTTCGGAATCAAAGGAAAAAATAACAGTAAGAAGATCAAATCTGCTTACAAAGGTTATTCTTCCACAAAAGAGTCATATTCTGATTTTATTGGTTTATTGAAGCGCAGAAAGTCCACTGTACATTTATTTGATAAATATGCTTTTAAAGATTTTTCAGCATGGGTGAATGGAATAGCGCGTTCGGGTTATTCGCAGACGAAATCATGGAAAACACATGTTTTGGGGACAATAAAGAGATATAATTTAGATCAATACGATAACATAAGCCATTATTCTGCTTCCCAAAAATGAGATTACTTGTTTATATTTTATTAATCGTTGGATTTTTAAGTTCTTGCGCGAGTAAGCGTACGACGACTTTATCCAAAAATCCATCAGCTTCTACCACATCAAAAGGATCAAATTCCACTTCTTCTGAGCGAAAACCGACCTCAACTACAGGTTTGAGTTATATCGATCAATACAAGAATATTGCGATAGCTGAAATGGAAAAATACGGTATTCCAGCGAGTATTAAGCTAGCGCAAGCTTTGTTAGAATCGGGTAACGGAAATTCTACATTAGCACGTGATGCAAATAATCATTTTGGCATCAAATGTGGTGGCACATGGACAGGGAAAAGTATTACGAAATCGGATGACAATCCTAACGATTGCTTTCGTGTATATGATAATCCAGAGCAGTCTTTCAAAGATCATTCGCAATTTCTATTGCGCAAGCGCTATGAAAAATTGTTTAGTTTGGATAAGAATGATTACAGAGGTTGGGCGCGAGGTCTTAAGGATGCTGGCTATGCTACTAACCCACGCTATCCCGAATTGCTGATTGATTTGATTGAGCGTTACGAATTATATAAATACGATTCGGCAGAAAGTCGCTCGGAGAAAATTGTTCGTGAAGTCAAAATTGAAACAGCCATCGAAAAAAAGGAAGAAACTGGAGAAGTGGTGCAGGCTGAGAAAATAAAATCTCCAGTCCAAATGATTATTCACGAAGTGAAATCAGGTAATACATTGTATAGTATTTCTAAACAATATAATGTCACAGTTGATCAAATCAAGCAATTGAACAACTTACCTTCTGAAAATCTATCGATTGGCCAGTTGTTAGTAATCAGCAAATAGTGAAAAGATGTTAAGATAGTGGTAATTTATTGGATAATAATGTAGTTTTATCGTTGTGAAACTCAATATCTGCCATATAGATTTAATTTTACTATGTAGTTTGTTCCCATTCTGGTCATTTTCCCAAGAAAATATTGGGGGCATGGTACTTGATGCGGAGAGTAAGCAGCGTATAGCCAAGGTATTGATTGTAAATAAGACAACTGGCGAAAATATCTATAATAACAGCAAAGGCGAGTTTATTTTAAAACTTAAACCTGGTGATATTATAATAGCGAATAAGGAAAATTATCATGGTGATACGATAACATACGAAGGAGCAAAGGCACTTATAATTAGTTTGAAAAGAAAAACTATTGCCATAGCTCCAGTTACTGTTATGGGCCGTGTTTCACCAGAAGAGATTTTGGCGCGACGTAAAGAAGAGTATAATAAAGCATATCGACTTGCTGATCCGGGAGAGTTTGTTAGCGTGGGGCAGAATGGAGCTGGGCTAAGTATAGATGCCGTTTATAACTATTTCAGTAGAGAAGGGAAAAATGCACGCCGGTTGACAAAATATTTTCAAAAGGAGTACGAAGATAATTATATAGATATTGTCTTTACAAGAGAGCTAGTTCGCGATGTTACTGGATTAGAAGGAGAACCGCTCGATAATTTTATGATTCGATATCGTCCAACCTATAATTTTGTGTTGACAGCGGACCGATATCAATTAATTAAATATATTAAAACGAAGTACGAATATTTTAAACATATACCATATATTAAACCATTACCAGATTTGAATGAAATAAACTTAAATTTGGGAAATTAGACGTTTTTTATGTTAAGAAATCTAACTATTATCCTTACTGTTATCATGTCGTTTGTGGGCATGCAATCTTATGCTCAGGTGAATTTAAAAGATTTGCGTGAGAAACCAGATTCAAAAATATTGAATGCGGATACGATTAAAGAGAATTCGATCAAGCAAATCAATGTACCTATTCCTCAATTAGGTCTAGAGGTCAATTATTGGAAACATTGGACGAAGTTTGGATTGAATGCCAATCAAGCATCTTTCAGTGACAACTGGAATGCCGGAGGTGTGAATTCGATGTCTTTGATGGGTTTATTTTGGCATAAAGCAGATTACACACGTGACAGGTTTAATTTTGTTTCGGAATTGGACCTTAAATATGGTAAAATCCAGAATAAGGATCAATTAGCAAAGAAGAATAACGATCGGATCTTCTGGGATAATAAGCTTTCTTACCGTTTTACAGATAAATGGGCGTTGTTTTTCTCTTTAACTTTTGAGTCTCAATTTGATCAAGGTTATAAATATGGAAAAGATGCTGATGGCTTTGAAATAATTACAGACACAATTTCGGCGTTTATGGCGCCAGGTTATTTCACGGAGTCATTCGGTTTGGAGTATAAACCAGACAAATCATTCTCTTTACGTTTGGGTACTGGTACGGCACGTCAAACAGTGATTTTGGATAATAGAATTGCACCACCAGAGGGAGGTAAAGCTGTTTATGGTGTGGAGCCAGGAAAAAAAGTTCGTAATGATCTCGCTTTTCAGGTCACAGCCAATTTAGATAAAGATTTATCAAAGAACCTAAACCTAAAAGCAAGGTATAATTTGTTTGCGGACTATAAAGATTTATCTGATCCCGATAATCGTTTGGACTTGACATTAACGGCTAAAGTGACTCGATTAGTAAACGTGAGTGCTTCTGGTATATTAGTATATGATTCTGATCAAGACACTAAGGTGCAGTTCAGTCAAGCCCTAGCTTTAGGTATATTATTCTCATTCCCTAGATAAAGAATTTATAAAATGCAGAAATGGGTTGGATTGTTGGCTGCAGTTTTATTTAGTGCTTGTAGTAGTTCTAAAGTAAGTTCTCAGAAGCCACTCGTATCTACTTCTCAGCAAAAGGTGGATTCTCTAACTTCTGTAATCAAACAATCAGCAAGTGCAAATCTCCAAGATAGTGCGGTGGTATTGCCAATAAGGGTAGATTCCGTAAAGCAATTCGATTCGGGTACAACTTTTCAGGAGCTTACTCCTGAAGAGAAATTAGCCGAGCAAAAGCGTACTGGAATTAATAAATCGGCAAATTGGGCTAGTGCTATTCATTATGATAACCGAAAGCCTAATTATGTCATCATACACCACACCTCTCAAAATAGTACTTCTCAAACTGTTCGTACGTTTCAATTATCACACACTAAGGTGAGCTCTCATTATGTAATTGGTCGTGATGGACAGGTCATACAAATGCTTAATGATTATGAGCGAGCGTGGCACGCGGGCAAAAGTAAGTGGGGGTCTGTGACAGATATGAATTCTGCTTCAATAGGAATAGAATTGGATAATAATGGGAGAGATCCATTCCCTGAATCCCAGATTGATGCATTAATAATTCTTTTAGATACATTAAAAAGTAAATATCTTATTCCACAAATTAATTTTATTGGTCACGCAGATATTTCGCCCACGCGCAAAGACGATCCGAATGTAAATTTTCCATGGAAAAGATTAGCTGAGCGTGGATTTGGAATATGGTATAATGAAGATTTTCTGGCTGAACCACCTCTTAACTTTAATCCAGTAGATGCGCTTAAAATCATGGGTTACGATATGAGCAATCCAGAAGCCGCTATTCGTGCGTTCAAGCGTAAATATATTCGCACAGAAGTCAATGGTGTCTTAACAGTTCGTGATAAGTCGGTTTTATACGATTTGTATAGAAAGTATTATTAGTATTAATTTGTTAATTGTTTCTTTGGTAAAAGATATTCTAGAAGATTTCCAAACAAAATAACGAGTACACATCCAATTAAATTCAGCCATAAGAAGGCTATTACATCCAAATACCAGATATAAACAATTATGATTTCGGTAACTACAGCAGCCCAGAATACGGCGTTCCCACGTATTTTCTTAAAATAAAATGCCACAAGAAATATTCCGAGAATGGTGCCATAGAATAGAGAGCCTAAAATATTAACAGCTTCCAACAAATTACCCAGCTTGTTTGCAAATAAGGCCACTATAATTGTGAATATTCCCCATCCCAAAGTCGAAATGCGAGATACATTTAGGTAGGTTTTTTCGGAAGCATTTTGATTGATTAGGCGCTTGTAGATGTCTATAACGGTGGTAGATGCTAATGAATTTATCGCGCTGGATGTTGCCCCCATGGACGCCAACATAATGATAGCGATGAGCAATCCAATCAAGCCCTTGGGAAAGACAGACGTCACAAAGGATAGAAAGATATAATTGTTATCATTCGTTTCGGCTTTGCTGTCGTTGGCTTTTATCAAATCAACAGCAGACTTACGTAATACCGCTGATTTTGCATTTATATCTTCTAAATTTTGTTTTTCTTGCTCAAGACTTGATTCTTTATTATTAACTCTGGCTTCATACAAAGCATTAAGCGTCTGAATACGTTGTTGTGTTAGCGCATTTTGTTCTGTTTGGAGATTTTTGTATTCTTCTGCGTGAATACTATTTTCTATCTTATGAATTTCTGTTGGATTGAAAAATAACGGCGCATTGTTGTATTGGTAGTATACGAAAACCAATACCCCAATTAACAGAATACAAAACTGCATCGGGATTTTCAATAGTCCATTCATCAATAATCCCATTCGGCTTTCACGTACTGAAGAACCTGTAAGATAGCGTCCAACTTGACTTTGGTCTGTTCCAAAATACGACAATTGCAAAAAGAAACCACCAATTAATCCTGTCCAAACTGTGTATTGATTGTTCCAATCCAATGTAAAATCAATAGCATTGGTTTTATTTGATTCGCCAGCAATATGCAAAGCTTCAATAAATCCAATTTCTGATGGCAGAAAATGAATAACCATCATTCCGGCAGCAAGTAGTCCTCCGAAAATGATTCCCATTTGGAGTAATTGTGTATACGAAACAGCTTTAGTGCCACCATAGGTAGTGTAAAGGACAACTACACTTCCAATCAAAATGGTAGTATAAAATACGTCAACGTGTAATACAGCAGATAAAATTATAGAAGGTGCAAATATGGTTATACCAGTAGATATTCCGCGTTGTATCAAAAATAAGAATGCGGTAAGAGAACGAGTCTTGATGTCAAATCGTTTTTCCAGAAATTCATATGCTGTGTAGACTTGAAGCTTATGAAATATAGGGACAAAAGTAATGCAGAGCACAATCATGGCCAGAGGCAGTCCAAAATAAAACTGGACAAAGCTCATTCCTGAAGTATACGCTAGCCCTGGAGCAGATAAGAAAGTAATCGCACTGGCTTGAGTCGCCATCACTGAAAGTCCAACATTATACCACGGCAGTTCACGATTGCTAAGTAGAAAACCTTCGATATTACTAATATTCCTGCTTTTGTAGATTCCATACAGAACTATCAAAAGCAGGGTAGAAAAAAGTACTATCCAGTCGATAATACTCATGAGAAATATTGTGTAAATAAATACATCCCTAATATGCACAGCACGAGCCAGACAACTACTATCCAGTAAAATTGTTTCCAGCTACGCGCAAATGGTGGCATATTGTTATCTATCACTTTCTTTATGAGGTAAAATGACAGAAATAAAGATTGTAGCAACAATTAGTCCGCCTACTAATCCACCAATAATACTTAAGACTGACCCCTCTTTAGCAAATGCAATTAATGCACCAAAGATAGTTCCAATTAATAAGATTAAACCTTTAACATTTAAAGGCTGCTCATTTACTTGATTTTCCATGTTATTGTGATATATTAATTTTCGTTCGTTAACAAATTTACAAATAATCTATAAGCTCCGGGAACTCCTGCAGGCAATTGTCTGAAAAACGAAAGTGATGTGTATACAAACTTACCTTTTCCATGTTTCGCGATTAAAAGTGACCCATTGTGTGTTTGTTCTTCTTTATCATTTAATCGCAGTGGAGTTCTGTATTTGCTATCTACATTTTCTGCAAAATACAATCCTCGTTCTTGGACCCAGCCTTCAAAATCTTTATTGCTGATTTTGTTAGGGAAGTTCAGTGCAATGTCTTTTTCATCAAAAGAGAACTGCGAATCTTCTTCCGTCACGCGACTTCTACCTAGGCTAAAATTATAAGGGCCAAGTTTGTCCGTTGACAACGTGCTATTTACATTGTACTGTACTAAGACAACTCCACCATTTTGCGCATAATCCATCAATTTCTTGTGCGTATTTGAGCCATTTTGCACCACATTAAAGTAACGTACCCCAACTAATACTGCATCGTACTGTTGAAGTGAGGCGGTTGTTAAGTCTTTGTCGGACAGTTTTGTAACCTTAATTCCAATTTGTTCTAATGATTCTGCCACTAAATCTCCAGCTCCAGCTAGGTAGCCAACATGTTGCACCTTATTTGTCAATTGCAAATTCTGACAAGAGATTTCTGTTGATGGAAACCATGTAATCGACGGGACATGATCATAGTTAAGCGTTTTTATATGCGTAAGCGTTTTGCCATTATGTTGGAAACGCAAAGTCGCATTATTTGAACGCTCCGAAAGAGGCTTCAATGTCAATGTCTGTACTATCGAATTTTCATTTCTAAAATTCAAAGTCCATTTGCTGTCCGAAATCTCCCAACCTTCTAACGCAGGTATATTTACTTCAAATGTCTTTGTACTTTTATCATGTCTTGTGAAAGTTACTTCAATTATTTTCTGCTCTTGATTTTTGCTCAGAAGAATGGAAGAGCTTGTTTCAACAGTCAATTCTGGCAGTATAACCAATGGATTGTTCACTTCACCTTTCACAGGGTCAACATAACGGTGTTGGATTTCTTGTGTAATAGAAATAGGTTCGCCATTTATTTTCAAGGTGAAAGTTGCATGAGCGTGCTCAGGATTGGTTGGATAACCCACAGATTCGATTGGAATATTAAATTTCCCCAATGTATTTGGTTCAACAAGCCAATACGGCTGTGATGTTTTGTTCAATTTTGTATTCGCGGAGGCTCTCCACAAATTATTTGTTTGAAAACTATGCTGGACATTTTTATTATTAATATTAACCAACTCTACCTGAACTTCACGGTTGCGCACAATTGCTTCAACTTGAAAAGTAAATTCCTGATTTACGACTTGTTGACTTTGGGTTGAGTATGCGTCTACCCAGATTCCAGCACAAGCAATGATTAAATCTTTTACTTCCTTCTTTTTTTGGGCTATCCAATATTGGTGGTTAGAGGCTTGTAGATTTTTAGTGTCCACTTTATAAGCATCTAACGCTTTTTTAAGCTGAATTAAATCATTAACAGATTTTTGAGGATGATTTGCTTGAAATTCAGTGTTTAGTTTTGTGATAAGTTTTTGAATAGCTTGTGAATTAGGCAATCTTTTCCAAGATGTTTCAACGCCATCCAATAGGTTATTATTAGCTTTTGCGCCTGCCACATGTTCAAAATACTCTGTACTCGTGCCGCGTGAAGAAGCAGCGCCAAAACCTTGAGTTTTGTGCTGTGAACGACTTTTAGCTGCTATTTCGCCATAAGATTCGCCTAATAAAGCGTTATAGTGTCCAATTTCAACCTTCAATTGACTATCTGAAGTATTGTTTTGTCCGCCGAAATTAGCTGTGTTCCAAAGCAATCTTTTGGCTTGCCAGGTACTCACTGTTTGAAGTTGTTCTGGGAATTTATTTTTATCAGCTGCCGCAATGAAAGCTTCATGTGCCAAAATAGCTGATGCTTGATGATGCCCGTGGCCTCCTCTTCTGTCTGGTGGAAAGCGATTGATAATAACATCAGGTTGGAATTTTCGTATAATCCAAACCGCTTCACGCAAAGCTGTCTCATGATCCCAGAATTCAAAAGTTTCTTCGTGCGTTTTGGAGAAACCAAAATCATAAGCTGAGGAGAAAAATTGTTCACCTTTGTCTATAGCACGTGCAGCCAACAATTCTTGTGTACGAATCAACCCAAGATTTATACCTAAATCTGTGCCTAAAAGATTTTGACCACCATCACCACGTGTAAGCGAAAGATATGCGGTTCGATATTTTTGCTCTTGGGCGAGCCAGGCAATGAGTCGGGTATTTTCATCATCGGGATGCGCAGCAAAATATAATACAGATCCTAGCGTATTGAGTTTCTGCAATCCAATTCCAATATCACTTGCAGATTTTGATAAAGTCTGACTATTTGCTTGCTGACCATTTATAAGCAATAAAAAAACGAAGGTGATGTATTTGAAAAAATTTCGCATAGCTAAATATAATTGGTTTCATTGATAAATAAACTATTGAAACAGAATTGTTAAAAATGAAAAAAGAGCTGAAATATTATTTCAACTCTTTTTCAACAACAATTAAAAATCTTTTAGTCTTAAATAGAATGCTTAAATAAATCTTTCGATGATTAAAATGTCAGTAATTAAAGGCTGATGTTACTAATCAGAGTTATCTGAGCTCTATTATAAAAGTAGTATAAAAGATTGAAATACTTTCAAGTCGAGTAAAAAAAAATTTCCACATTGACGAAGTTTTGCACATACGCAATCTGGAAACCTTTTTAAATAAATGTAACTACTAATATTAGACAGATATTTATTTATCTATCGAGCCTAAAACACGTTTCATAAACACGTTTAAAGCTTCTTTTTTCGGTGTGCCTTCTTTGATTAATTTATCTACTTCGATGGCACCATACATATTTGAAATTAGTTCACCGATGACATCTAGTTCTTCATGTTTCAAGGAAGGTACTTCTGTAAGAGCTTCTAATGTTTCGATTGTTTCCAAAACATAATCTGCATCGTTTTGTTCGATGAAATCCGTCAAGTGCTTAATTACTGGTAACTTCATTTAATAAGTCGATTAATCCGTCGATTTTGTTTGTTTGTACTTGATTTACCAATTGACCATTTTTGAAAGCGGCGAAGGTAGGTAAATTATCTACGTTAGCTAATTTTCTAGACTCAGGGAATTTCTCTGCATCTACGATTACGAAGTTTACATTTTCGTTCTCGTTAGCCATTTTTTTGAATTTTGGTTTCATAATACGGCAATTTCCGCACCATGAAGCCGAATATTGTACTATTACAGTATCGTTGTTAGCCACAACTGTTTGTAACGTGTCGTTTTCTAATTCTTGTAACATGATATCTTAATTTTGAAATAGGAGGCGGAAGTACTCCGCCTCTGGAGATAAAGCTAATTTCTTAGTTCATTGATAGGTAAGAAGCTACACCGTCGCGAGTTGCGTTCATAGCATCTTTACCTTCTTCCCAGTTTGCTGGACATACTTCACCGTGTTTTTGTACGTGTGTGTAAGCGTCTACCAAACGGATATATTCTTTTACGTTACGGCCTAAAGGCATATCGTTTACTGATTCGTGGAATACTTTACCAGTCTCATCGATTAAGTAAGTCGCACGGAAAGTGACAGCAGAACCTTCAGCGATTAAACCGAATTCTGAGTGCTCAACTTCTTTCACATCCAAAATACCTAAGATACTAGATAAGTTGCGGTTTGTATCGGCGATGATAGGGTATTCTACACCTTCGATACCACCATTGTCTTTTGCTGTGTTCAACCAAGCAAAGTGAACTTCGTTAGAGTCACATGAAGCACCGATAACGATTGTATTGCGTTTCTCGAATTCTGCTACAGCTTCTTGGAACGCGTGTAATTCAGTAGGACAAACGAAAGTGAAATCTTTTGGGTACCAGAATAATAAGATTTTTTTATTTTCTTTTTGTGCTTTTTCAAAAAGGTTTAGTGAAATATAGTCACCTAAATAATCAATAGCATCAACAGTAATGTTCGGGAAATTTTTACCTGTAAAACTCATAATAGTATCTTCTTTTAATGTGCTGCAAAGGTAAACATAAAGACGATACAATCGTATAGTTATTGCCTATAGGGCATTGGTATAGTCTATATTTTTGTTTAAATATTATTGGTATATTTTATATTTTTATATTTTTATATTTCAGGGGAAATTAGTTTTTAATTAAGTCATTTTATATTTTTGGCGTTATATTTTTTAGCTGGCCCCGTAGTTCAACGGATAGAATAGATGTTTCCTAAACATTTGATAGCAGTTCGATTCTGCTCGGGGCTACCAACGTTGCAAAAGAGGCATAATCCAGTCCTAATTCTGGTATGCCTCATTCCCTTGCCTTTACGAAATCCTGCGTTACGCCGTAACCCCTGTCGTAAAATACCCCGATGTTGTAGATAGCAGGCAGGTATTCTGCCGTTGCCGACCGCTTAAACCATTGCAGAGCGAGGGCATAATCCTGCAATACGCCTGTTCCGTTGAAATAGCATTGGGCAAGGTTATAGGCGGCGAGGTAATAATCACTCGCCGCTTTTTGGTAATAGCTGAATCCCTTTTGTCCGTTTTGCGGTACACCGTTGCCAAATTCGTACAGTACGCCCATTTGGTTGGTTGCCATTGCATTGTTGTTCTCGGCAGACTTTTCAAGATAAGCGAGTGCCGTCTGCATATTTTTCTCCACGCCAAAACCGTTCATATAGGCTACGCCTGTATAATATTGAGCCGGTGGGTAGTCCATATCAGCAGATTTTTTCAGTAGCGATACGCCTTTGCTGCGGTCTGCCGTAGTATCCCTGCCGTTGAAATAGCACAAACCGAGGTTATGAATAGCGACCATATAACCTTGTTCGGCGGAAGCGGTATAGAGCTGAAAAGCCTTGTCGTAGTTCCGCTGTCCGTCCAGCATACCGTTTTCGTAATATACGCCCATATTGTTTTGGGCTTTGGCATGTCCGTTTATGGCGGAGCGTTCCATCCAATGTCCCGCTTGCTTGAAATCGTCCTGCTCCAGATAACGCATCGCCAGCTTGAACTGTGCCGTTACCACACCTTTGTTTGCCAAGATTGTAAGGCTATCCGTACCTTGTGCCGAAACGGCAAAAACGGTAAAGAATGTGATGATAAGTAGGATTGATTTTTTCATCCGTATATAATTATTCATTTGTGTTTATTTTCAATGGTATTCATGAATACTTCGTATTTTGTTTTTTAATGGTGATGAAGCTATCAGATTTATTCATTCCTCTGTGTGATTGAATAAATCATGATGGTTTCATTTCAAAATGATTTTTATTTATCGAGCCAATACCGGACAGCGTCTCCGCCTACAACAAACATGGTATTGCCTACCGGAGTAAATTGTCTTCCGGAGTAAATTGTCTTCCGTTATGTCTCTTGCCACCGGCAATAAAATTGGCAACTCCCGCGCTACCGTTCTTGTTTTTCTTATCCTGTTGTTCGGGTTCTTGTACAGGAATATCATTTGTGGACTCTACGCCAATAAGGGTTTGCAAAAACAAACGTATAAAAGCCAATAAGGTCTTCAAAGGAACTGCTGAAATTGGAAAATCAACCAT
>NZ_VIQM01000035.1 GCF_008520265.1 Sphingobacterium cavernae
GAAAATATAAAAACGACTATGATCTACACTCATATCACTGACATAGACAAGCAAAAGACTCCTAGCCCTCTTGATTTTTTATAAGAATAAGATGAACTTTTCACGCTCTATAGAAACAAGCATTATGTTCCAATCATTCTTTAAGAAGGGTTATTCTTCTAGCTTAACTTAACTTTGCTTAGGTTATTGAATAATCAATATTCAGATATAATTTATCCGAAATGTGTCCGAAAAAAGAAAAAGCCACTGATAATCAGTGGCTTTTGTCGGGGTGGCAGGATTCGAACTTTTAATACACCTTTCGCGAGTTACAGCAAAATACGATTAATGAATATTATTAAATAAACTCTTCAACATAATTTTGAATTGTATTAATATAACTACACCCAAAACTGGGTGTAGTTTTGGGTGTTAATCTTGTAAATTATTGAATTTCAAGTTGTTTTGTGGAGTCGTAGGTATTTGAACCCATATTTTCTATGTTACAAAACACCTATCTATAATTTAGTTTTTTCAAATAATATCTCGCAAACTTTTACACTTTCTTTACACCTTATAAAAAACAAAACCCTTGAATAACAATGTGTTATCAAGGGTTTGAAGTACCTAGGGCGGGAATCGAACCCGCACTCCTTTAACAGGAACAGGATTTTAAGTCCTGCGTGTCTACCAGTTCCACCACCTAGGCAACTCTGGGAGCGAAAGACGAGATTCGAACTCGCGACCCCAACCTTGGCAAGGTTGTGCTCTACCAACTGAGCTACTTTCGCTTTTTTAAGTCTTTCAATTCTGTTTCGAACATCGCGTCCTTCCCGATTTGATGATGCAAATATAGAGCTATAATCCATTTCTTCAAAATTTTTTTCAAAATAAAAGCGCTTTTTTCTGCATAAAAGCTCCATTTGTTTGATAATCAGTGATAATAATTTTAGGACAGGTAATAAAAATTGTAAATCTGAGTTTTGAGTAGAATTATTTTTAGAATTTATCTTGTAAAATTGTTTTTGATTATATTTTCAATTCTTTTGTTGTTTTATTTTGGTTAATTATGTGTTTAAAATCAATAAAATGAATAATTGTTAAGGTTTTTAATTAGTTTTTTATTTAAAAATTGCAATTTTTCTTGTTTTGTATTTAAATATTTCCATTATTTGTCTTGTAATTTTATTGAAAAATAAAAATCGCAATATATTTTATGTAAATAATGTAATTTTTAATGTGGTTTTTGTTGAATATGGAATTATTTTTATTCAAAATAATTAATTAACCTATTAACACAAATTAAAAACAAGTTTATGAGAAAAAAATCTTTACTATTGTCGTTATTTATGATGGGTGCATTCGCTTATGCGCAAGAAAATACTAGTGGAATTGAAATTTCTGGGTCTGCTGATGCTTATTACAAATATGATTTTGCAAAAGGTGAAAATATCGGAACATATTTTGCTAACGATCATAATTCTATTTCTTTTGGAATGATAAGTTTAGGCTTAAAGAAATCAACTGGTAAAGCTTCATTTGTAGGCGAATTATCTTTTGGTCCTCGTGGACAATACCAATCACTTTTAAACGGAGATGGAGAAAGTGCTAATGAAAGCAATACATTTCATATTCAAAATCTCTATATGGATTATGCTTTCACAGAAAAATTTTCAATGACAGCAGGTTTTATGGGAACATTCATTGGATATGAAGTAATTTCGCCAGCTGCAAATTTTCACTATAGTACTTCATATTTATTCGGAGCTGGACCATTTCAAAATGCAGGTATTAAAGGTACGTATGCGTTCTCTGACAAAGTGTCTTTAATGGCTGGATTGTTTAATGATTGGAATGAATATAAAGATTTAAACGGTGTCTCGCATTTTGGTGCCCAATTGAGTTTAGCTCCAGTGGATGGATTAAGTGTATATGCTAATTTCTTAACTGGTTCCTCTGCAGGAGGAAAAGATGAATATTCCTCTGGTACTATTTATGATTTAGTGGCTAGTTATGATTTTACAGAAAAATTCTCGTTAGGTCTTAATGCTGCTGATTATTCATTCAAGACAGATGGAGGGTATCAAGGAGTTGCATTGTATCCTAAATATAGTATTACTGAAAATGTTCAAATAGGCGCGAGAGGTGAATACTTTAAATTTAAAGATGTGGGGGCGGTTGATGGAGCATCAGTAACCTCATTGACATTGTCAGGAAAATTAACTCATGGAGGATTGTCTTTGATTCCTGAGTTCAGATTTGATTCGGATGATTCAAAACCTTTCTTGAAAAGCGATTTCACTACAGCAACAAAATCTGCTTCACAAGTATCATTAGCATTGGTATATGCTTTCTAAACAGAGTTCTACAATTTGTCAAATTGGTTTATAAATGGTAAAGGGGATTTTGCTCATCAAAATCCCCTTATTCTTTCGTTATTCAGCTGCTTTTTTCAAATTTTCTAATTCTTTGCGAAGAGCTATAATCTCGGCTTGTTGTTCTTTGATGGCAGCTACTAAAACAGGAATTAAGTTTTCGTTGTTTACTTCGTCATATTTCATTGCTTTAGTCGCATTTTTACCAGTTTTATAAATTTTGGATTGCGTCTTAACAACTTCTGGTGACGCATTTTCTGTAGTAAAACCAAACTGTTTTGTTTTCGGTAATTCGAATGCTTTATATTTATCCGTATTGTAATTAAATGTTACGGGCTCTATACTGTTTAAAACAGCAAATGGTTTAGAAATCGTTTGAACATTTACTTTTAATTCTTTCTCGTTTATTTGTTGAGCACTTGCTGTGTTAGCGATACCCAAAATAGCACTTATAATGACGATAGTTTTGATAGTCATAGTTATATGATTTTAAATGAAAATTTGTATTAATAAATAAAAGATATAGTTTTTACGCTATACTATTTGGAGGCGGGTAATGCAAATGAAAATGTCGGAAAGGAAGCATTTTTTTGGGATCAAAAAAATCCAGTTTGCGACTATTTGAACTAAAGAAAAAACCAATGTGTGACTGAAAAAAGACTTCTATCTCGTATAATTTTTCAACCTCTTTCGTTTCCTTTTCTCCAACAAAATGCTCTAAAAATTCAATTTCGTGGGAAACGGCATGCAGCAAAGTAGAAGATGTCTTGTAAGCCAAACAAGTCAATAGAATAATTGAAAGTATATACTGAACAAGTCTTATGCGCATGTAGAGCTGTCTAATCTTTTGATATAATATGAATTATTCCGTAAAAATAAATAAATCTTAGTTTCAACAAAATATTAATTCTGTTACATTTTTGTCATTTAACAAAAATACTAATCTTTCAATCTTTGAAAAATTAAATCACTCTCGTAGCCTTTCGATTGAATATAGCGCACCAATTTGGCTTTATCTGTGTATGATAATCTTTGGATATCATCACCTGCTTTCTTTTTGATAAGATGATCAAGCTTCTCAATATATTCATCATGATCGATTTCTTTTAGTGCGATTTTAATCAATGGTGGCGTAATTCTTTTTGATTTAAGGTGTTGTATAATTTTAACTCTTCCCCAATCTTTCATTCGAAATTTACCGCGCACATAAGCTCTAGCGAAACGTTCCTCATTTAAAAAATTCTCAGAAATTAAATTTGCAATAATATTTTCTACATCATTCTCATATAGACCCATTTCATATAATTTGTCACGAACTTCTTGTTGCGCGCGCTCCTGATACGCACAATAACTTTCCATCTTTAATTTTGCCTGATGGGGAGTATATTTCTTTTTATTTCTTTCGAAATCTTCCATAGTACAAATCTTGAAAAAATAGAAGACATATTAAAAAATTATGGTCAAATTTGTATTAACAACAAAGCTATGTACGTAATATCTGATTTCCTCGAAAGTTTAAAATTATTAAAAAAGACGCTTCCAAATCCAGATTTGACATTTGATAAGCTGGCGTACGATACACGTAAAATACGTACAGGAGAACAAAGTGTGTTTTTTGCCTTGAAGGGTCATCAAGATGGACATAAATATATAAAAGATGCCTATGAGAAAGGCATTCGAAATTTTGTTGTTTCCGATTTAAATCTGAATATTAATTCTTATTCTGATGCGAATTTTATTTGGGTAGAAGATACGTTGCGCGCTTTGCAAGCCATGGCTACACGGCATCGGAATACACTTAATATACCGATTGTTGGTATTACCGGAACTAATGGCAAAACTATAGTAAAGGATTGGTTGGTGCAACTTCTCAAGTATGATGAAAAAGTGTATCAAAGTCCCAAAAGCTATAATTCCCAGCTTGGTGTGGCGTTGTCTCTATGGAATTTATCGAATGATTTTGAATTGGCTTTTATTGAGGCAGGAATAAGTAAGCGCGATGAAATGCACTATTTGCAGAAAATGATTCAGCCAAATTGGGGAATTTTCACCTCATTGGGAACAGCGCATAGTGAAGGTTTTTCTTCGAAAGATGAAAAATTGCAAGAGAAATGGAAGTTGTTTACTCACGCTGAAAAAATTATTGCGCCTTCTGCACAACTTTCTGAGGAGTTTTTATCCGAATCGCGCGTAGTTAGTTGGGGAAATTTACCGACAGATAAGCTACAAGTAAAATCAATATTAAATTTAAATTTGACTTCTCAACTGTCGCTCGCCTACAAGCATTTGGAATTTCAAATTGAAATTCCATTTACGGACAAAGCTTCAATTGATAATGCGCTTACTTGCGTACTGTTCATGCTAGAGATGGGATATGACGTTAATGTAATCCAGGAGAGAATGCGCACATTAAAGTCTTTGGATATGCGTCTAAAGCTTAAGAAGGGAAAGAACCACAGTAGTATTATTGACGATACATATTCAAATGATTTAGCTTCACTCAATATTGCTTTGGATTTTTTGAATCAACAAAATCAATTTGAAAGAAAGATGTTGGTTTTAAGTGATTTTGAGGGTGAGGAGTGGACCGAAAAATTTCAGACTAAATTACAGAATTTACTTAGTTCAGTCTCTTTGGAAGAAATTGTTTTGATTGGTAATCGATTTAAATCATTTGTTCCAACTTCGAAAGCAAACATTCACTATTTTGATCATACCGAAGAATTATTGGCAAATTTGTCGCAATTGGACTTTTCGAATGCAGTCATTTTAATTAAAGGGGCACGAAAATTTAAATTAGAATCACTAAGTCGTCGGTTAACAGAAAAATCGCACGAAACAGTTTTGCAAATTAATTTGAAAGCGTTGGAGCATAATCTTAAGGAATACCGTTCTAAAATAGATTCTTCTGTGAAAATGATGGCAATGGTTAAGGCTTTCTCATATGGCAGTGGTTCGTTTGAGGTCGCGAATGTATTGCAATTTAATAATGTGGATTATTTGACTGTAGCATTTGTAGATGAAGGTAGTGAATTGCGACGTGCAGGAGTCAAATTGCCCATAATGGTTCTAAGTCCACATGAAAGTGCATTCGATGATATTATTCAATATAATATTGAACCTGAGATATATTCCTTGCGAATACTTAAAGCATTTGTTGAATATTTAAGAGATCAGAATATACAGAATTATCCGATACATTTGAAATTGGATACTGGCATGCACAGACTTGGATTTATGGAAAGCGAAATCGATGATTTACTTGATATTTTAATATATCATAAAGAGGTGAAAGTTGTATCTGTTTTCTCTCATTTGGTAGGAGCAGGATCTAAAGATTTGATTGATTTCACAGCAAATCAAATTACTGTTTATAATACTATAGTCAATAAAATCAAAAATGCCTTGCGCTGTGATTTTATTCGACATATTTGCAATACTTCGGGTATCACTCAGCATCCAGAAGCCCATATGGATATGGTTCGTTTAGGAATAGGTCTTTATGGTTATGACATGAGTTCACAAGATTTGGATTTGGAAGAAGTTGGAATATTGAAAACTACAATAACTCAAATCAAACATATTCCAAAAACAGAGACCGTCGGCTACGATAGAAAAGGTGTTTTGACGCGAGATTCCATTATTGCTACTGTGAAAATTGGCTATGCCGATGGTTATAATAGACGCTTTGGAAAAGGAGTCGGAGAAATGCTAGTGAATGGTCAAATGGTTCGGACGGTAGGTAATATTTGTATGGATATGTGTATGCTTGATGTGACTGATGTATATGCAAAAGAGGGAGACGAAGTAATTGTATTTCCAGATGTGTCTGAGGCATCTCGACGAATTGGTACTATTCCATATGAATTGCTAACGGGCATTTCGGCTCGTGTCAAACGGGTTTATTATTACGAATAATCTAAATTAATATGTTTAAGAAGTTGTTTCAAAGGGTTTTATATTATCTAATTAAAGGTATACTTTTTGTTGTGCCTGTTGCTGGTGCTGTATTTCTTATTATTTGGATTTTCGCTTCACTCGATAATGCACTTAATATTTCGCAGCATTTTCTGGAAGATGAAAATGGGCATCCGTTATACATTCCTGGAGGAGGTTTATTAATGGTAATTTGTATTCTAATATTGGTTGGTTTTATATTTACCACTTTCGTAACTGAGCCTATCCGTAATTGGCTAAGTCGTACAGTAAATAGAATTCCATTATTTAATACACTATATTCTTCGATTAAGGATTTTACCGAGGCTTTTGTTGGTGATGCTAAAAAATTCAACGAACCTGTATTAGTAAAAGTGAATGATATGGGTTTAAAAAAAATTGGTTTTTTAACGCAACGAGACTTAGCGAAAATTGGTTTGGAAGGTGAAGTAATTGTTTACTTTCCGTTTTCTTATTCACTAGCAGGACAGGTTGTTGTGGTGGAAAGCAAATATGTATCAAAATTAAATATGTCTGCTACAGATGCGATGAAATTGGTTGTGTCGGGAGGTGTGTCAGGCTTAGAATAACATGAAAAATTTCATCTCAAACTTATTTAATAAAGAGCAAGAAGTTGATATTGAGAAAATGCAATTGGCTGCTGCTTTAAGTGTTCATTCTGCTATGTTGGATACGCAGCTAATTAAATTGGCTCTCAAACAAAATCAGTTAGAATCTCTCCAAGAATATCTCTCTAAGATGACTGCTGTAAATTTGGTGGAGGATTTAGAATTATCGAAAGAAATTGAAAACATAGAAAGTTATATTTCTGCATATCAAATTCTCGCTGAATCTAATTTCTATGTGAAATTGCACAATAATATTGCAGTTAATTCTTCGAGTGTTATAGCACCATTTATACTTTTTCCGTTAATTCAAAATGCACTTATATATGGATACAATTCTTTGGAAAAATACCCTATACGTATAAAATTTAATAGTGTAGGAGATCAGATAAAATTAGAGGTGAGCAATCATGTAAATCATCATTTGAATAATCAAGAGTCGACAAGTATAATTTCCAATTTAAAGGCTCGCTTGTCGCTACTTTATCCAGATAAGAATGAACTCATAATCAATAGTAACACTATGTTGTTTAAAGCTACATTGATCATCCGCTAAATCTATTAATTTGCGTATTTCTTTTGTTGCATTCTTTCATTTATTTCTGCATTTATTTATATTTACTTATCTAATAATTAAATGTCGGATTTAAATCTAAATAAACATGATAGGAACAATAATCGAGAAAGAAGATATCTTAAATCATAAATTTATAGCCGCTGAGACAAATAGATCCGAAGAATTGAGAAGTAAATTGGTAGAGGCCCAGCGTCTTGGCAACGAATTCAAATCAAAAGCTTCCATTGTTTTTAATACTATAGATGGACCATTGCGTGTGGAAACAACAGTTTGGTCTGTTACGGACAAATATGTGCAAATCAAAAGCGGGGTTTTAATTCCTCTAGCAGCCCTAATCGATGTAGAAATCTAGAAGTTCAAGACTTAATAAATACAAATAAAGCCTTCAAAAATTGAAGGCTTTATTTGTAAGAATGATATTCGAAATCATCCTTTACTCAACAGGTTGCACTGATTTTTTAGAATGATTGACATCCAAGACAGGTACTAGACCTTCCGATGGCATGTATATAATTTGTGGCAAATCACCTTTGTCAGCTAATTTCTCAAGTGTGCGAATGAATAGGTACTGATTATACGTGCTATTTAGTGTGCCAATTTCTAATTTCATAGCCTCAGCCATACCTTTAGCACGCTCGACCTCTGCCTGTGCATTTAGTTTTTCTGCCTCCAACCGCGCACGTGCCTCTTCGATTAATATTTTACGGTTTTGTTCGGCTTTAGCCATTTCAGCCTTTCCAGCCATTTCTTGCTGCCAAACATTATAAGTAGGTAATCCAAACATCAGGATTATTATTATAAAAACTACAGCTACTAATATTATCCCAATGGGTTTTGAACTATTCATATTTACTTAATTATAAAATTTAAAATTACTATTCTGCTCCGACAATTTTATTTTTTGGCAAACTCATTTTATACATATCAAATCCTTCAGCCCAATAATCTTTATGTCGCTCGAGCAATTTGAAGCCATTTTTTTCATAGAAGGCATACGCATGTTGTGAAGTACGTACGATGATGGATTTGATATTTTTACGATTTGTAATGATTTCCAAACGATGATTTAATAACAAAGAGCCGATTCCTTGCTTATGAAAGCCAATATCTACAATATCCCAACTTATCTTAGCGATTTGCTTGTCTCTATCGTAATTTATTCCTGCTCCAGCAATAATTTTATCATCCAGTTCAGCAACAAAATAGTCTTGAATTTCTTCTTCTAGATACGTTTTATAATCTTCAATTTCGGTTTCTGCAAAATATTTTGGTGTATTGTTTTTTATGATTTGCAGTAATGCTGTACGATCTTCTGTTTTGTATTTTCTTATCACAATTGCACTATCCATAATTCATTTTACTTTGTGAGAAGATAATAAAATTATTCAAGAAAATAAAATCGAAGTTCAATTACTAAAAAAAGGAGTTCAAATGTGAATTGAACTCCTTTATTGTTAAGCATTAGGTTTGTCTAATTCTTTCCCGAAATTATAACTGGCAAAGCGACCAGCATCTTTTGGGTGTACGACATCAATTTCTTCATGCCCCCAAGGCCATCCACCAAATTGTGTTTTTCGATAATCAGCAAATGCCTGATCCAATTCTTCTTTTGTATTCATGACAATTGGTCCATAAGCTGCCACAGGTTCATTTATCGGTTCACCTTCTAAGATTAATAACTTTGTGCGTTCACCGCTATTTTTTATGACGATTTCCTCACCGCCATTAAGGTCTGCTATATAATTTTGATGCAAAGTATTGTCTTCAATATCAATACTTCCTGAACCATCATAAAAGAAAACAAATCTATTCATAGTCTCTGAGACAGCATCTAAAGTGCATGTTGCATTTGGAGCTAAATCTACTAAAGCGATGCCGACATGATGGCTTGGATCTTTTGCCCATGAGTATGGTAAAGCATCAATAGACTTTATGCCATTGTATTCACCCAAAATAACTTTGACTTTAACATCCTCACCAACTTTTGCTATTGGAATGTTCTCATGCCACAACATTTTATATTGTGGTTCGGTCATCTTACTAGCTCCTGGAAGATTCAACCAAATTTGAAATAGACGCAACGGATTATATTTATCTTCGTGTATCAGAGGGAACATCTCCCCGTGCAGTACACCTGACCCTGCACTCATTAATTGCACATCGCCTTCACCATAACGACCTTTTGATCCTTTGGAATCAAAATGATCAGCAAATCCTTCTTCCGCAATGGTAATAATCTCAAATCCTCTATGCGGATGGAATGGAAATCCTGGTATTTCTTTGCCGTGATACATTCGCCAATCCGCATTTTTGTCAAAATCGTTACCTAAATTTTTACCTTCTAAAGAGGCTTTAGGTCCGAATTTACCATTGCCTTCCGGATATTTGTCATAATGGTAAGCGCCTAAGATAAATGGATCACCTATTGGCATTGGACCTACTACTTTTTGGATATTTTTAATTTTCATTTTGCAACTTTTCTTTTGCATTATTATCATCAAATGGTATGCCGTATTGTGCCAAAACTAGACGGGGTTACCTGGGGGTAAGTGGTAAAAACAATAAGGTTCTTTCAGTAGTTAGAAAGAACCTTATTTTATATTCGGTATTGATGCGCTTTATTTAGCTAACAAAGGATATATTTCACTTTCAGTATGTGCTTCATCTATGAACTTAGCAAGTTGTTTAACTTTTTTAGGATTTGAAGTCGCTAAATTATTTTGTTCGAATGGATCTTTGTCAATATTATAAAGTTCGAAATAAGAATCTTTAGGTGATTTGACATTTTGTTTAATTAATTTCCAACCTTTGGATAGAACTGCTTGTCTTCCTCCATCTTCATGAAATTCCCAATACAAATATGTATGTTTCTTTTGTTTTCCATTTTTTACGAGTGTCGGCAAAAACGATAGCCCATCACTTTGAGTAGATGCTGTTAAATTAGCGATTTCTAACATTGTGTTGTACACATCCCAAAATGCTCCAACATGTTTAATATCTTGGTTGGGAGCAATTTTGTTTTTCCAATTTACGATTAGTGGAGTACGTACACCACCTTCATATAGCGACCTTTTGACACCTTTAAAACCTGCTGTACTGTTGAAAAAATCAGGATCAGCTCCACCTTCACGATGTGCACCATTGTCACTTGTAAATAGGATGATTGTATTTTCGCGCAACCCCAATTCATCAAGTTTATTAATTATTTGACCCACGTAAGCATCCATACGCGTGACCATTGCAGCAAATGTGGCGCGTGGCTTGTCCACAGAAGCATATCCACCTATGGTTGCATTTGCCCCGTAATCTTGACCTTTGTGCGGAGTCTCCACAAAAGCATTTTCATACATTTTGAAATATTCATCATCAGGGCCAGCTAATTCAGCATGAGGCAATACTGTAGGCACAAAAAGGAAGAAAGGCTTTTCTTTATTGTCATCAATAAATTTCAATGTCTGTTCTTGGATAAGAGTAGGCGCATAATGAACTTTGTCTGTTAGATTGTTTCCAGCAAGGATTACGCGGTTGTCATTGTGCCACAAATGCGTAGGGTAGTAGCGGTGTGATTGTCGCTGACAATTATATCCGTAAAAGGTGTCGAATCCTTTAAGGTTTGGATCTCCGCTCGTTCCGACCATTCCAAGTCCCCATTTCCCAAATGCTCCAGTTACATATCCATTTTGTTGTAAATCCATCGCAAAAGTTCGTATAGAGTCAGCTAAGGGTTCTTGACCTTCGGGCTCAATTTCTTTGTTTCCACGTACATAAGTGTGTCCGGTATGCATTCCTGTCATTAGGGATGCGCGTGATGGCGCGCACACAGATGTACCTGCATAGAATTGTGTAAATTTTGCTCCCTGCTGAGCCAATTTATCTAGATTGGGAGTTTTGATTTTAGTCTGGCCATACGCACCAAGATCACCAATACCCAAATCATCAGCCATTATAAATACAATATTTGGCTTTTTTGATTGCGCATTTGCAGATAAGGCTAAAAATAGGATAAAGTATAGTATGTGTTTTATCTTAAGCATATTTAAAGTATTTTGATTAAATGGAAATATAATGTCTAGTAAGTAAATTTACTAGACATTAATTTGTGTACCTATTGCCATTCAGGATTTTGTGTTATATTATTGTTTAATACAATTTCTGCTGAAGGAATCGGGTATAAATAATAATGATCAGAGAATGCAGGAGGTACATCTTCGTAAGCGATATATCCCGCTGATGCACCATTCAAAATAGGTATAATCGAATTTTGCGGTACATCAATTCCTTTTGTAATATATCTTCCAATTTTACGTTTTGCAGCATAATCCATTTTTTTCCAACGTCGAAGATCATCAAATCTAAATCCTTCTCCCATAAGTTCTACCGCACGTTCTCTACGGATTTCCCAAAGTATTGGAGATACATTAGGGTCTCTGGTTGGATCATTTGCAATAGTAGCAATTTGTAGGGAAGAAACTTGACCTCTAGCACGTAACTTATTGATCGTACTATTAGCTATACTTTGATCAAATTCTCCTAATTCATATTTTGCTTCAGCATAATTTAATAGTACTTCGCCCATTCGGAAAATTGGAGCGTCATTGATGTCCTCATTTTGTAACATCTTTATTTTATTACTGAATTTGTAGAATCTATATCCTGTATAAGTTACATTAAATGGCTGTCCAAGATTATAATCAACAAAATGGGGCTCTTGTGCTAATACTAAACCCTGCCAATTCACAGCTGGTAATGTTTTGCGTGTAGGAATGGATAACGTGTTCATCAAATCAATGTATTCACGATCAGCAGGATTCGTAGTATGTGTCCAAGTGTAACTTGGGTGATTCACTACAGTTTTATATGGAGGAGGAACTGTGAAATATAAACGCGTATCTCTATTTCTGAATTCTTTGTAAGGATCAGTATCTCCATCAAACATAGGGCTTGTGTATCTCGTTTGACCATCTTTCAATAAATATAAATCTACTGCCGCCTTTGTCAAATCCCAACGTCCTGAAGAGTTACGTGCTAAAGAAGCCAAGGTGTGTGTGATTTGATTTACCTCATATTGTTTATACAATAACACTTCTTTATTGCTTGCTAAAGATTCACTATTAAAAAGTTCATCATAATCAGAATGTAAATCAGGAATATTAGTAATTAATTTTTTAGAAGCTTCAGCGCTAGCTCGTAAATATACTTCTGCTTGTTGCAATCCGTGATATTTTCTCCATGTTCCTTCGCGCAAGCCAAATCGAGAGAGTAAAGCGCGCACTACATTCGTGTTAATTGAATTTGTGCCGTCGCCAGTTGGTTTAATATTTTCTTCAGCATAGTTGAGCATTTCTAAAATTTTAGTAGCGATCTCTTCTCTTGATGAGGTATTTCCATAGAGAATATCATCATCGCCATCGGTAAGTGCATTCTCTACCCATATTGCTTTGCCATATTTATTTAACAAATCCATATAATGATAAGCCTTAAAGAAATAGCCGAGACTACGCATATGTTTTTTTTCCGTATCTGTCAATTGATTCGGCTTATCAATATTATCCAGCATAATATTAATACTGCGAATATTATTGTAAGGTGTGTTGTAATCTCCAGAGCTACTTGGTGTTACTACACGATTCCAAAGCCAGTCTGAAGTCGCATTTGCATTTGCTAATGCAAATAAATCGGTATTTACTTCTGAATTAGGTACAGAATTACTATAACCAGGGAATGTCCCATAAAATTGCCATGAATAGGCAACAAAATTTGAATAAGATGTAAATGTCGTATTTTCTGTAAGTGTACCTTCGGGTGATAATTCCAAAAGATTACTACAACTTGTTGTTGATAGTCCTAAAGCGATTACTAGACCTATATGTAAAATTGATTTTTTCATTGTAAGATTCACCGTTTAAAAGTTAAAATTCAAACCAAAACTATATTTCTTCAGGAATGGATAAATACCCCCTGAGCCCAAATCAGCACCATCAGCTTCAAAGCCTGTTGGTAGATTGTCAAATGTGAATAGGTTTTCACCTGTCGCGAATAAACGGACTGATTTGATAAATTTTGTGCGTAGAAGCTCTTGTGGCAAATTATAACCCAAAGTGATGTTACGGATACGCAAGTACGATCCATCCTGTAAGAATCTGGTTTGCACTCTTTTATTCGCAGAAGTATTTAAGCCTGCATTTGCATACACGCGACCATAGTGTGATTCTGTGTTTTCTGGCGTCCAATAATCCATGTTATGCTTGAATACAGTATTGAATTCATTGTTAAATGGCCAAAAAATATGATTACTCATCCAGATATCTCTCTTTCCAACACCTTGTAGGAAGATGGAAAGATCTATGTTTTTGTAATTAAAGTTACCATTTATTCCATATTGATATCTTCTCGTATTATTTCCAATGACTTTCATGTCTCCTGGATTAGACAGTGTCCCATTACCTGAGAAAATTAAACCATCACCATCTAAATCGGCATACTTGATATCGCCTGGATTCTGTGCAACGCCAGTAAAACCTGCAATTCCTTGTTTTAATGTTCCTCCTGTCAGATTTGCATTTAGTGAGCCTTCTACAAAGTCCTCAACTGTATAAAGGCGTTCTGAAACATAACCCCAAATTTCGCCTATTTGCTTTCCTTCATAATATGAGTTGATTAATCCAGTGCTGTTTTCAAGTTTGGTAATATATCCTTGGTTATCGGACAAATTAAATCCTAATGAATAATTAAATTTATTGATATTATCTTTCCAAGTCAATTCCCATTCCCAACCTTTAGATTCTAAGTTTGTACTGTTTTGGAATGGAGGAGTCGCACCTAATACTGCTGGCAAATCAGCTCCTTGATACAGCATTCCAATTGTTTGTCTTTTGAACCAATCGAAGCTAGTGTTAAGTCGGCCTTGAAGAATGCCTAAATCCACACCTAAATTTAATGTACGCACATTTTCCCAAGTAAATGTTGAAGAAACAAGACTAGGAGGCGCGATTGTTAATTGTCTAATACCTGTTATTGGATTAATCCAGTTGGCATTAGAAGTATTCATATTCGGTGTAACAGGGAAATACACTTGACTTCCTGAACTATTTAATACAACCTGGTTTCCAATTTCTCCAAATGACCCTCTTAACTTCAATAGGTTTACTTGATTTTTTATGTCAGACATAAAGTTTTCTTCTGCGATATTCCAACCAGCGGAAACAGATGGGAAAAATCCAAATTTAGAACCTTCTAAAAAGCGTGAAGAACCATCAAATCGACCGTTTATTTCTAACAAATACTTATTGTTATAATCGTAGTTGATACGCCCAAAATATCCTAAGACTGCGTATTGACCGAAACCATCACCTACACTCTGATTACCAGTACTTGTGCCTAAAGAAGGGGAGCTTGGACTTAATAAATCAGCACGATTAGCCCAAAAGCTTTGGTTATGACTTTTTTCATAGTTAGTACCTATCAAGTACTTGAAATTATGATTTTCTAGTGCATGGTTATAACTAGCATATAAATTCAAAGCGTTGTACTGCGTTGTATAATTCGTGCGTTGATAGTATTCGTTGTTAAAAAGATATTCTTCAGTATAATTATTAGGATTCATGTATTTATGACGTACTTGATAGTAAGTGTCGTTATCGTGGTTTTTATTAAAAGTGTATTCACCAGTTACATTTAATCCTTTAATAGGAGAGTACTCCAATTTTCCGAATAATCGGAAATCATCTCTTTTTAAGACACTTGGTTCTTCATATTTCAAGTAATTATTTGGTGTGCCATAAGGAACTTCAGTTCCATCCATTCCGATATCAAATCCTGTATTGATGAAGGAGCCATGTGAGATTGCTCTATAAAACATTTCACCCATATTCATTGGTGTTCTTCTTGCATCATTCCTATACAAGATATTACCTGAAATATTAAGATTTCGAGCGATCTCCGCACTCACATACGAATTCAAATTGTATTTTTTGTACGAATCTTTATCACTAGCCATGATGCCATCTTCGTTCGTAAACATACCCGATAGACGATAGGCAATTTTTTCACTACCTCCACTTACTGATAGATTATGTAGTTGTTCAAAGCCTTTTTCAAAAACTTCATTGTACATATCGTATTCTTTTAAGGCATAGCGAGTCCCGTTTACAGTAGTAATTCCTTCTGGATATTTAGTTGGATTGCTCTGATATTCTTGTAATAATCCTAACCATGTATCCACATTCTGTCCTGTCCAATATGTTGTATTCCCAAAATCTTTAAGTGCTTGGATAAATTCCAGCGGTGAAGCTTTTTCTGGTAGACTTGTGGCACTCGAT
Source organism: Sphingobacterium cavernae (assembly GCF_008520265.1). Taxonomy (GTDB): domain Bacteria; phylum Bacteroidota; class Bacteroidia; order Sphingobacteriales; family Sphingobacteriaceae; genus Sphingobacterium; species Sphingobacterium cavernae. The sequence goes on from NZ_VIQM01000035.1 coordinate 15,812, forward strand.
GAAGTTAGATTTGTAGAATAATTGAATTGTGTAGGTTGGTTTTTAGCTCCTTTTTTGGTTGTGATCAAGACAACACCGAAGGCTGCTCTTGCACCATATATTGAAGCTGCTGCTGCATCTTTCAATACCGTGACATTTTGAATGTCTTTGGGATTAACATTATCCAAAGACATAGGAACATTATCAACTAAAATTAATGGGGATCCTCCGTTAATTGACGTGATTCCTCTGATATTTAAATCAGTACTTTGGCCTGGTCTTCCGCTACCAAATGTAACCTGCATCCCTGGTACAGCTCCTTGCAAAGCTTGAGAAGCAGAACTTACAGGTCTATCTCCAAGTACTTTCTCCATATCAACAGATGATACAGCTCCTGTTAAGTTAGCCTTTTTCTGAGTACCAAAACCAACAACTACGATTTCATTTAAAGCTGTCAAATCTTCATCTAATACAACTTTTAAATCAGCCGAGGAATATGGAATCGTCTGTGTGATATAACCAACGTAACTAATTATTAATGTCGGCTCTTTGACTGTAGTTTTTAATTCAAACTTACCATCTATATCCGTACTACCTCCTGTATTGTTTTCCTTGACAACAACACTAACACCAGTAAGTGGTGAACCTTGTTTGTCTGTAATGATACCCTTGATAATAGCTCCTTCTTGAGTAGGTTTGATAGGAGATAAGACAATGCGATTATCATTAATAGATTGAAGAGATAAACCTACATTTTGTAAAATGGGTCCTAATACTTGATTCCAAGGTTGATTAGAAATGTTTAGCTGTTCTATTTCTTTATTTTCAACCAATTTATCTAAGTAGACAAACTTCAGATTTGTTTGTTTTTCAATAGCATTCAAAACGGTTTTTAGATTACTATTATGCAATCTAAGACTTATTTTTTCTTGCCCTTTTAAATTGTTTGCTGCGACTTGAAGTGTGCTTGTAAGAATAAAACAAATGATGAGTTTTACCATCATAAAAGTTTTTAATAGCAGTGATTGTTCACTGCAATAGAGTGAATTAATTTTCATAAATTTGATTGAATTGGTTAAAGTACCTTACTTTCTCAGGGCATTGTACTTAAAAATTGATTCATTACAATAAGTGGGGGATAGATTCTGTCCCCTTTTTTAATTGATTTCCTTATCTCATTTCATAGTTAGTAAAGTGTTATTTGGTTATTTTTATCTTTTTTATAATTAATAGTAAGTCCTGATAATTTTAAGATCTGAATTAATTCTTCAATACTTTGTTCTTGGAACGGTCCAGTAATTTTTACTGTATCTAAAACTGGATTTTGAATGGCTAATTTTGAACCAAACCACCTTTCTAGTTTTGGCAATGCTTGTTTTAAACTTTCGCCTTCCATAATGAGAACATTTTCTTTCCAAGCTGTTTCTTGAGGAGAGGTATTATTTTCTAGAAGTGTGATTTGTGTTTTTGAAATATTTAAAGGTGTATTATTACTTTCAGTTTCTTTATATTTCAGATTAGTCGATAGCAATTGTTGATTCTCGCTAAGAACTTTTATTTTCTCACCAGGGATCATTACAGTTTGTTGAATTATTTTATTATCTGATTTTATTTGAAGTTCAATCTTGCCCGATAATAAACTTGCTTCGCTTAAAGGTTCATCTTTATAAGCGCGAACATTAAACGATGTACCTACTACTTTTATTTCCATTTCTTTGGCGGTTATTACCATTGGAAATTCTTTATTATGTTCTACATCAAAAAATCCTTCTCCATCTAACTTAACTGTGCGTATTTTTTGCGATTCGTCTAATTTATAGCGCACTGTAGAGCCGGCGTTAAGCCATACTTTCGTTCCGTCAGGTAATACAAATTCTTTTCGTTCACCATATTTGGTTGCAATATTGTAAGTATTGCTGGTATTCGGGTTTGAAAAAATTGTTTGAAAGGAGAAATAGCCTATGATTAGAATTAAAGCCGCTGCAATATATGTAGATATATTTTTGTAAAGTTTTATTTTAGATGATGAAAAATCGTTGATTTCTTTACTTTCAACATTATTTAATATTTTTTGAAATTTTTCATCAAGGATCTCAGCACTATCTTTTTTTACGGCGCTATTTGTTAGATAGTTAAATACCGACATGCGATCAGCATTTCGATCCAATTCCTTATTTAAAAGTTCCAATTCATCAGTCGAAATTGAACCTGCAATATATTTATGTAGTAGATTATAAAATTGATCTTCTGTCATTGTGTCTTGGTTATATAACTAAGACAAACTAACTGATCATTATCACCAATCCAAAATTGGATATTTTTGTATAACTATGGTTATTAGCTCTTTAAAATGGATAAAGTTGATTTTATTTTTTGAATGGCGATTTGAATATGCCTATCAACCGTATTTTTGCTTATACCCATAATATCAGCAACCTCTTGGTAGGTGAGTGAATTATCTTTAACAAGTACAAATGCCATTTTAGTCTTTTCAGGTAGATTATTTATTGCATTATCTAATATATCTTTTAATTCTTTATCAAGTAATAATTGTTCGGGGCTACTAGCATATTCTGTTATAACTTTTGAATGCACATACTTTAGATGGATTTTGTCCCTATTAATAGTATTTAAGCTACGGTTTTTTGTGGCCTTGAAAAGGTATGTTTTTACATTTTTAATTGACTTATAATCAATTTCACCTTTCCAAATAGTTAGCATGATGTCGGATACAATATCTTCGGCTAATTCAAGATCTCCTACTATAGCATTAGAAAAGTGTACTAAATCATTATAAAAATGAAGAAACAATTTTTGAAAAGCCTTTTCATCTTTATTTATAAAGATTTTTGCCCAGACCTCATACCAATTAATTTCCACAGATTTATATATTAGTTATCTTTTGCTAAAATATTACTTATTTATGAATACGCCTTAAATAGATGTGAAAAAAATAAAAAGGTTCTTCTCATGTCTGAAAAGAACCACTAAAACAAGGAGAATTATTAGATATTATCCCACTGATTTATTTAAAAATACAAATTTACCATCAAACACATCCAATTGAATAGCTGAATCTGATGTAACTTTGCCAGCTAATATTTCTTTGGACAATTCGTTCAAAATACGTTTTTGAATAACACGTTTCAATGGACGTGCACCGTAAATCGGATCGTATCCCAATTGTGCCAACCAATCTAAAGCTTCTTCGGTCGCTGTCAATTGAATATTTTGTTCTGCCAATTGACGCGTTACGTGATTGAATTGCATACGGACAATATCTCCAATTTCATTTCTACTCAGCGGCGTGAACATAATGATCTCATCAATACGGTTCAAAAACTCTGGACGAATGGATTTTTGCAGTAAATCAAAAACTTCATCTTTTGTTTTCGCTATGATTTCGTCACGATTCACATCTGTCAATGTAGAGAAATTTTCTTGTATGATGTGTGAACCTGTATTTGAAGTCATAATGATAATCGTATTTTTAAAGTTCACCACGCGACCTTTATTATCTGTCAAATGTCCATCATCCAATACTTGCAGCAAGATATTGAATACGTCTGGATGCGCTTTTTCAATCTCATCCAATAAGACAACTGAATACGGACGACGACGTACTGCTTCTGTCAATTGACCACCTTCATCATAACCCACATATCCTGGAGGTGCACCAATTAAACGCGATACGGAATGACGTTCTTGGTATTCAGACATGTCGATACGAACTAAAGCTTGTTCATCATCAAACAAGAATTCAGCTAAAGCTTTTGCTAATTCTGTCTTACCTACACCCGTGGTCCCTAAGAAAATAAAAGAACCAATTGGACGTTTTGCATCACTTAGTCCAGCGCGTGAACGGCGAATTGCATCTGAAATCGCTTCAATAGCTTCTTCTTGTCCAGCCACACGTTTGTGCAATTCAGCCTCAAGGTTCAATAATTTCTCACGCTCTGATTGTACCATTTTGCTAACAGGAATGCCTGTCCAACGTGATACCACATCTGCAATATCTTCAGCCGTAACTTCTTCTTTCAGCATGCGAGAACTTTTTTGTTTTTCGTTCAGTTCTGCTTTAAGTTTTTCAACGGTATCTTGTGCTTCCTTTATTTTACCATAACGGAATTCAGCCACTTTTCCATAATCGCCTTGGCGCTCTGCTTGGTCGGCTTCCAATTTGTAGTTCTCAATATTTTGAACTTCTTGGTTTACACGATCGACCAAAGTCTTTTCCGATTGCCATGCTGCTTTCAGTGAATCACGTTCAGATGATAGATTTGCTATAGTTTCAGATAATTCAGCTACTTTTTTCTCATCTTTCTCACGTTTTATCGCTTCACGCTCAATTTCTAATTGCATGATACGACGATCCAATTCATCTACCGCTTCTGGCACAGAATCCATTTCCAGACGTAGTTTGGAAGCTGCTTCATCTACCAAGTCAATCGCTTTATCTGGTAAGAAACGATCTGTGATATATCGTTGAGACAATTCAACAGCCGCAATAATCGATTCGTCGAGAATACGCACTTTGTGGTGCGTTTCGTAACGCTCTTTTAAACCACGAAGGATAGAAATTGCATCTTGTGTATCCGGTTCTTCGACCATCACCTTTTGGAAGCGACGCTCAAGGGCTTTGTCTTTTTCAAAATATTTTTGATACTCATTCAATGTGGTTGCACCTATAGCACGTAATTCACCACGAGCTAAAGCAGGTTTCAAGATATTAGCGGCATCCATTGCACCTTCGCCACCACCTGCACCAACTAATGTATGAATCTCATCGATGAATAAAATGATTTCTCCATCAGAATCCGAAACCTCTTTAACCACAGCTTTCAAGCGCTCTTCAAATTCACCTTTATATTTCGCACCAGCAATCAAAGCTCCCATATCTAGGGAGAATACAGTTTTAGATTTCAAGTTTTCTGGTGCGTCACCTTTGATAATACGGTGCGCAATACCTTCAGCAATCGCAGTTTTACCTACACCTGGCTCACCAACCAATATTGGATTATTCTTCGTTCTACGCGATAGAATTTGCATCACACGACGAATTTCTTCATCACGTCCGATTACAGGATCCAATTTTCCTGATTCCGCGAACTCATTCAAGTTGCGTGCGTATTTGCCTAATGCATTATATGTAGCTTCTGCATTTGGGTCTGTCACTCTATTATTTCCTCTCAATTCTTTTATAGCTAATTTTAAATCTTTTTCATTTATTCCTTGATCTTTTAAGAGACTTCCCACTTTGTCTGAAGAGGAGAGAAGTGCTAATAAAAGATGTTCAATAGACACATACTCATCGTTAAATTCTTTCAAGTAACTAGTTGCCTTCTGCAAAACAGTTGCTGCATTATTGCTTAAATAAATATTACTACCTGAAACTTTTGGTAAAGAATCAACTAATTTATCAGCTTCCGTACTGATGTAGTTTATATTTGCATTTAGTTTCTTCAATAAGTGAGAAATAATATTCTCATCTACAGTTAGTAATGCTTTGAGTATATGTGCTGGCTCAATTGCTTGTTGCTGATTGCCGGCTGCAATTTCCGATGCTTTTTGAATAGCTTCTTGCGCTTTGATTGTATAATTATTAAAATTCATGTGTTATGTTCCTTTCGCTTACATCAGTATTTTAACAAATGAAATGCCTTTGAGTTTTTTGAGCTTATAATCGGAATTTTTGTCTGATTTGAATAATTGTAGCTGTCAAATTTTCATCTTTATATTGTCTTATAATGAAATTTTGACAAAAAAATAAAGCGCGAGATACTATCTTGCGCTTTCCAAATTTTTATGAGCTAATAAATTAGCCTAAATAAGATTTTAAAATTTTGCTACGAGAAGTGTGACGAAGACGTTGCAAAGCTTTGTCTTTAATTTGGCGTACTCGCTCTCTCGTTAAGTTAAATTTTTCACCGATCTCTTCAAGTGATAGTGGGTGGTTTGATCCTAATCCGAAGAATAATACGATAATCTCTCTTTCTCTTTCTGTTAATGTAGATAGTGAACGTTTGATTTCTTCTGATAATGACTCGTCAATCAATGAACTATCTGTATCTGGATCAGAATTTTCTAATACATCTAATAGTGTATTTTCTTCACCTTGTACAAATGGTGCATCCATTGATACGTGTCTACCTGAATTACTCAACGTATCTGAAACCTTATCTACTGTAGTTTCTAAGATATCCGCTAATTCTTCTGGAGAAGGCTCGCGTTCGTACTCTTGTTCTAATTTGGAGAAAGCCTTGCTGATTTTACTTAATGATCCCACTTGGTTTAGGGGAAGACGTACGATACGTGATTGTTCAGCGATAGCTTGCAAAATAGACTGACGAATCCACCACACAGCATAGGAGATAAATTTAAAACCTTTAGTTTCGTCAAAACGTTTTGCTGCTTTAATAAGGCCTAAGTTACCTTCATTAATCAAGTCACCTAATGTAAGGCCTTGATTCTGATATTGTTTAGCAACAGAAACGACGAAACGTAAGTTGGTTTTTGTTAATTTCTCTAATGCCACTTGATCACCCTCGCGAATACGTTGCGCTAATATTACCTCTTCTTCAGCAGTAATTAGGTCAACTTTACCAATTTCATGTAAATACTTGTCAAGAGATTGAGATTCACGATTCGTGATCGATTGTGTAATTTTGAGCTGTCTCATTAATTTTTATACCTTTTTTCTAGATGTTGCAAAAATACTAAATTTTTACGTCATTTTGTGTAATAAATTTGTAATTTATCGCTTCATTATTAAGGAGTTATAAATACTTTGGAAGTTGTTTTCTGACTTCAAAAATCATTCCAAAATTTATTAATATATGTTAATAACTCATTATAAAGCAATAAATTATTTTTGTTTCATAATGTAAAACCTTTTTGTAGCTAAAATGTTTTTCCAATATAAACTTTATTAAAATGAAAAAGTTAGTAATTCGTTTGGATCAAGTGATGGCAAAAAGACGTATGTCGCTCAATGAATTGAGTGAACATGTCGGTATAACATTATCCAACCTATCGATATTAAAGAACAATAAAGCGAAAGCTATCCGTCTATCTACTTTAGCAGCAATCTGCAAAGCTTTAGACTGTCAGCCAGGGGATATTATAGTTTACGAAGAAGAATAATATTAAGATCTAAAACAATTATTTCTCAAACCGATACCCTTTTAAAAATTCGCTAATTTCCATGCGCTTTTTGCCTTCCATTTGAATGGCATTCAAATGGAGATAACCATCATTTGTTGCAAACTTTAGAAATGTCTTGCCATCAGATTGAAAAGTGCCTGGCTGATTGTTGTGTTCAACAATTTCTTTTTTTGTCTCAAATATCTTAAGCACTTTATCGTTCAGAAATGTAAATGCCGCTGGATATGGACTTAGACCGCGAATTTGATTATAAATTTTTTCCGTTGAATTTTCCCAATTGATAAGGCAATCTTCTTTAAAAATTTTTGGTGCGTGCTTTAAATCTTCTTGATTAAGGTCTTCTTGCGGTATAGGAGTTATGGTCTTATTTCGAAGTCCATTTAGCGTTTTGATCAAAGTTTCAGCACCTGCATGCATTAACTTGTCGTGAACAATTCCAGCATTGTCTGTATCAGCAATTTCAACCTTGGTCGCAAGCAATATATTTCCAGTATCTATTTGATGTTGTAGTAGAAATGTAGTTACACCTGTTTCTTTCTCACCGTTAATAACTGCATGATTTATAGGAGCGGCACCACGGTATTGAGGCAATAAAGAGGCATGAACATTGATAGTACCCAAAGGAGGCATATTCCAAACAATTTCTGGAAGCATGCGGAATGCGACTACAACTTGTAGGTCTGCATTATACGATCTAAGGTCTTCAATAAATTGCAGATCTCTAAGTTTTTCGGGTTGCAGAACGGGCAAATTATTAGCTTCAGCAAAAACCTTAACCGCAGATTGATTTAATTTTTGTCCTCTTCCGGCTGGTTTGTCTGGAGCGGTGATTACGGCAACTACATTTTCTCCAGCATCAAGCAATGCTTTCAATGAAGCCACCGCGAACTCTGGAGTTCCCATAAAAACTATACGCATATTTTCTTAATACTTTTATTTTAAAACAGTATGGCAAAATTTGTCAAGTGCCAAAATTTATTAACTTTGCGAAGTTACAAAATAATATTGCAGATTGAATTTTCCTTTATTTTTAGCGAATAGAATAAACTTAAAAGGTCAGCGAACTTTTTCAAAACTTATAGTCCGTGTTACTATAGGTGCTTTGTCTATAGCTATCATAGCAATATTACTATCAGTAGCAATTCTTCGAGGATTCAAAGAGGAAATTACTACCAAACAACGCGGTTTTTTTGGGGATATCGTTGTAACAAAACAGACATTAGCGGACTACGAATTAAGACCTGTTTTCCTTAGTGATTCACAAACCACTCAGATTTTAAATATTCCTAATATTGAATCTGTAAACGGTTTTGCCACCAAAGTGGGAATCATCAATGTGAATTCGGAAGTCGAGGGAGTGATGTTAAAGGGAGTTGAACCGGATTATGATCAGCGCTTTTTGAAGAAGAGTCTAGTCGAAGGAAATGCCTTAGATTTGTCCGCAGAAAATGCTGATCAACAGCTTTTAATATCGCATTACTTGGCGAACAGATTAAACTTAAAAGTAGGTGATGATTTGATCATGTCTTTCGTTCAAGATAATAGAACCCGAAAGCGTAAGTTTTTGATTCAAGGAATTTATCGTACAAATTCAGATGATTGGGACAAAAATTATGTAGTAGGTTCAATTGAAGTTATTCGAAGATTAAATCAGCTGCTTGTAAATGAAACTGGAGCATATGAGATTCGAGTAAATGATTTTGCACAATTAGAGCAATCGACAGATGCTGTAAATGAAGTTTTACCCGTGTCATTGAAAGCAACACACGTGATTGATTATTGGGCTGATGTATTTAATTGGCTCGAAATGCTCGATATGAACGATGATATTATCTTCGTGCTCATGGTTATTGTAGCAGTTATAAATATGATTTCATCATTATTAATCACTATTCTTGAAAGAACCAATATGATCGGCATTCTTAAAGCGTTGGGAATGAACAATACCGCTTTACGTAAGGTTTTTATGATGAATTCTTTATATATAATCGGTTATGGATTATTGATTGGAAATTTAGTTGCCATTTCAGCCTATTTTTTTCAGCGAGCAACACATTTCTTTAAGCTTGATCCAAGTATATATTATTTAGAATACGTACCGATGCACATTGATGTTTTGACGGTCGTAGTGCTCAATATTTCGGTTATTGTATTGGTTTTTATCACTACAATAATTCCTTCTATGTTGATTACCAAGATTTCTCCAATAAAAACGATACAGTTTAAGTAACTAATCCAAAAATTCCTGATTGCTATCTTTTTTTCGTATTTTAACTGCGAATATTTTATTCATTCAGATAAAATTAGAACAGATATAGCAGAACACGATGAATAATAAAGTTATAGATCACATTTTACATGCTTTTCAAGCGCCACTTACGAATCCTGTCTTAATTTTCTCGTTAGTTTTACTTATTATTCTTTTAGCTCCAATTCTGTTGCGCTCAATCCGCGTTCCGGGGATTATAGGTTTGATTTTAGCAGGGGTTGTTATAGGTCCGCATGGCCTTAATTGGCTGGAGAACAATTCAGCGGTTAATTTATTCTCCACTATAGGTTTGCTTTATATTATGTTTATAGCTGGGCTTGAGTTAGATATGAATGAGTTTAAGAAGACGAGACATAAAAGTGGTCTTTTTGGATTTTTTACGTTTATTATTCCAATAGCTATTGGGTTTCCTGTTTGCTTCTATATTCTAGAATATAGTTTTCTGCCAAGTATATTAATAGCTAGTATGTTCGCTACGCACACATTGGTTTCTTATCCTATAGTAAGTAGGTATGGGATATCTAAAAATGAAGCTGTAGCCATTACTATCGGCGGAACTATTTTAACTGATACGGCTGTCTTAATTATTTTGGCCGTAATAACAGGCGCTTCCCAAGGAAATATCACGCAAGAATTTTGGGTTACGCTAGGGGTTTCTTTTGCTGTATTTTTACTCATAATGTTTGGAATTATTCCACGTATAGCGAAATGGTTTTTTCAAAAAATTGATGCCGAGAAAACTGGTCATTATATTTTTGTTTTGACGGTTGTGTTTTTTGCAGCATTCATGGCAGAGATAGCAGGATTAGAACCTATTATAGGTGCTTTCGTGGCAGGACTAGCATTAAATAAATTGATACCGCATTCATCTGCGTTAATGAATCGCATAGAATTTATTGGAAATGCAATTTTTATTCCTTTCTTTCTGATATCAGTAGGTATGATTGTAGATATCAGTGTGCTGACGAAAGGCCCTACTGCATTAATTGTTGCTGGAACATTAACTATTGTTGCTGTATTAGGAAAATTTTTAGCTGCTACAGCTACTCAATTGACATTTAAATATTCCACTAGTCAACGCAATTTGATTTTTGGATTAAGCAATGCGCATGCTGCCGCTACATTGGCTGTCATTATGGTCGGATACAATAATAATATTATTGATGAAAATGTCCTTAATGGTACGATCGTCTTGATTTTAGTAACGTGCATAATTGCCACGATGGTCACAGAGAGCGCTTCGAAGAAAGTAGTTCGTGAAGGACATCAAGATAATGAACATATTGAGCATGTTATCGAATCGGAAGAACAAATTATGATTCCTATTGCAAACATGAATAATATTGAACCTATTTTGGATTTTGCAACTTTAATCAAATCAAAGAAGTCTCCTTATCCACTAAATATAATTAGTGTTGTTCCTGATGACGAGCAAGCGGAAAAGAATATTATTGAAGCTAGGCGTAATCTTGAAAATACAGCGAAATATGCTTCTGGAGCAGAGACGGAAGTAGAATTGTTGACGACTGTTGATATAAATATTCCACTAGGTATCGCTCGCATGTCAGATAAAATTTTAGCCGATTGTATTTTGATGGGCTGGCCAAGCGTAGCATCAATAGTTGATAAAATTGTAGGCGAGAAGTCTGAAAGTATTTTGAATAAAACTGATACTACACTTTTCATGTGTAGAATTGACAAACCTTTGATTTCTCATCGTTCAATAACAGTTTTTGTACCACCATTAGCTGAATCAGAAGTTGGCTTTGAATATTGGTTAGAAAAAATATTAAAATTGGCTCAAGAATTGTCCTTACCAATATGTTTTGTATGTGATACACGTACAGAAGAAAAATTGGATGAAGTACGGAAGAAGTTAAAATCGAGTGTCGAAGTCAGTTTCGGTAATTACGAAGACTGGGACAATATTTATGGTTTAGCAACTTTCAGTAATTCTGATTCATTACTTGTTTTTGTTTCGTCAAGGAGCGGAGAGGTGTCCTACCGAGATTCTTTGGATGGACTAGCAAAACGCGTGGGACGCTATTATAAAAATCAAAATTTGGTTATTATTTTCCCTAGTCGTCAAGAAAATCAGCATATAGATGAGTATGAATCTGTGCAAACTTCTCCAATATTCAGAAAAATATCACGCGAAATTGGGAATATATTTAATAAGGATAAGACCAACTAAAACTATTTATCATGGGCGAAAAAATCACAATGGGAGCAAATGGGAAGTTAAACGTTCCTAACAAAACAATTATACCATTCATTATTGGCGATGGAATTGGACCTGATATTTGGAATGCTTCGGTACGAGTGTTTGACGCTGCTGTCAATAAAGCGTATGCAGGTAATCGTTCGATTATTTGGAAAGAAGTTTTAGCAGGAGAGAAAGCTTTTAATGAAACTGGAAGCTGGTTGCCTGAAGAGACATTAAAAACATTCAAAGAATATCTTGTTGGCATCAAAGGTCCTTTAACTACACCAATTGGTGGTGGTATTCGCTCGCTGAATGTTGCTTTGCGTAAAGAGTTGGATTTATATGTATGTCTTCGTCCTACAAAATGGTATGAAGGCGTACCATCGCCAGTGAAGCGTCCACAGGACGTAGATATGGTTGTCTTTCGTGAAAATACTGAAGATATCTACGCTGGAATAGAATTTACAGCGGGAGCTGCTGATGCGCAGAAATTGCAAAATTTCTTGTTAAATGACTTGAATGTTGATTATTCATTTAATGCCAATACAGGAATTGGAATTAAAATCGTTTCTGAAGAAGGTTCAAAAAGATTGGTTCGTTCTGCTATAAAACATGCAATAGCACATAATTTACCTTCGGTAACTATTGTCCACAAAGGTAATATCATGAAATATACGGAAGGTGCTTTTAAGCAATGGGGATTCGATGTAGCCGAAAATGAATTCACTGATTTAACGTATACATGGGGTCAATGGGAAAAAACTAAAGCAGAAAAGGGTCAAGAAGTCGCGAATGCAGAACAGAAAGAAGCTGAGCTGTCAGGGAAAATAATTATTAAAGACATGATTGCTGATAACTTTTTACAGCAAATATTGTTAGCTCCAAAAGATTTTTCTGTTATAGCAACATTAAATCTTAACGGAGATTATATTTCAGATGCATTAGCAGCTATGGTAGGTGGAATAGGTATTGCTCCTGGCGCTAATATTAATTACAATACAGGTCATGCTATTTTTGAAGCTACACACGGTACAGCGCCTCGTTTTGCAAATACAAATACAATGAATCCTTCATCTGTGATATTAAGTGGTGTAATGATGTTGGAATATTTGGGCTGGCAAGAAGCAGCCGATAGTATCGTTGAGGCATTATCAAAAACTATAAAAGATAAAACTGTAACGGTTGATTTCTATAATCTAATGGAGAATGCAACATTGTTGAAAACAAGCGAGTTTGCAGATAAAATTATTGAGAAGATAAAATAATGTCATATACTAATTTACCTGCATTTGTAAGAAATTCTTCGGTATTTACTTTGGAGGAAAAGGAGAAATTAGCAAGTTTGGATGTTCTTCCGACAGAAATCGAAGTAGATAATTTTCGTATGGAGCCAATTATTCAAGAGTTGACAAATGCTTTTATTGGTGATGAATCAACTCGAGATATCCACCTTCAAGAAAAAGCCAAAGAATATATTGCAGCGAATGATATTATGTCAGCATGGAAAGTGATTTTACTATAACATTTCATAGTAAAATCACTTAAAAACTTAGCTAAACATATTTTCAGTGTCTCTGAAGAAAAAATAATAAATTATAGCCAGTATAATAATCGCAATAAGAATTACAAGTATTATATTTTTACCCGCAGGCTTGTCGTCCTTTTCTTCATTAACTACTTCTGGGATTTTTCCTTCCCATTCTTCTTTTTCATTTCTTTGTTCTTGCATAATGATGAGTAATTAGTCTATATAAAGAACAACTATCTGGCTAAGAAGTTTGATTGCTTGCTGCAAAACTAAAAAAGTCCAATCGTTAGGTGATTGGACTTTTTGAAATCATAATAAATTATTATTATTTCTCCTTGAAATAATGTCTTATCTCATTGCGTAAATTATAGTTGGAAGCCATTACTTCACCATAAGCACCAGCAGTACGAATAGCAATCAAATCGCCACGTTTACTTACAGGTAGTTCTACTTCTTTACCAAAGCAATCTGAACTTTCACAAATTGGACCAACGACATCATAGTTCTGAATTTTATCCGTCGCTGATACTTCAGCGATTTTCTCAATTTTATGGTATGCTTGATACAATGCTGGACGCATTAATTCAGTCATCCCTGCATCCAAGATTAGAAAATTTTTCTTTACACCACTTTTAGTATAAAGAACTTTACTCACTAAAGTTCCACATTGTGCGACCAAAGCTCTTCCTAATTCGAAATGCACTTCGTGTTGAGCTGTACGTTCCAAAAATTTATCAAATACATCAAAGTAAGCTTCAAAATCAGGAATTGGATTTTCGTCAGGATTTTTATAATCCACACCTAAACCACCACCAACATTGATCACTTTGATGTATGTTCCGCGCTCTTCAAAGAAGTTTTTCCACTCATTTACTTTCACACACAAACTTTTGAAAACCGTCATATCCGTTATCTGCGAACCTATATGAAAATGTAAACCTATAAGGTTAATATTTGCACAGTTCTTAATCACTGAAGCTGCTTTTTCAAGTTCTGAATTAGGAACACCAAATTTGTTTTCGTCCAAACCTGTTGTAATGTAATGATGCGTATGTGCATCAACATTGGGGTTGATACGCAATGAAACATTTGCTTTTTCACCAATTTGTTCCGCAAGTTCATTGATAACTTCCAATTCTTGAATGGATTCCACGTTGAAAGCAAAAATCTTATGTTTTAGTGCAGCAATAATTTCTTTGTCTGACTTTCCAACACCAGCAAACGTAATCTTTTCGGCAGTAAATCCAACTTCAATAGACTTTTCAACTTCGTTTCCACTTACACAGTCCGCACCAAAACCTTTTGATTGTATGACTGACAAAATTCGATCATTGAAATTTGCTTTTAATGCGTAATGAATATGAAAATTGCGTTTATCAGCAGCTTTTTTTGCAGCATCCAATGTGCGATTTAGTAATTCTAAATCGTAAAAATAAAATGGTGTCTCTTGCTTACTTAAACTCTCTTGAATTTGTTTATTTTGAAACATGGTAGATTTCTAGCAGTTAAAATAATCTATTGTGTAATGAACGTAATGCTTCGGTTTTATGTTTTGTGTCCAATAAAATGGAAACATTATAATCAGATCCGCCATATGAAATCATTCTGATTGGCAAATGTTTTACTGCGTCTAATACACGCGCTGCATAACCATGCGTATTTGCTCCAAAATCACCTACAACACAAATAATAGTCTGACCTTCATCAACACCAACTTTACCAAACAATTCTACTTCTTTGATAATTTCTAACAAATTGCTCGTGTCATCAATGGATAGAGATACAGCAACTTCTGAAGTTGTGATCATATCAATAGGTGTTTTATAACGTTCGAAAATTTCGAAAACTTTACGCAAGAAACCATAAGCTAACAACATGCGCGAAGAGTGGATATGGATAGCTGTGATGCCATCTTTGGCCGCAATCGCACGAATAGAACCTTTTTCCGCTCCATTTTTAGAGATTAAAGTTCCTTGTGCTGTTGGATCCATTGTGTTTAACAAACGAACCGGAACATTGTATTTTTGTGCAGGAAATACAGATTGTGGATGTAAAATTTTTGCTCCGAAATAAGCCAACTCAGCAGCTTCATCAAAACTCAAATTTGCAATTGGTTTTGTTCCTGTCACTATACGAGGGTCGTTGTTATGCATTCCATCGATGTCTGTCCAAATTTGAACTTCATCTGCTTTGATAGCTGCGCCAATCAACGATGCTGTATAATCCGAGCCACCGCGACGCAAATTATCAATCTCACCGAATGAATTTCTACAAATAAAACCTTGCGTAATGAATAATTTGTTTTCAGAATTTTGCTCCAAAAATGGGGTTAATTTTTCGGTGATATATTCTACAATTGGTTCATTGTCATCATCGATTTTCATGAAATCTAACGCTGGCAATAACACAGAAGGAATATTTATTTCAGTCAAGTACAAATGCCATAAAGTAGTTGATAGCAATTCGCCTTGCGCCAAAATATTCTTTTCTTCCGTAGGAGTGAAGACATCATGGTTACCGAAATCAGCTATTAAATTGAAGTGATAATCGATGAGCTCTTTACCTTTTTGTAAACCTTCTGCTGAAGCAAAAAGTTCTTTTATTAAATCTTCGTATTTATCTTTATGTGCTTTAATTAAATCTAAAGCTTTTACTTTATCTCTATCTGAGAATGCTTGAGAAATCTCTACTAAGGCATTTGTAGTGCCCGAAACCGCAGATAATACTACGATTTGACGCTCATTTGGGTTTACGATATCCAGCAACCCTTTGATGCGTGCTGCACTTCCTACTGAAGTACCACCAAATTTTAAAACTTTCATGTTATAATTAGTAAATATTTTTAGCTACGTTAAAATAAATTTCACAAATATACATATACAAAAATGCGGCACAAAATGCTTAAAAAAGCGCTTGTGCCGCATATGTTTTATGCGGAAGAATTACTTCTTCAGGTTTTCAATAAGCAATTGTGCTAACTCTTCGCCGATACGCTCTTGCGCTTCGTTCGTTGCAGCACCGATATGCGGTGTCAAAGATACTTTCGGGTGTTTCAATAAATCGATCCGTGGATTTGGCTCATCATCAAATACATCTAAACCTGCAAAAGCAACTTTACCTGAATTCAAAGCATTGATTAATTCCAACTCGTCGATCACACCACCACGAGAAGCATTCACAAGACCTACACCATCTTTTAACAATTCGAATTCTTCTTTGCCAATAACTGGTTTTTCTAAGAAAGGAACGTGAACAGATATAAAATCTGAAGCAGCGAATAAATCTTTTAATTCCACTTGTTTTACGGGAATATCAACAGAAACATTTCCTGAAAAATCAAGTGTCAACGCTTTAGGACCTTCGAATAAATCGTAATATAAGACATCCATTCCTACACCTAAAGCAATTTTAGCAGTCTCGCGACCGATACGACCAAAACCTACAACACCTAATGTTTTACCTTTGAGCTCAACACCAGCAGCGTAAAGTTTTTTCAAGCCTGCAAAATTCACATTGCCATCTACAGGCATTTTACGGTTTGAATCATGCAAGAAACGCACCCCAGTTAATAAGTGAGCAAACACCAATTCTGCAACAGAATGTGATGAAGCAGCTGGTGTATTTACAACAGCAATACCTTTGGAGCGTGCGTAATCTACATCAATATTGTCCATACCTACACCACCACGTCCGATGGCTTTAATATTTGGACAAGCGTCGATTAATTCTTTGCGAACTTTCGTTGCACTACGTACCGTGATAGCATCGTATTCGTTTAATCTTTCTGCTAACTCTGCTTGTGGAATGTGTTCTGTATCCACAGTGAAACCAGCATTTTGTAATATAATTTTACCGATAGGATCAATCCCATCATTGGCTAATATTTTCATTTATAGTATTTTTTTTATTTATGACTTTCCTCAAACTCACGCATAGCGTCTACCAAAGCATTGATAGATGTAATTGTCAAAGCATTGTACACAGAAGCTCTGAAACCGCCTACTGAGCGGTGGCCTTTGATACCGATTAAATTACGTTCTTTTGCCAAAGCTAAGAATTCCGCTTCTAATTCTGGAGTGTCCATTACAAAAGTAATGTTCATTCTAGAGCGATCTTCTACTGCCGCTGTACCCTTGAAGAAAGGATTTCTTTCTATTTCATCGTACAATGTACGTGCTTTGATGATATTTTCTTGTTCAATAGTTTTAATACCACCTTTAGCTTTCAACCAACGTAAATTCAACATAGAAACAAAGATTGAATAAACAGGAGGGGTGTTATACATTGAACCTGCTTTGATATGTTCGTTGTAATTGAAAATACTAGGAACTGTACGACCTGATTTTCCTAATAAATCATTTTTAACAATTACAAGAGTAACACCAGCAGGACCCATATTTTTTTGAGCACCTGCATAGATCAAATCAAAATCTGCGACATTGATTTCTCTACTCAATATATCCGATGACATATCTACCACAGTAGGGATAGAGGTTTTTGGTTTTTCAAAAATTTCTGTACCGTAGATTGTGTTATTTGAAGTGTAATGGAAGTATGTTGCATCCGCAGGAATTTCGAAATCCTTAGGTATGTATGTATAGTTGCTATCTTTTGAAGACGCAACGATTTCGATTTGCCCAAAGTTTTTTGCTTCTTTAGCCGCTTTGCTCGCCCAAACACCAGTATCCAAATAAGCCGCTTTACCACCTTCTGGTAAAAGGTTCATTGGGATCATCGCAAATTGTTGGCTAGCTCCACCTTGCAAAAATAGCACGGAGTAATTTTCTGGAACATTTAATAATTCACGAACTAAACTCTCCGTCTCTGCTACAACCTCTTCAAACTCCTTAGAACGGTGAGAGATTTCTAATATCGATAACCCTGTATTATTGAATTCAAGAACTGCTTTTGCAGCCTCTTGAAATACCTCTTGAGGTAATATACATGGCCCTGCTCCAAAATTATGTTTCATTGTTGTTTGTGTTTGCTTTAATTTTTCAGGCAAATATAATAGCTTTTTTGATTTATTAGCAAAATAAAATAGTATTCTTTGTAAAATATTCATCATTTATTACTTTTTTGTAAAATTTAAATATCAAAATAAGCTTAAACCCTAATAGAATGATACTTCATAATCTTTTAAATTCCATAAATTTATGCCTGTCAATTTGATCTACAAACCCTGTAATAAATGCTAAGTTTAATTCGCTCAAATCACCTTTTTGTCGATAAAAAATTGTACCTTCGCAAGGTATCGTATTGTAATAATTCGTAGCATAAAATTAGTTTACAGATTCCTATTTAAAATATGGCTGAAGAAACAGAAAATGACAATAATTTAGTTCCTGCTAACGACAGGATCGTGAAAATCAATATTGAAGACCAGATGAAATCTGCGTACATCGATTATTCGATGTCCGTAATTGTTTCTCGTGCATTACCAGACGCGAGAGACGGTCTAAAACCCGTACATAGACGTATTTTGTACGGTATGGAAGAGTTAGGTGTAACTTCAGGAAAGCCGTTCAAAAAATCAGCGCGTATCGTAGGTGACGTAATGGGTAAATATCACCCACATGGTGACTCTTCTGTGTACGATGCAATGGTACGTATGGCTCAGGATTGGTCTATGCGCTATCCGATGGTAGATGGTCAGGGTAACTATGGCTCATTGGATGGGGATCCTCCAGCAGCTATGCGTTATACAGAGGCACGCCTTCGCAAAATTGCTGAAGAAATGTTGGCTGATATTAATAAGGATACAGTTGATTTCCAGCTTAACTTTGACGACTCGTTGAAAGAGCCTACTGTTCTACCAACACGTATTCCTAATTTATTAGTAAATGGGGCTTCAGGTATTGCTGTAGGTATGGCCACTAACATGGCACCACATAATTTAACTGAGGTATTAAACGGTACGATTGCATATATAGATAACAGAGATATTGAAATCTCTGAATTAATGCAACATATTAAGGCTCCCGATTTTCCAACAGGTGGTTTAATTTATGGTCACCATGGTGTCCGAGAAGCATTCGAAACTGGTCGTGGACGTATTGTAATGCGTGCAAAGGCAGAAATCGAAACAACTAAAGCTGGTCGCGAAATAATCGTTGTTACGGAAATTCCTTATTTAGTGAATAAGTCCGATATGATTAAACGTACAGCTGAATTAGTGAATGAGAAAAAACTGGAAGGTATTTCAGAAATTCGTGACGAATCAGCTAAAGATGTACGAATCATTTACGAAGTAAAACGTGACGCAAATGCGAATGTTGTATTAAATAATCTTTTCAAATATACTTCGCTTCAAACATCGTTTTCGGTAAATAATATTGCCTTAGTGAAAGGCAGACCTATGATGATGAACTTGAAAGACATGATTGAGGTCTTCGTTGAGCATCGTCATGATGTTATCGTTCGTCGTACAAAGTATGAATTGTCCGAAGCTGAGAAGCGCGCACATATCTTAGAAGGATATTTAATAGCGTTAGATCATTTGGATGAAGTGATCAAATTGATTCGTAATTCAGAAACTCCAGAAGAAGCTCGAGTGGGCTTAATGGATAAATTCGGTCTTACAGACATTCAGGCTCGTGCAATTTTAGATATGACATTACGTCGTCTAACAGGACTAGAACGTGATAAGATCAAAGACGAATACGCTGAATTGATGAAGACAATTGAATACTTGAAGCAGATACTAGCTGATGAAAGTTTGCGTTATCAAATCATCAAAGATGAATTAATCGAAATTAAAGATAAATATGGTGATGAGCGTCGTTCCACTGTAGTGCATTCTGCTGAAGATATGACAATGGAAGATTTCATCGATGATGAGGAAATCGTTATCACTATATCACACAATAGTTACGTAAAACGTACACCATTATCTGAATACAAACGTCAAGGTCGCGGTGGTAAAGGGTCGATCGGATCTAATACGCGTGATGAAGACTTTACAGAGCATATTATTACGGCAACAGCACATAACTACATGTTGTTGTTCACCGAATCGGGACGTTGTTTCTGGTTACGTGCATTTGAGATTCCGGAAGGAAGTCGCACTTCAAGAGGTCGTGCATTGCAGAACATTATCAATATTCCGAAAGAAGAAAAAATTAAAGCCTACATATTGGTGAAAAACTTGAAAGACCAAGAATACTTGGAAAACAACTTTATCATCATGTGTACTAAGCAAGGTACTATTAAGAAAACTTCGTTGGAGGCTTATTCACGTCCACGTGCAAATGGTATTAACGCGATAAACATCAATGAAGGTGACCAATTGATTGAAGCATGTTTGACTAGCGGAACAAGTGAAATTGTAATGGCATTGCGCTCTGGTCGAGCAATCCGATTCAATGAATCAACGGTAAGACCAATGGGACGTACAGCAACTGGTGTGCGTGGTATTACACTTGCGCATGAAAAAGACGAAGTAGTTGGCATGATTAGTGTTGATAGTTCGGAAGTATCTGTATTAGTTGTTTCAGAGAAAGGTTACGGTAAACGTACCGATATCGACGATTACCGCATTACAAACCGTGGTGGTAAAGGAGTAAAAACAATTAGTGTTACGGAGAAAACAGGTGAATTAGTTGCAATAAAAGGAGTGACTGATAATGATGATTTAATGATTATCAATAAGTCTGGTGTTGTAATTAGAATTGGTGTAGACACATTACGTGTGATGGGACGTGCAACACAAGGTGTTCGTTTGATTACATTAAAGGAGAATGATGAAATCGCATCAATTACTAAAGTAGCGCGTGAAGAGGAAGAAGAAATAGAGGAAATAGAAGGCACTGAAGATTCAACTGTAGATCAAGAAAATAATACTGACTCAGAAGAATAAATAAAAATATGAGAGCACTTACCGCTTCATTATTATTTGTATGCTTAGGCACAACTGTTGTTGCGCAATCTAATTATAAAGAGAGCTCCAACAGTTTTGCACGGTATACTATTAAAGGTGATATAAAGGAATTGGAAAATGCCAAAAAATTTATTGATGCCGCTTATAAAACTAAGAGAGATTCTTCATCCAGAAAGAATAATATTTTGCGTGCAATGGTTTATAGCTCTTTGGCATATGCAGACTCAACCCGTAAAATCAAAGGAGATAAAGATCATATAGACGTAACAAAAGATGCACTTACGCGTATTCGTCAGAAAGATTACCACAACTACGAAAACGAGTTGAATTACGTCAATCAAAACTTACTTGCTGCCTATATTTATAAGGCAAATAAGGAAGTGGAGAAAAAAGAATATGAAAATGCGTACAAGAGCTTTTTGGAAGTCGAACGATTGGGTTCACAGTCTGAAGATGTGTTGCGTAATTTAGCTTTTTTATCTGCTGAGGCTGGCAAGACAGAAGAAGCAATCAATTATTATAAAAAGCTAGTAGTTGGAGAAGAGGTTGAGCCATTAACCTACATCTCGCTTGCAAAACTCTATAAATCTAATAAAGATAATCAGAACTATCTGAGTACTTTGCAAAAGGCACGCGAGATTTATCCAGACGACAAAACGATTCTATTTTTATTAATTGATGCATTTGCGGAGAATAAAACTTATCAGGCCATTACACCAATAATTGCGGAAGCTATTAAATACGAACCAGATAATCTGGATTTGTATTACTTGGCAGGCTTTGCAAATGACAATGTAGGAAATACTGCAGAAGCTAAAAAATATTACGGAAAAGTTTTAGATTTGGATGATAGCAATTATGATGCAAATTTAGCATTGGGATTAATACACTTAAATGAATTTTTAGCGAACAAAGATAATTTAGAAGCACAGTATTCTGCGCAAAATTATTTATTAAAAGCAAATGGTATTCGCCCTTACGCTGAGAATGCATTGAAAGGTCTTTCTTTGTTTTACGAAACATCTGATGATCAAGAACAATTAGATCGTGTGAAAACGCTTTTAAATCAAATTTCGAATAATTAAATACTAAACATATGAACATTAAAAAAGGACTTATTTTTGCAGCCATATTCGTTTCGGCAGGTTCATTATTTGCTCAAACAGGAAATGTAAAAAAGGCTCAAACAAACTTTCAAAAATATTTTGAAGTTAAGCAAGCTGGTACTCCACAGTTAGGAACTACGTATATCAACACTGCAAAGGAAGCAATTGATGCTGCTGTTTTACATGATAAAACAAAGGAGTCGGCAGAAGCATGGACAATATATTCGTTAGTATATGGAAATATTGGTGCTGATAATAATAATGAAGAGCAGATTAATTTAGCCAAACAGGCTATTGCTACGGCAAGAAGTTTAGATAAAGACAAAAAGCAAGAGGAAAACATTAAAAACAGTGAGCATAATTTATATGCTTTCAGTTTTAACAAAGGTGTTGCAGCTTGGGAAAAACAAGATTTCACAGGAGCATATGCTTCTTTCAATGACGCATTAAATTATATGCCAGGTGATACAACTTTGACTTATTATGCTGGTATCGCTGCTGTTCAGAGTCAAGATTTCCAAAAGGGATTAGAAAAGTATTTAGCATTAATTGACAGAAAAGACTATTCTGAACATAAAAAAATTGTAAAAGATATTCCTAATTTGTATTTGTCATTGAACGACACTACCAATGCAATCAAATATGCTGGTATGGCAGCAAAAATGTATCCAGAGGATAATGAAATAGCAAATCAAAATATTAACTACAATATTGCATTGGGAAATACTACAGGTATTTTAGATGAATTGAATTCACAAATCGCTAAAGAGCCAACAAATAAAACGTTGTATTTTTATTTAGGGATTGCAGAGTCATCATTACAGAATTCAGAGAAAGCATTGGAAGCTTACAAAAAAGCTATAGAAATTGATCCTTCTTATGTTGATGCGAATATAAATGCAGGAGTGACTTTAGTAAATATTATAAAAGATGAACTTAGTGAGATTAATGCAGATAAAGCTTTGACAAATAATCAATATAATACGAAAGTGAATGCATTGAAGGAGAAAATTAAACCTGCTGAAGCGTACTTTAGTAAAGTTGTTGAATTAGAATCAAATAATGAAAGTGCATTGCGTGGATTGAAAAGTGTATATGATTTCTTGCAAGTTGAAGATAAAGCAAAAGCTGTTCAAGACAAATTGGATGCTTTAAAGCAATAAGATTAAAATTTTTAATACAAGACGCCCAACAAATAATTATTGTTGGGCGTTTCGTATTATATATGAATTTGAAAACTAATTTAAAATTATAATTTCTACACGTCTATTTTTTTGGCGGCCGTCTGCTGTTTTATTATCAGCGATTGGGTTATTGGGACCTAATCCTTTAGTAGTAATTCGACTACCCGTTACTCCACCATCTTCCAAATATTTTTTAACTGAAGCAGCTCTCTTTTCTGACAACCAGATATTATAATTTACCTCACCCGTTGCATCAGTATGACCATCTACACGAATTTTCTTACTTCTATCTTGGTTCAATATTTTAACTAGTTTATTAAGCTCAGTTTTAGCTTTCTCTGTCAAGTATGATGAGTTAGTTGGAAACAATACGTCTGAGGATAACGAAAATTTAATGCCTTCATCTGTTCTAGATGCATCATTAAATTCAGATTTCACGTTTTTCAAACCATCGTCTGTTCCATCTTTACTTACTACTGCACCAGGGAGAATAGTTAACTGTTGTTGCTTACATGCATTGAGCGTAAATACGCCAGCTAAAAAAGAGAGTACTAGTAATTTTTTCATGTATAAAATATAACTGTTATGTATGCTACTAAGATAATTATTTTTCCTTCATTATTTACCCTTACTGAATAAAGCTTCACGAGCGGATTTTAGTTCTGGAATTTTTTCATATAAATTCCATATCAAACCCGTGTTGGCATTTTCAATCATGACTGCAATTGCAACTTGGTTGGCCGAGATATATTCATCCGAAACATCATCATTCTGTAAATCAAGCCATGAACGAAATCCATATTCGGTAAATAAAATGTTTCCATATTGCTTGTAAAGATTTATTAAAGCTTTAGTACCAATAGTCTTATCAATACTGATAGAGGAGGGGCCAATAGCGGGATTTATCTTATATTCGGAGGCACTGTCTTTGTTTTTGTAAAAACCCCATATATCACTGTTACTTGCACCTAAACCTATCTCGTTATCTCTACGTTTTACATATTGCAAATAATTAAGGAGTGTCTCATTCCAATTAATTAATGAATCATTGATAATTGATGGTCGTATAGTTAGAAAAGGCTTATATAAGTCTAATAGACTGTGATTAAGTTTACCAAATGGTAAATACACGCCATAAAGTGTAGTAGGATTTAATACAGAAATTTGTACTGTAGTATCTATTCTTTGTTTTGTTTGTAAAGCATGAAATTCGTCTTGAATAATGGATTCATTATAGAAGTAAGGATTTATAGACTGTGTAGTATCTTGCTTTATTTTTTCGAATCTATTATAAACAGCATCAAAATAACTTGAGGATGGAATAGCGTATTTCGAATGGCCAATAGCTAACAAATAGGTATTAATTGCATTCTCAATGCCGGATAGTGGTTTTTCCTTATCATTTTTTTCATCTACTAATGAAAGCTTGGATTTCAGGAATACCTCGTCATGTTTAATCGCGGTCCAATTTACTTGTTGGTATAGCTGTGTTATACGTTTACGTAAATCACTCTCTGCTTCATTGTTTTCATTAAAGTATTCTCTGGCTATTAGTAATGCCTCAATGATGGATCCTGTTGCCTCTACATCATAGATTGCTTTATCATTTCTATATTCTGGAATTGCTTTTCGAGCATCATAGTAAGAAGCAAAAAAACCATTTTTAGTTTGGGACTTTAATAAAAAGAATGCAATTTTTGAAATTCTATTTAACGCAGTTTGACGTTTAACAAATTCATTTTCAACACCTACGATTAAAGAAAGAATAGCTCCAGCAGATTCTTTTGTGGAAACTACTACTTTATTTTTTGACCTGAAGGGCATATACATACCACTGTTGATATCAAAATTTTCAACAAGATAATTTGCGTTAGCCAATTGAACAAGTTTAAGTATTTCTTTGTCATCCAAGGCTGTTGTCTCAACTTCTTTTACTGCTGAGGTAGGAGACTCTTTGTAATTGTAATCAACCCAAGCAATTTTGTAAAAGTATTTTTGTCCAACTAATGGCACAATATCCAAACACGATTGCATGTGGATTGGTCTAATACTTACTGGATTGAAGGTTTTTCCGTCTTGTGAACGATATATTTTTATATAGCGTATACTTGGAGTTAGTGGAAGTTGCCAGCTTAAATGAACAGATTTATCATACCCTTTGACAGAACTTAGAATTGCCCCAGATTGTAAGGGGATTTCAGAATACTTATTTGGCAAAAATTCTATCTGGTCTATAAACAGATGGTGATAAGTGTCAGAAGCAGCATGTTGGGCGAAACCAATTCCCAAAATAGGGGTTTGGTAATTTGAAATTTTAAAATTTTTAACTGGAATACGTATGTGAATCCATTTTTTATGCTCGATTTTAGCTATAAATGGTTCCAACGAAAGTGTATCCGAGGACGCATGATGCTGTCTAATAAATATTTTAGGTAAATCTTTTACAGTAGTTTTATTGGATTGTATATTTATTCTCAGATTCAATACATCTGAATCATCAACCGTATAATTATACTTTTGTCTACTATAATTAATATAAGTTTCCCAATCACCGTTAGCATTCGAAAGATACTTTAAGGATAGGGAATTTCCTGGTGTAAAAAATAATGTGTCTGAAACCAATAAATGCTTATTGACATTCTCGACCCAACTTTGCCCCGAGTAGGAAACCTGACTTTTAGCATAGGAACCTTTTACGATACTATTATCAAAAATAACTTCAGGATACGTATCCGCAAGTAAAAATGACGGCAATAATGCAATGACAAATATGAGTGTGTTTATATAATGCATATTCAATTGGATAATACTTAATTGCAAAAATAGTTAAATCAAATGTATTAGATTGTAAATACCTTGTTAGGTTTAAAGTATGTATTGAAAAACGATAATTCTTTTTCTTAAACTATGTTAGTACCTTTGTTGCTATGTCTATCAGTACATCAAATACACAAGATACAATTGTAGCATTGGCTACATCGCCAGGCTCGCAAGGAGCAATAGCTGTTATTCGGGTTTCGGGTGTAGAAGCTATTAATTTAGTGAATTCGGTTTTCAAAGGAAAAGATTTAACGAAACAGACTTCCCATACGATTCATTTCGGAACTATTCGAGAAGGGGAAGAAATCATAGATGAGGTATTAGTTTCCATATTTGTTGGTCCAAATTCGTATACAAAAGAAAATTCAGTTGAAATCTCCACACACAATTCCAAATATATTGTTGAGCGTGTCATTAATTTATTGATACGTAAAGGCGGGCGGGCTGCAAGACCTGGTGAATTTACGTTACGCGCATTTTTAAATGGAGGGTTAGATTTGTCTCAAGCAGAAGCTGTAGCAGATTTGATAGCCTCTAATTCGGCAGCCTCACACCAAGTCGCTATGCAGCAAATGCGTGGTGGTTTTTCTGATCAACTGAAGAAACTTCGTGAAGACTTAGTACATTTCGCATCGTTAATTGAGCTAGAATTAGATTTCGGAGAAGAAGATGTCGAATTCGCTAATAGGGATCAATTAAAAAGTTTGATTCAGAAAATATACGCAGTTATACAGAAACTTATTTCTTCTTTCGAACAAGGAAATGTTTTAAAAAATGGCGTTCCTGTAGTGATAGCAGGAAAGCCAAATGTAGGTAAATCTACACTGTTGAATGCTCTACTGAATGAAGAGCGTGCTATCGTATCGGATATTGCGGGTACAACACGTGATACTATCGAAGATGAAATCAACATTAAAGGAATAACTTTTCGTTTTATAGATACAGCTGGGATTCGCGAGACAGTAGATATTATAGAGGCAAAAGGAGTAGAGCGAACACGCGAGAAAATGAAACAAGCGCGTCTTATAATTTACTTATTTGATCCAACGCAAGATGAGGTTGTAGCAGTACAAGAACAGATACGAGACGTTCAAGGATTAAATATTCCTTTTGTCACTATTATCAATAAGTCTGATTTATTGACTGAAGCGCAGCGCGTAGCGTTCACGATTTTAAATCCGCTATATATCTCCGCTAAAGAACAAATTGGTATTGAAGAATTAAAGGAGGAATTGTTGAATCAAGTTAATCTATCTAATATCAATACAGATGATGTAATGGTTACCAATATTCGCCACGTAGAAGCATTACAAAACACACAAACTGCATTAGAAAAAGTATTATACGGCATCGAAAATCCTATTACCTCGGATTTCTTAGCAATGGATATCCGCCAAGCTCTACATCATTTAGGTGAAATAACAGGTACGGTTACTACGGACGATTTGCTGGAAAATATATTTTCTAAGTTTTGTATCGGCAAATAAATCGTAATTAACGATAATAAACAATAATTATTAATGCTTATAAAGCGCTTAAAATTAACATTTTAAGCGCTTTTTTGTTTGATTATTATTTATATTTAAATATATGCTTTGTTAGTAATTTGTACGTGATTTGGGTTTGACGTACAGAAATACAAAAAAGTACAACTAAATATTTACTTGGGTGGAATTATGAAACATAATGAAACTTCTGTAAACATAATGAATTGATTAGAAAAATGGATAAACATGTCAAGTAATATTCAGATCAGTAGGCTATGTGATTATTGTGGTAATTCATTTATTGCTAAGACTACAGTTACACGATTCTGTTGTAAAAAGTGTAATAGTCGCTTTTATAAAAGAAAAATACGTGAAGAAAAAATGATTAAATCTCACATCGACACTCAAAATAAAATTAGTGTTCAAAATACAAATAGTTTAATGGTTGAAAAACCATTCCTTAATATCAATGAAACTTGTCAGCTATTGAGAGTTAGTCGTACAACATTATGGAGATTGATAAAAGATGAACGTTTGAAGGTGACAAAATTGGGCTCGAGAGTAATAATCGCACGAGAAAATATTTATGAATTATTTAAATAAAAAATCATGATTAAAGTTAAATTAAGAGAAAATCAGCTAAAGGATGGTAGGATGAGTCTTTATTTAGACTATTATCCACCTATTTTAAATCCAAAGACTGGTAAAGCAACTCGAAGAGAGTTTTTAAAAATGTATTACAATAAAAAGACTAAGGATTCTTATGAAAAACAAAAAAATCAAATTATAAAGCTCGCAGCAGAAAAAATTAGAGTTGAGAGGGAAAATAAACTATTGACAGGAGCATTTGAAGAAGGATCATTTTTTGCGCAGAAAGAAAGCTTTTTAGATTTTTATAAAACAGAATGTAAAAAGCGTGCAACATCAGATGGGAATTACAATAGTTGGAAAAGTTCATTTAAATATTTTAGTGATTTCATGAATAATCGCTGTTTATTTAAAGATTTGAATGAAAAGTTGTGTGAGAATTTTAAGGCATATTTGGAAAATACAACTACTCTCAAGAGTCAAATGAAGATGCTAAGTGCAAATTCCAAACATATGTATTTCAATAAATTCAAGGCTGCAGTAAAAGAAGCTTATTTACAGGGCTTAATTTCAAAGAATTTTACTGCACGCGTTCAGTCTCCTAAAAGTGAAAATCCATTTCGTGAATTTTTAGAAGTAGATGAATTAAAAAGGCTACAAACAACACCTTGTGAAAATGAAACAATTAAAAGGGCTGCTTTATTCTGTATAGTATCTGGTCTTAGGGTTAGTGATGTTTTTCCCTTAAAATGGAAATCGTATTCATATGATTCAAAAAATAAGCATGTTTTGCGTTTAAAAAGTAAAAAACCTGATGAATTTATAATTCATCCAATTTCAGATCAAGCTTTTGAATACATGGGAACAATTGGAAAGGACTCGGAGCAAGTTTTTAAAGGATTAAAGTATTCTGCAAACAATAATAAAATATTAGAAAGATGGCTTCATTTAGCTGGGATAAAGAAAAAGATTACATGGCATAATTTTAGGCATACATATGCAGTAATGGTTATAGAAAAACATGGGATTTATGCTGGTAAAGAAATGTTACATCATCAACACGTTAAAACAACAGAAATATACTCACATATGTTGTTAGATGAGAAGGTTAAAATGGCAAATAGTATTAAGATATGAAAAGAGATAATTGTATGTTAATAAAAATTAACCCGGATTTTCAAAGATTTTTTCTAAGCATGCTAGATGGTTTTAAAGCCTTACGCACTTGGCGATGAAATCCTTCGATCGTGTTAGTCGTGTAGATCAACTTTCGGATGGATTTATCGTATCGGAAATAGGTGGTCAGACGATCCCAGTTGCGTCGCCAGGAGTCAATGACCACAGGATACTTTTCACCCCATTTATCCTGAAGTTCATCCATCCGAAGCTCGGCTAGATCCAACGTATCGGCCCGATATACGGGTTTTAGATCGTTCATGAACTCCTTTTGATCCTTACTGGCTACATACTTTAGGCTGTTACGGATTTGATGTACTACACAGGTCTGTACTTCGGTGTCGGGAAAAACACTCTGTATCGCTTCTGAAAATCCTTTTAGATTATCGATGCAGGCAATTAAGATATCCTCCACGCCTCGATTTTGTAAATCAGTCAATACGCTCAACCAAAAG
>NZ_VIQM01000038.1 GCF_008520265.1 Sphingobacterium cavernae
AGAAAATATCGGTAACTTTATCGTATGTAATCATGGTCTGGTGTATTGTTAAATATTTGAATTTCAGATACTTAAATATAAACATTTACCACCATGATTGCAATTTTAAATAGAATTAATAATCGAATTCAGGTTAGTAAGATTGTAAAACAAAAATGCTCTCAATTTATAAGAGGCCACTGAAAAAGCCTCAATTTTTTAATGAGTCTTAAAGAAATGACTGAGTACAGGTTTTACCTTACTCGGTCATTTTTGTTTAAAAGATTTCTGGATGTTTATTTTTTTATGGTCTTATTGAAGGTTCAGGCGATTAGGAGTTGCTATTTGAGTTTTTAGCATCGCATTTAGACTGTTTTTAAGGTAATACTCATCTTTTAGATCAATTTCAGGATTCTTTTCAAGTTTACAGTGAAAATGGCCATTGCACCCTGCATTTCCATATTTTGAATTCCGTATGAATCAGCCCTTCCATATCCATGGACATTTTTGAGTTCACTGTTCTTAGCCTCGATTTTATATCTTTCTTTGGATTTACTTCGATAATATTCAGTTTCTTGGAACGCCATCTGATCTTTGTGAAGGTCAGATTTTATAGAGACTGAATAGGTCTTAGTTTTGGCTCCGGGCTTATAACACCCTCCCCTAAATGGACAGGCCTTACATTTCTCGACATCAAAGTAATATTTCTCCGTTTGATTTTTACCTTGTTCCTTTTTTTCCTGACGTGCCTTGCGGATGGCCAAATGTCCTGCGGGACAAACAAACATACCTGCATCTTTATTATAGTCAAATTTTTCTTCATCTTTGCGAAAACCTTGAGTAATAGAGGGATTTAATTTTGCTACGACTTTTATCTGTTGATTATCTGTGTTTTTAAGTTTAAGATTCTCTTTTCCTGAATACGCTGAGTCTCCAATTATAGTATCTACTTGAATGCCGTTTTTTTGACTTATTTCTAATAATTTCGGCAGCTCGGGGCCATCCCCCTTTTCTGCTGAGGTAACAATGGCTGCAGTGATCAGACGTTCTGGTGTCATAGCAATATGGGTCTTGTAACCAAAGAATTTGCTATCAGCTGTCTTATGTCCAATGGTGGCATCTGTATCTTTGAAAAGCGTATGGCGATAGGCCTCATCCGTATCCGTTTCTTTCAGCAGATTTAATTTCTCTTTAACAGCAGGAACATAGCTGAGGGACTGATTTGATTCAATCAATTTTTCTAGTTCTTTACAGTATTGTATTTCTTTTTCTATTTTATCGGTAGTATTCTTTTTAGGCATACGATCTTTCATGGTATCATCAATGCTATACACAGCCTTTCGAAGTAATTTGGACCGCTCTCTTAATACCTCCAAGGCTGAATAGGGGTTCGATCGAGAAAGTGAATGAGTCGCATCGACAATAATTGATTTAGATTTTATTATACCCTTATCTACAGCTATACTTACTGTTTTGTTTATTAACAGATTTAATAAATCTGTATCCTTTAACCGCAATTTGCGAAACTTGGTTAGTGAACTTGAATTAATCACATACTCCTCAGGGGCCATTCCAAGAAAGTATTTAAACGACATATCATATTTGGAACGCTCGACAACATCAACATCAGAAACGGTATAGATTGTTTTTAACAATAGATACTTGAACATCTTGGTGGGGCTCTCGGCTGTACGACCATTAGTGTGACAATACTTCTCCATAAGCTCCTCATAGATAAAACTGAAATCAATGAGATCGTTAATTTTTCGAAGTAGATTGTCTTTGGGAACAATGATATCGTATAATCCTGAATAGGAACTGAACTGTATTGTTTGTTGGGTAGAAAGCATCCTGATTTCCTTAAAGCCTACTTTAAGATACGAAAAAAGGAGTAGAAAATGTTGCTTTCCACTCCTTTTTTTGCCCAATCTAAATACGGACTTTTTCAGTGCCCTCATTTATAATGAGAGCATTTTATGTTTATTTTAAATCTGCTTTAGTCCATTTTTCGCCCGACTTTTTAAACAATAAAATCGTTTCAAAAATATGCTTATCAGTTTTTATTTCTGTAGAAGCTTGAATAACGTAGCTTATGTTTGATTCAGGATGTAATCCTGTTGATTTTACCACGTTTACACTATCCCAACCTTTTTTGGCAATTAATGCCAATTGATATTTTCCATTATCAATAATCGTAGCTTTAAGTCCACCTATTTTTTGTTCTTTCTGTGCTACAGATTTTCCCGAGAATTCTGGCAAGGCATAGTGACCAAAATTTACTTTCTTGCCTTTCGCATTTAATAAGGTATCTCTTCGAACTATACCATTCGCTTGCATTACGTCTGCCAATTTTATTTGCACTATAGTATCTGATGCCCAAATAGCTTTTCGCTTGTAGACATCATCCGAATAATCTTGAAACACATAATAACGGAATGTCTCGTAGGTGTTATCGGGTTTTGAAATGGCATAATTCATCGAAACAGTTCCATCTTTGGAATCCGCTTGCCATGGAAACAAACTACTATAGGATAGTTTGGTGTAATTTTCAGTTCCTTCGTAATAGCCCATCTTCCACGTACCCGCCCATGCTCGGATTTCCGAAGCACCAATATTCGCATAATTAGTGATCAGAACATTTGAACCATCGGAATACTTTTGGACTAATTTTGCCTTTGGAATTTCTTTTTCCCAAGCGCCATTGTTTTCTTTAGCTGTCCAAAAAATATTATCCTTTGGCAATAACAAAGATGTAATAAACACTTTCCCTAACCAAAATACACTCGCTCGACAACTATACTCTTGAACTGCTGGTTCAAAAGGACCATAAAACCCTAGTGTCGGAAGTCCATCTTTCAAAAATTCAGGATGCTGCAGAAATTGCAACAATGTACCTGAAGCAATGCGGCGCATCCATCCAAAATTTACACCTTCCTTATTTTTCAAATGAGCCAATAACGGTAACGGTGAAGAAGCCCCCATACGGTATGCAATACTACGGCCATACATAATCATTTTGCCTTCCTCATCAAACATATAGGGATAAGTATCCGCTAAATCACGTAAGTTCTGCATAAACTGTACTGCATACTGCGGATATTGCTTTTCACCAAACATATCTGACCATAAACCGCCAAACATTTGAAAAGCCCACATGCTGTAATAATCGTAGAAAGGACTATCCGTGTACCAACCTTGACCTTTATAATCTTTCAGTACCTTTTGCAAAAGCTCTTCCAACTTGGCTTCATTAACCTTATACCCCTGATCCTTGAAAAAACTTAAAATAAAAATATTGAAGAATCGCCAATTCATATCAATTGTTGGTCCATCGCCATAGCTTAACATCAGCGCTGCCAATTGATCCTTTTGCGCTTGCGTTAATGGAGCCCACAATACCTCTTGCGCAGCTTTTAATGAAATAGACAAAGCACCGAATTCAACTAATATCTGACTAGGGCCACCATTTTTTGCACGATGAGCTATGTATGTTCGGCTATTGGGATTTGATAATCTAATTATCTGATTTCTGTAATATTCTGCTAATGCGATATTATTAAGCTTTAGATTTGGTTCCTCTTTTAATAAAGGCGAGGCAAGAAATAACGTTCTACACAATCCTTCCAATAATTCTGTAGCATTGTGCTTGCCATCACGTGGATAGCTACGTCCCGGTTGTTTTGGAAAAATAAATGGATCATCTATCGTATTTACATAAGAAAATGCACCATGCAACAAATATTTTGCAGCATCTTTCCAATGCTCCCTATTCATGCCGGTCAACGGACTTAATTGTTTATCTGGATTTTGAATTTCAAAGACAGCTTGTGCTTCTGTATATCTCACACTTAAGCACAACAAAAGACAGATTACGTACTTTAATTTTTTATTTAACATCTATTTATGAATTTTATTTAACCAAACGATACATTTCAGCCGCAGCTAATAAGAAAGCGCCAACACCAAAAGGTGCAGTCGAATTTTGATTCACAATTTGCCCCGGAATAGCTCGTTCGCCAATTGGCTGTACATAACCCAAATGTCCGTTTTGTTGTAAAGCGACATTTGTTAAATAGTTCCAAGATTTTTGTACGGTAGGTAAAAATTCTTTTTTATTTAAGTGTCCGTTATTAATTCCCCACAGTATTCCATACGTAAAGAAAGCCGTTCCACTCGTTTCGGGACCTGGTGCATGGTCTTTATCCAACATGCTACGTGTCCAATAGCCTTCGGGCTGCTGCGAGTTTTTGACAGCCTTTGCCATCTTTACAAACTTATCCTCAAACGAAGCTCTATATTTTGAATTCTTTGGTAAATCTTCCAACACTTTTGCTAGACCAGCTAGTACCCACCCATCACCTCTCGCCCAAAAATCTTTCTTGCCATTTGCCGATTTATGTTTAGGATACACGTACTTAGCATCCCTGTAGTAAAGATTTTCTTCAGCATCAAACATGATGCTGTTTGCGTACTCAAAATAAGTATTCAACTTATCCAAATAAATTTCTTGTCCAGTTATATTGTATAATTTGGTCATAACAGGCATCACCATATAAAGCCCATCGGCCCACCACCAATAATCAGTTTGCGAAGTGCTCATTTGGTATTCCATAACCTCTTTTGCGCGTGCTATTTTATAATCCGCAGGTGCTACATTGTATAAATCGATATAGGTCTGAAAACATATCTGCCAATCACCAAATAACACATAATCATCTTTTTCGCCGTAGCTATATTTCCACTCAGATTTATTGTTGGATTTCGCACCTTTCCATTCATTGTGTTGAGCCCAACGAATTGAATAATCCAAAAAGTTCTTATTCTTGGTAATTTTATAAGCTTCCATATTTCCAGTATGGTAAGCCGCAATATCCCAGAACGCCCACTTTTCAGCTGGATTTTTATCCTGCCAATAGGTATTGGATAGATTGAGAACACGAAGGACTTCTTTTTTCCTCGGAAGTTTTTGAGCTAGAAGAAAGCTCGGTAGAAATAATAACAATAAAAAAAGCTTCAGCTTAGATTTCATAGGTTTTGCTTGATATATAATGACTAGTAAAAAATTGATTCGGACTTATTCTTTCGAATCAATTAAACCATCAAGATACTCATGTTGGCTTGATTATTCAAAAAAAAGCTAAATTTCGAGTACATTTAGCTAAAATATAAGCTTACAACATGAAAATAAACATCCCCAATCCCTGCACAGAAAAATATAATGACATGTCTCCTTCCGAACTTGGAAGAATGTGTAAAGTCTGCAATACAGAAGTCGTTGATTTCACGAGTTGGGAAACTAAGGATATTGTAGCATATATTCAAAAATCTAATCAGAAGGTTTGTGGTAGGTTAAAGTCTACCCAACAAAAAACTAATAACTATTTCACATTTAATAATTGGTTATCTATAACTGCTTCATTTATTCTCTTTACAAACTTTAACACAGCGAAAGCTGTAGAAAAATCATATGTAGATATCGGTATTCAAAATGAAGATACTCTAAATAAAAAATATAAATATATACAAGATACAGTTCTACTTAAGTTTGTTGACTCAGCAAACGTTCCATTATCTAATGTTGTTGTTAAAATTCCGAATACAGGAAAATATTTTTTATCAGATACAAGTGGTATAGTACATTTCCGAATTGAGAACGATAAAAATTATGAATTAATGATTGATTATATTGGGTATAATTCAAAAATAATAAATATAAATTCACAAAACTTTAACAATATTACTAAAATAACACTTGAAGAAAGTGATGATACAATTGGTGAAGTTGTTGTTAAAGCTCAATTTAGTCTCAGAAAAAGAATAAAATTTAAGATAGAAAGATTTTTCAATATCGTTAACGTCAGAGATAACAAGTAAAAAAAGCCTCGACATAACAATTTCGAGGCTATACTTTATTTGATTGCAGTCTTATTAAACTACAATATTAATAATCTTACCTTTTACAAAGATTAACTTCTTAACTGCTTTGCCATCCAAATAACGTTGTACATCTGTATTGGCTAAGACGATTTCTTCTACTGCTTTCGCATCTAAATCTAATGCCAACGGAAGATTCATTTTCATCTTACCATTCACAGATACTGGATACGCAAATTCTGATTCTACCAAATATTCAGGATTGAACTTAGGATATGCAGCGTAAGAAATAGTTCCTGCCTCATTACCCAATAATGCCCAAAGCTCTTCTGTGATATGTGGAGCATAAGGTTCTAATAAAACGATTAAATCCTGAAGGATTTTACGTTTATTACATTTTAAATCCGTCAATTCATTCACACAAATCATAAAGGCAGAAACAGAAGTATTGAACGAGAAACGTTCGATATCATCTTCTACTTTTTTGATGATTTTGTGTAAGGCTTTGTATTCCGCTTTTGTAGGTTCTTCGTCTGATACATTGAAGTTCCCTTCTGCATCATGGAACAAACGCCACACCTTACGTAAGAATTTATATACACCCTCAATACCATTTGTGTTCCAAGGCTTTGACTGTTCCAGAGGACCTAAGAACATTTCGTATAAACGTAGCGTATCCGCACCAAAATTTGCGATAATATCATCCGGATTAACGACGTTGAATTTCGATTTCGACATTTTCTCCACCTCTGTACCACAGATGTATTTACCATCTTCCAACACAAATTCTGCATCCGCAAAATCTGCACGGAATGATTTGAATTTCTCCGTATCCAAAATATCGTTGCTCACGATATTTACGTCCACATGCAATGGAATTGTGTTGTATTGATCTCTTAAACCTAAAGACACAAACTTATTCGTTCCTCTTCCTTCTTCGTCCAACACACGGTACACAAAGTTCGAACGACCTTGAATCATACCTTGGTTAATTAATTTTTTGAAAGGCTCTTCTTCATTGTGAAAACCTAAATCTTTCAAGAATTTGTTCCAGAAGCGTGAGTACAACAAGTGACCTGTAGCGTGCTCAGAACCACCAATATATAAATCCACTGCTTTCCAATAATCAGTAGCCTCTTTAGAAGCAAAACTACCTTCATTTTTAGGATCCATATAGCGGAACCAGTACCATGACGAACCTGCCCAACCTGGCATCGTACTCAATTCGTACTCGTATTGATCTCGGTATTTCCAGTTTTCGGCACGACCTAAAGGTGGCTCACCTGTCTCAGTTGGTAAGTATTTATCCACTTCAGGAAGCAATAACGGTAATTCCTCTTCTTTAATCAAGTATGGCAAACCATTTTTGAAATAAACGGGAACTGGCTCTCCCCAATAACGTTGACGACCAAAGATTGCATCACGCATACGGAAGTTGATTTTTGCTTTACCTAATTTCAACTCTTCTAACTTCGCAATCAAAGCAGGAACAGCTTCTTGGTACTTCATACCATTGATAAAGCCCGAATTGATGTATTTGCCATCTTTATTTGGATCAGCCTCCTCTTCAATATTTTGAGAATCCGAAATCGGAATAATAGGTAAATTAAAGTGTTTTGCAAATACATAATCACGTTGGTCACCTGAAGGAACCGCCATAACAGCACCTGTTCCGTATCCCGCTAGCACGTAATCCGCAATCCAGATTTGAACGTCTTCACCCGTGATTGGATGTTTCGCGTACGAACCGGTGAAAGCACCTGAAACCGTTTTAGTATCCGCCATACGATCCAATTCCGATTTCTTCGATGTTTTATCGATATAAGACTCAACTTCAGCTTTTTGAGCATCCGTAGTTAAAGCAGAAACTAACTCATGTTCTGGCGCTAAAACAATAAATGAAACACCAAAAATAGTATCAACACGAGTCGTGAAAACTTCAATATTAGTATCCAATTGCGGAACTGGAAACTTCACCGACGCACCTACAGATTTACCAATCCAGTTGCGTTGCATCTCAATCAAAGGCTCTGGCCAATCGATAGTATCCAAACCACGCAACAAACGATCAGCATATGCAGAGATACGCATAGACCATTGCATCATTTTCTTTTGTTCTACTGGATAGCCACCACGCTCCGATACCCCATTGATCACCTCATCATTTGCCAACACAGTACCTAATGCTGCACACCAGTTTACCGTAGATTCACGTAGATAAGCTAGTCTATATTTTAAGATTTCTTTTTGTTGTTCTTCTTCCGAAAATGCTTTCCACTCTTCAGCTGTGAATGTCAACACATCTTCATCAGACTCTGCATTAATATTTTGTGAACCAGATGATTCAAACTTCGCGATTAAAGTATCAATTGATTCAGCTTTATCGGCATCTTTGTTGTACCAAGCGTTGAACAATTGCATAAAAATCCATTGCGTCCACTTGTAGTAAGCAGGATCTGAAGTACGCACTTCACGTGACCAATCAAAAGAGAAACCAATATTATCCAATTGCTCACGGTAGCGATTGATGTTTGTTTCTGTTGTAATTGCTGGGTGCTGTCCCGTTTGGATAGCGTATTGTTCCGCAGGAAGACCAAATGAATCATAGCCCATAGGATGCAATACATTGAAACCCTTTAATCTTTTGTAACGTGAAAAAATATCTGAAGCGATGTAACCCAGTGGATGCCCCACGTGCAATCCCGCTCCCGAAGGATACGGGAACATATCTAATACATAATATTTAGGCTTTTCAGTAGACTCAGACGTCTTAAACGTCGCGTGCTCAGCCCAAAACTTTTGCCACTTCTGCTCAATTGATTTATGCGAATAATCCATTTTTAGTACCTTATAAAAGAATTGCGAAATTAGCGATTTTAAGCCAATTTTTGAAGTTTTGTTTTCGTATAACTTATATTTTTAAGATATTAGATATGGATACAGCATTCTGAAAAGTAAATAAATGTTAAATTATAAACACAGAACCGATATAAGTTGATATTTATTCCCATAAATCATCTGAAATGGTTACTTTCGCACTAATAAAAACCAAAGCTTTATGTCAGTGATAGAACAAGGCTCTCCAAGAAAAAAAACAAAATCAGTATATATTTCCACTGTGATTAGTATCGCATTGGTATTACTTATGACAGGTCTTTTAGGTTTAATTTTAGTACATGCTAAGAACCTTTCGAAATATGTAAAAGAAAACATCGTTTTAAATGTCATTGTCAACG
This sequence comes from Sphingobacterium cavernae, assembly GCF_008520265.1. Classification (GTDB taxonomy): domain Bacteria; phylum Bacteroidota; class Bacteroidia; order Sphingobacteriales; family Sphingobacteriaceae; genus Sphingobacterium; species Sphingobacterium cavernae. The sequence continues at coordinate 9,090 of NZ_VIQM01000038.1, forward strand.
ATAATGTCAATGAAGGTGATGTACTTTCTTTACAAAAAGATTTAGAAAAAGAAGAGTACGTACTGCGTACAGAATATGTGTCCAAAGAATTAGCAGCGAAAAACCTAAAAGAAGATTTAGGTGAAGACTTCGTCGAGTATTTGGGGTCTAATCCATTGCTACCTTCGATTGATATTTACCTGAAAGAACAATATGCAAATGCAGACAGTATTCAACCTTTTATTGATAAAGTTGCACAGAATAGTCGCGTAAAAGAAATTGTTTACCAAGAATCATTGATCGATATGGTAAACAAAAACATACGAATTATATCAATAGTGGTTTTGGCATTTGCCGTTATCTTGTTAGTTATTGCAGTTGCATTGATAAACAATACCATTCGTTTGGCAATCTATTCGCAACGCTTCTTAATCAAGAGCATGCAATTGATCGGTGCAACCAAAAGCTTTATCCGTAAGCCATATATTATTTATGGAATTATTCACGGTTTAATTGGTGCTTTAATCGCTATTTTATTGTTGATTTTCACCTTACAATTTGCGCAAAAGCAAGTTCCTGAATTAATATTCTTACAGAACTGGGCTCAATTTGTGGCAATTTTTATAGCGGTAGTAGGTTTAGGAATTTTAATATCTGCATTAAGCACCTACTTTGCTGTCACTAAATATTTGAAAGCTAAATCAAATAGCCTTTACAATTAATCAAAAAACAATAGTTAACCAACTCAGATATACACATTATGTCGGAAAATAAAACTATAAACCCGAAAAAGAACACAGGATTTGTATTTCAAAAACTGAACTATCAAATCTTTATCGCTAGTATCATTGTCGTTATCATTGGATTCATTTTGATGATGGGTACAGAAGACATTTACAGTTTCACGAAAATCACTTTAGCACCTTTAGTCGTAGTTTTAGGCTTTGCACTAGGATTCGTTGCTATTTTATACAAACCTAAAAAATAAATTACACCTTACCAATGGATTACATTCAAGCTATAATTATAGCTATCGTAGAAGGACTTACCGAATACTTGCCGATCTCTTCAACAGCACACATGGGTTTCACAGCTGCCTTATTGGGCATGGAAGAAACCGAATACCTTAAAATGTTTCAAGTTTCTATTCAATTTGGTGCTATATTATCGATAGTTGTACTTTATTGGAAAAAATTCTTTGACATCAACAACCTTCAATTATACCTTAAACTAGCAATTGCAGTAATTCCTGCATTGGTATTAGGTAAACTATTTGATGACAAGATAGAAGCTGTATTAGGTAATCAGATTGCTATTTCTTCAGTACTTGTATTGGGTGGCGTTGTTTTATTGTTTGTTGACAAATGGTTTAAGAATCCTGTAATCACGGACGAAAAGGATATTCCAATTAAAAAAGCATTAATCATCGGTTTTTGGCAATGTCTGGCGATGATGCCAGGAACATCTCGCTCCGCTGCATCCATCATTGGTGGGTTGACACAAGGATTAAGTCGTAAAGCGGCTGCAGAATTTTCGTTCTTTTTGGCTGTGCCTACGATGTTAGCTGTAACAGTTTATTCCGTTTTTGTAAAAACTTGGGGTGAAGGCACAGCAAATGCACAAAAAGGATACGAAATGATTTTGGAAAACAACCAAACAATCACAGCATTTGTAATCGGAAATGTGGTTGCTTTTATTGTGGCATTAATAGCTGTTAAAACATTTATTTCGGTATTAACAAAATACGGGTTTAAAGTGTGGGGATGGTACAGAATTATTATTGGAATTGGATTATTAATCTTTTTCTGGCAACAATAATTGGGAGTTAATCTCCAACCTACCTTACGATATTACATTTATTTCGTATTTTTGCATCATCAATCCTTGTATGAATAATTTTTATACAAGGATTGAACACTTATAATGGAAAATACAAACTCTACACATAAATCATTCGCCTTTGCAGAAGGCGAACTTCTTTTAGTCGATAAACCACTTACTTGGACAAGTTTTGATGTCGTTGGCAAATTGCGAAATACGATGAAGCCATTGAAATTGAAAGTTGGTCATGCTGGTACTTTAGACCCATTGGCATCTGGCTTACTAATTGTCTGTACCGGTAAGTTGACGAAGAAAATCGATTCGTTTCAAGCTGAAGACAAGGAGTACACAGGTACAATTACATTGGGGGCTACTACCCCATCTTATGATTTGGAAACAGAAATCGACCAAACCTTTGATACTTCTGCTATCACAGAAGATCAAATCATTGCGACAGCAAAAACTTTTGAAGGCGATATCGAACAATTTCCCCCTGCGCATTCGGCATTAAAAATCAATGGCGAACGTGTTTATGAGAAGGCAAGACGCGGTGAAGATGTAGAGTTAAAAGCTCGTAAAGTAACTGTTACTTCCTTTGAAATTGAAAAAATTGAAATGCCACATGTACATTTCAAAATTAAATGTTCGAAAGGCACTTACATTCGCTCGATAGCCAATGATTTTGGAAAAGCATTGAATAACGGCTCACACTTATCCAGTTTGCGCCGTACGATGAGTGGAGATTTTCATGTTGATAATGCATGGAATCTTGAAGAATTGATTGAAGCAATCAGAGCACATAAAGCTTCCACACTAGAAACTGTATAGTATTATTCGATGAAAATATATAGAAGCTTAGAAGAATTTGAGCCACTAGAAAATGCAATCGTTACCATCGGAACATTTGATGGTGTGCATATCGGTCATCAAAAAATACTTAAAAAATTGGTTGATTGTGCGAAAGATACAGGTGGCGAAACCGTCCTATTGACATTCTTTCCACATCCGCGATTGATTATTAATCCTACGGATGAAAGTCTACGCTTGATTAATGATATTGAAGAAAAAGCGCATCAACTCGCGCTGTGTGGTTTGGATCATTTGATCATAACGCCATTTACCCGAGATTTTTCAAATCTATCCCCTGAAGAATACATTCGAAATGTATTAGTTGAAAAATTAGGTACAAAGACTATAATTATCGGATACGATCATCATTTTGGTAAAGATCGCAAGGGATCAATCAAGGATTTAGTACATTTCTCACACATCTTCGATTTTCAAGTTAAAGAAATCGCAAAGCAAGACATTGAGGACGTGGCTGTTTCTTCCACCCGTGTACGCGAGGCATTGATCAAAGGTGAAATAGATATTGCAAATAAATATTTAGGATATCCTTTTGAGTTGACAGGTACGGTCGAAAAAGGAGATCAGATTGGTCGCCAAATTGGTTTTCCAACAGCGAATCTTCATGTACATGAAGCACACAAATTGATTCCTGCGTACGGTATATACGCCGTTGAGGTGGACATATATCCAAGTGTTCCACAAATTGTATCAGGCGAATACATCGAGAATCCTATTATTAAAAAAGCCATAGGGATGTGTTATATTGGCACTCGACCTACAGTAGATGGCATGAATCGCAAAATTGAGGTTAATCTTTTAGATTTTGATGCAGATTTGTACAGTAGTACAGTCCGCATTCGTTTCAAAAAATTTATTCGTGGTGATGAAAGATATGATACATTAGAAGAACTTCAACAGCAAATAAAAATTGACGAGAAACAAATCAGAGCATACTTTGAAAGTACAGCTTCAAAATAAAAACAGAAAAGCCTTAATCTCACGATTAAGGCTTTTTAACTAACCAACTAATAAACTATATTAACCTACTCTACGATCACGTTCTACTTTTTTACCTTCTATTCTACGTTTTGAATCGCCACGACGCTCAAAATTTTTCTTACGATCCTCACCTCTTTTGAAAGAGTGATCTCCACGTTTTGCAAACTTCTCTTTCCAAATTTCCTTTTGCTCAGGCGTCAAGATTTTTTCAAATTTTTCACGTTGAGCTAAACGTTCTTTACGAGCTTGTTCGCGCTCTTTTTGTCTTATTTCGTGCTGTTTTTTAAATTTATTTGCCTGATCCAATTGCAACTTGTAAATATCATTACGTTGCTTTGATGTCAAACTAAGTTCCTTTTCAAGCTTTTCTGTACGCTTTTCAGCAATTTGTTCTGGGCTTAATTTAACCATATCTTTGCGTACATATTCCTTACGTACATAAGATTTTTTATCAGAATTAGGTTTCTTTATACCCTCTTGAGCTAGAGCTCCAAAACTAATACCTGATAATACTATTGCTAATGATAAAAACTTTTTCATTTTATTGTTCTCCCTTCTTTTCAATTATAAACTTTATACTACAATAGATGCGAAAACAATCAAATTGTTTAATTTGAGTTTAGTTAAAAATTGTTAAGAAGAAAAAAGGGAAATTTTGGGATGGTCTATAAACAAAAAATGCTTTCATCTCGAAAAGCACATCATTTTAATTTTTAACTTTCATCAGAAAGTTAACTTCTTGTTAACGTTTCTGACTTTTTGTTTGTTCTGTTTTGGTTGGTTGTTCTACGAATCCCCAGTTAGTCACATAGTACATATACGGGCTTCTTGTCAATAAAGATTTTTTTTCTTTTTGTTTTCTTATCATATTTTACCTTTCTTTTAATCATTTGTTGTATAAACAACAATAACCGAGCCAAACATGTTTTACTGACACAAGCAGCTATTTCTAGCCTGTTGCAACAAAATAAATAACCAAAATGGCTAATATACTAAGTACTAAAAAAAATATTTTCCAAAAACTATACGGGCGATCGCCATATACTCTACCCGAAAAAGCATTAATCAACACACTATAAGTTTTGTTTTTATATTGATAAGAAGACATATACAAAGGCAACAAGATATAACGCAAAGTTACATCACTAATTTCTGTCTCGTAATCTCCAATACGCTGTTCGTCACCTCCTATATCACGACGAATCCAAAATTGTACTTCACTATCAATTACCTCTTGCGCTCGTTCAAAACCATAGTAATGGTCTTTTTGGAATGTTTGCGCAAGAAAACCACTTAAATATTGTTCATCAAAGGGAACAAGCTTCTCTAAATTCCATGAATTGACTTTATCCGAATTTGCTTGTGTAAGAGAAGTCGAGGCGCAAATAAGAATATCATTCAATTGCCCCGACACTGTACCGGATGCATAACTCCATCTCGTCTTTCGATCTTGAACGGTACGCGATTTTCCATTTCCATCACGAACTGTTCTATTTACATAGTAATAATCCCCTCGCTCCCCTTCATAATCCGACGCTACATACGCATTATAACTCCAATACGGTATATACACTCCTTTCAAGCCATTGACAGAATGTGCGTCCAAAACATACTTCAAATCATTGGGTGCAAACCAAAGTGTCTTTCCCCAGTTTTTGAGATTAGTTAAAGCCAATTTGTAATCAATTCCAAAGGGCAATACTGCATTTGGTCGAATGACACGTTCGGTATGGTGATCAATTACCAACGGAGAGGCACAAAATGGACAGTTTGTCGAGACAATGTGCGCATCCAGCGTTGTATTAGCACCACAATTGCTACAACTCGCAACTTCGGCTTCTTGATGTAATACCTCATCTTGCTTATCCGCAATACTTGCTGAATAATCATCAATCGGTATAGGTGTCAAATCCACGGTAAGTTGTGCTGCATCATATTTTGGGATCTCATTTTTTTGACCACAATATGTACACAACAAAAAAGATGTGCCTGGCAAATAATGTAATGGTGCAGCACAGCCCGCACATCGTAAATTTTTCTTTACTTCTGTTGTTTTATCTTCGAAAGACATAAAATTCCAAACGTATTAAGCTCCTGGTATTGGAGGTGGTGTATTTTGGAATAAAGAAGCTAGTTCTGCATTTTCTCCAGCTTTTTCCCAAGCCGCTAAGCCAGCATACCAAACCAAAGTCTCTTTTTGAATTGCGCCAGAAGTAACTAACCTTTGTACTTCACTTGATGACACTGGACCTTGTTGCTGACCCTGAGACACATAGAAAATACTTTTTTGCTGTTGCTCTGGAAGAGGTGGAGGTACAGCTGCTCCAGACTGCTGAGGGGAGGTATTTCCTTCAAATTTACGTTCTTGAAAAACATTGCCCATTTGTCCCATCATGCCCATACCAAGCCCTGCTCCCATTCCAGCGCCCATGATGCCACCGCCATTTGGATTTTCGGCAGCTTTCTCCATAGAGTTTGCTGCTTGGAATTGAGCAAAAGCCCCCATATCACCAACTATGCCCATGCTACTTCGCTTATCCAAAATTTTCTCAACTTCTTCTGGTAAGGAAATATTCTCAATCAAAAATTTGTTTAGGTTTAAGCCAATTTCATTAAACTCTGGACTAATCTTATCCTGAATAACTTTAGAAACTTCGTCGTAGTTGGAAGCTAAATCCAAAACTGGAATTTTCGATTCTGCAATAGCATCCATACCGCGTGCAACAGCCAGATTACGCAATTGTTCATTGATATGATCTACGGAGAAATCCGGATTTGTAGCAGCTATTTCTTTTAGAAATATTGCTGGATCTTTTACACTAAATGCATAATTTCCAAATGCACGTAAACGAACTGGTCCAAACTCTGCATCTCGCAACATAATTGGGTTTTTCGTTCCCCATTTTTGATTTGTAAACTGACGTAAACTCACGAAGAATACATCAGCTTTAAAAGGACTATTAAAACCATATTTCCATCCTCTTAAGGTGGTCATAATAGGCATATTTTGCGTATTGAGTTCGTATCTACCCGCAGTAAATACATCAGCGATTACGCCTTCATTCATAAATACAGCAGCTTGACCTTCACGTACAGTCAGCTGTGCACCCATTTTTATTTCATTTTGATATCTCGGGAATTTCCAAACGATAGTATCTTGGGTATTGTCAACCCATTCAATTATATCAATAAACTCATTGCGTAATTTGTTAAATAAGCTCATTTCTTTTTTCATTTAAGTTTATAACAACTTAAATATAAGAAAATGATTAACATAATAGATTAGTGATAAACAAAAAAAGCTCAACTTCAAATTGAAGTTGAGCTTTTTATTTAGAGCCTCTTATCGGAATCGAACCAATGACCTACTGATTACAAGTCAGTTGCTCTACCAGCTGAGCTAAAGAGGCTTTTGGAGTGGAGGGAGAAGGATTCGAACCTTCGAAGCCGAAGCAACGGATTTACAGTCCGTCCCATTTGACCGCTCTGGAACCCCTCCAGACCTGTGAATTCTCACATTTGAGCCTCCTATCGGAATCGAACCAATGACCTACTGATTACAAGTCAGTTGCTCTACCAGCTGAGCTAAGGAGGCGTACTGTTTAAGAACGTGCTGCAAATATCTAAACTTGAAATCAATATTCCAAACATTTAGAACCTTAAATCTTCAGCTAAACAGTAATAAACTGAATATCAAATCAATTTTTTTATAATAATTTAAGATATTATTGACCAAAACTCACTTTTACAGTGATATTGGCAGTCTTTGCGCGAGAAGTCGTATTAAATACACCGCCGTAAGAAAAGTCTTCGTTGTTATTTTGACCTGTAATTTGAAAAACACCTAGATCCGCTTTCAACAATGATCCTAGACTACTTCCCGACTCTTTCGCGATATTCTCTGCTCTAGATTTTGCATTTTGTGAAGCTTCAGCAATCAATGCCAATTTCAAATCCTCCAATTTGGAATAATAGTAATTTGGAGCATTAGATGCGAGCTCCACGCCTTGAGAAATTAGTCCTGAAATTTCGCGTGATGCATTATCTACTTTGTCCAAATCTCGAGATTCTACACTTACAGTCTGGTTCAAACTGTAACCTGTAAATGTATTAAAACTATTTCCGCGTTCATCAGTATGGTAACTAAAATCACGTATAATATTCACCGCATCAAATAGAATTTCACTTTCTTTTATGCCTTTTTGCACTAAAAAATTTTTGACCAAATCTCGGTCTTGACGCAATTGTTCTGAAGCTTCACTCAGATTCATTGACTTGCGGCTATAAGAAGCCGACCACTTCACAATATCAGACTCAAAATCCTTTTTGGCATTGCCGGTTACATTGATGGAATTGTTTACCTTGAATTTATATTTGTAGGCATTCCCCAAAATAAAAGCTGCCGCTATCACTGCAACAGCAGCTATGATACTTACGATTACGGTTGTAGATTTCATAATTATATTTTCAATTTATGATATAACGTATACATTGTAATTAACGTGCCAAAATTGTTGCAAAAAGATAATTGTAGAATGTCTACTTTTATTGTTACAAATAATATGGTATTATCCTAATGAAAAATAAAGCACTATATACGGCACTTTTGGTTGGATTCTCACTCCAAGGAATTGCACAGCAAAAGCCACCTATTGATCACACTGTATTTGATTCGTGGAAAAACATATCTGCACAAAATTTCTCCAAGTCAGGGAAATTTATCTACTATACGATTTCACCACAAGAAGGCGATGCCGTCACAGAATTAAAAGATCAACAGAATAATCTAATTTTTAGGCTCCAAAGAGGAACTTCATCCAAAATAACCGAAAACGAGAAATTTTTCATAAGCAACATCAAACCATTATTCAAAGAAACGCGCGAAGCTAAAATTAAGAATAAGAAGCTTGATGAAATGCCAAAAGACTCTTTATCGGTCTTCAATATTTCTACCAAAGAAGCTGTAAATCTTGGCGCCATTAAAAATTGGAAATCACCTAGATTACTTACTTCATACATAGCTTATCAACAGGAAATTGAAATTCCTACTAAACAAGATACGATAAAAAAAGACCTTATTTCGGATTCGAGCACAACAAAATCTGTTGCTTCTAAAAAAGCTCCCAGTAAAAAAGAAACGGTTTTGGTACTTTACAACTTACAAAGCAAGGACACTGTTCAAATTTGGAAAGCTGACAGTTACTATTTTGATGACAATGAAAAGTATTTAGTCTATAACAAAAAAGGTGCAGACAAAGATACGACTGGCATTGCAGGCTTATATATTTATGATTTGGCTAAAAAATCCGAAAAGAAAATAAGCAATGGCAAAGGAAATTATAAAAACATCAGTTTTGATGATTTGTCGCAAAGATTAGTGTTCTTAGCCGATAAATCCCCGGAGAAAGCGCAAATTAAAGATTTTAAAGTTTACCATTATAATTGGCAGACAGATACAGCGACAGTGTTATTAGATAAACAATCAGCAGGTGTTCCGATGAATTGGTATGTTTCGGGTGATGGCAATTTAAATTTCAGTGCTGATGGCAAGAAATTGATGTTGGGTTTAGCTCCTATCCCGAAGGTAAAAGACACTACACTCCTTGAATTTGAAAACGCGAAAGTGGATATTTGGCACTGGCAGGATGAATCATTGATGACACAACAACTAGTAAATGTTGGACGCGAACGAGCTAAAAGTTTTGAGGCTGTATACCATTTTAACACTCAACGCTTAATTCCTTTGAGTGATGAAAATTTTGGTAGATTATTCACCACAGCTACAGGAAATGAAGAATGGGCACTTAGCTCCCAAGTAACCAAAGAAAACAAAATTGCATCGCAATGGTCTCTTGGCAATCCACAAGACATTTATTTGGTATCAACTATTACAGGTAATAAAATATTAATCAAAAAGAGTCACATAGGTCAAGCATATTTGTCTCCGAATGCTACACATATTGTATTTTATAATACGGATAAGTCAGTATGGTCTGTATATGAGATCGCTAAAGAACAGGAAATACTTTTAACACAAAATCTTTCTGTTTCTTTTGCGGATGAACTTAATGATGTACCCGCCTCGCCGAGTTCGTACGGTTATGCAGGTTGGTCTGAAGATGGCAAAGGTATTTATATCAATGATCGATACGACATTTGGTATTTTAGTTTTGATGGAAAAAACAAAGTGAATGTGACAAACAATTATGGACGTCAAAACAACATTGTACTGCGAGCTCAAATTTTTAGAAACAGCGATCCGCGTCAAGCATCAAACATTATTAATCCCAAAAAATCACTTTTGCTCACTTCATTTCATGAGAAAACAAAAGAAAATGGATTTTTCAAATTAGATTTAGGTAAGAAAAATGGATTAAAAGAGATAATTCAATCCAAAAACGTTTACAAAAGATTAATTTCAAATGAAGACAACACAATTTTCGCATTATCACGCGAAAACTATGTTGAATATCCAGATTTGTACTTAACAAAAGATTTTGTAAACCTTTCGAAGCTTACAGATATCAATCCGCAACAAAAGAACTACAATTGGGGGACTGCTGAGCTTGTAAAATGGACGACACCAAATGGCTATGCTGCTGAGGGAATATTATATAAGCCAGAGGATTTTGATCAAAGTAAAAAATACCCAATCATCTCCTATTTCTACGAGACTCATACAGAAGGATTGTATAGTTACCACGAACCTGCTCCTACGCCGTCGCGTTTGATGATTTCGTATTTTGTAAGTAATGGTTATTTGGTGTTCTCTCCGGATATCCGCTACAAAACTGGACAACCAGGCAAAGACGCAGAAGAATATGTAAACTCAGGCATGAAATTTTTAGCGCAAAATCCGTGGGTAGACGAAACAAAAATGGCGATTCAAGGACAAAGTTGGGGTGGTTATCAAGTAGCGCATTTGATTACACGTACCAATATGTATGCTGCAGCATGGTCTGGTGCGCCTGTAGTTAATATGACTTCTGCGTATGGTGGTATCCGTTGGCAAACGGGTATGTCAAGACAATTTCAGTACGAAAAGACGCAGAGCCGTCTAGGGGCTACATTGTGGGAAAACCGCGATTTGTACATTGAAAACTCTCCATTATTCTTTTTGGATAAAGTAACTACTCCAGTCGCTATTATGCACAATGACAATGATGGGGCTGTGCCTTGGTACCAAGGTATAGAAATGTTTACGGCACTTCGTCGTCTGCAAAAGCCTGTCTGGTTATTGAATTACAATGGAGACGAACATAATTTGATGCAACGCCAAAACCGTAAAGATATTCAAATTCGTCAATCACAATTCTTTGACCACTTCTTAAAAGGAAAACCTGCAGCCGATTGGATTAAGCGCGGCGTAAAAGCGATTGATAAAGGTATAGATTGGGGTTTACGCGAAAGCGATTAAAAGATAGATCAATATTAATTAAACAAAATGAGGGTTCAGATACAAGTCTGAACCCTCATTTTGTTTTCAAATCTTTTTAAATTACATTTAATGCATGGAATAGATTTAATCAAACCTGTGACTCTATGTGTAGTATGCGCACATATTAAAATTTTTAAATAGCCATTTTTAGTAAGTGAGCGCTCAAAAAAGCAATTTTAACCAAAAATCGATACTAAAAAACTATTTTTTAATAAAAATTAGCACTTTTATTGATGTAAAATCCATAAAATTCATATTATTTCTACTTTTTTTCATTTTTTTCAAAAAAAATTATAAAAATCTAAAATCATAATGTATTTTTGGTCATCATTAATCAAATAGACAACAAAATACAACCAAACAAACATAAGATGTCAAACTTCAGATTCGAATCCGTAAACGCTGCAGCCTCAAGAACAGCTTTACCAGAAGAAAAAGTAAGTACGAAAAGAGCGATAAACATTTATGGAAAAAATGTTTTCACAAACTCAAAAATGCAAGCTTACTTACCTAAATCAACTTTCAAAGAACTTAGCAAAGCAATTGAAGATGGGACTCAAATCTCTCGCGAATTAGCTGATGTGATTTCACAAGCTATGAAGACTTGGTCTATCGAGAATGGCGCCTCTCACTATACACACTGGTTCCAACCATTGACTGGTACAACTGCTGAGAAACATGATGCTTTCTTCGAACCTGATGACAATGGTGATGCTATCGAAAAATTCACTGGTGATGCATTAGTTCAACAAGAACCAGATGCTTCTTCATTCCCTAATGGTGGTATCCGTAATACTTTCGAAGCGCGCGGTTATACAGCTTGGGATCCTTCATCTCCAGCATTTATTTACGAGACTCCTGCTGGCAAGACATTATGTATTCCTACAGTATTTGTTTCTTACACAGGTGAATCATTAGATTACAAAGCGCCATTATTGAAAGCTGTTGCAGCGATCGATAAAGCAGCGACTGATGTAGCACAATATTTTGACAAACAAGTATCTAAAGTAAACGCATCTTTAGGTATCGAACAAGAATATTTCTTAGTAGACTTAGCGCTATACAATGCACGTCCTGACTTACAATTGACTGGCCGTACATTATTTGGCCATATGTCTGCTAAAGGACAACAATTAGAAGATCATTACTTCGGAGCTATTCCTGAGCGCGTATTGGCATTCATGGTAGACTTGGAAAATGAATCTTTGAAATTAGGTATTCCATTAAAAACTCGTCACAACGAGGTTGCTCCTTCTCAATTTGAGTGTGCACCGATGTACGAAGAAATCAACTTGGCTATCGATCACAACCAATTGTTGATGAATGTAATGGAGCAAGTTGCTATCCGTCACAACTTCAAAGTATTATTACACGAGAAACCATATTCTGGTGTTAATGGTTCGGGTAAACACAACAACTGGTCATTAATCACAAATACAGGTGTAAACTTGTTGTCGCCAGGCAAAACGCCTAAAAACAACTTGATGTTCTTGACATTCTTCGTAAATACGATCAAAGCTGTTTATGAGTATGCAGACTTATTACGCGCATCTATTGCTAGTCACTCGAATGACCACCGTCTAGGTGCTAATGAGGCTCCTCCAGCGATCATCTCAATTTTCTTAGGTTCTCAATTAGATGAAATCTTAGAAGAAGTAGAATCAGCACGTGTAGCGAAAAAAGTAAAAGCAGAAACAAACTTGTGGCATGGTATTCCTAAAATTCCTGAATTGAGATTGGATACTACTGACCGTAACCGTACTTCACCATTCGCCTTCACAGGTAACAAATTCGAATTCCGTGCAGTAGGTTCATCAGCGAACTCGGCATTGCCAATGACGGTTTTGAACGCTATCGTAGCAGCTCAATTGATCGAATTTAAAGCTGAAGTTGATAAACAAATCAAAAAGGGAACGAAAAAAGATCTTGCTATCTTAAACGTTATCCGCAAATACATCAAAGATTCTAAAGCTATTCGTTTCGAAGGAAATGGTTATAGCGATGAGTGGGCTGCTGAAGCAGAAGCTAGAGGCTTGTCTAACATCAAATCTACACCTAAAGCATTAGACGTATACGTAAAAGAAGAATCTTTAGAATTATTCGAAAGATTAGGTATCTACTCAAAACGTGAATCAGAAGCGCGTCACGAGATCTTGTTAGAAAACTTCTACAAGAAATTACAAATCGAGGCACGTGTAATCGGTGAGGTTGTAAATAGCCAAATCGCTCCTGCTTGTTTCACTTACCAAAATGAGTTGATCCAAAACGTTAAAGGTCTTCAAGATTTAGGTTTAAACAAAGAAGCATATTCTTCACAATTGAACTTAGTAGAGCGTATCTCGAAACATACCAACACGATCTTAGAGAAATCTGAGGCTATGCGTCAAGAGCGTAAAAAAGCTAACAATATCGAAGATATCCGCGAAAGATCAATCGCTTACGATGAGGCTGTAAAACCTTACTTTGATGAAATCCGTTACCACGTTAACAAATTGGAGAAAATTGTTGACGATGCGAAATGGCCTTTACCAAAATTACGTGAGTTGTTATTTATCCACTAGTAGCTAATCAACCTTCATATAAATTCAAGGTAAGTAGCCACCATATTTGGTGGCTACTTTTTTTGTTTTCAATTTTAATAGCTTAAATTCGAGTATGAAAATAATCGGTATTATTCCTGCTCGCTATGACTCGAGTCGCTTTCCGGGCAAACCTCTTATTGATATTGCAGGACAATCTATGATTCAGCGCGTCTATCAACAAGCCAAACACGCTACTTCCCTATCCGAAGTCATCGTCGCTACGGATGATCAACGTATATATGACCATGTCAAAAGTTTTGCAGGCAATGTGATGATGACAAGCAACGAACACCAATCAGGCACAGACCGTTGTGCAGAAGTAGCAGCAAGTTTGGTTGGTTTTGATGTCGCCATCAATATTCAAGGTGACGAACCTTTTATTGATCCACAACAGATTGATTTGTTAGCTTCATGTTTTGAAAAATTAGATACCGAAATTGCAACGTTGATTCGTCGGGTAGAAACAGAAGATGAACTTTTCAACGAAAACAAACCCAAAGTAGTGTTAAACCGTAAAGGTGAAGCCATTTATTTCTCGAGACAGGCAGTTCCATTTTTGCGGGGTATAAAATCCAATGAATGGCTCGTACAAAGACCGTATTACAACCATATCGGCATCTACGGCTACCGTACTGATATCTTACAACAATTGACAGCTCTACCCCTTTCTGATCTGGAAACTATGGAAGCGCTCGAGCAATTGCGATGGATAGACAATGGTTACAAAATTCAAACCGCTATTTCTAGCCATTCAAATGATGCGATAGACACTCCGGAAGATCTTAGATATGTGTTAAATAAGTACTTTAATCTATAAAATACTATTGCGCATTTCAAAAAAAAAATAATCCCCAATTTACGTCTCTTTATCTGAAATGCGCAATAACATTAAAAAAAATTAAACCTGATAATCAAGTTAACACTAAAACAATTACACTTATAAGAAATTAACTTAAATTGCGTGTATCATGATGTTAGCTGCAACCAACAGAGACGACATTCCAAAATACGAATTTAGAAACGTGGAACAAAAGACCCAACAAATAAAGCAATTGACCGAGCATCTTTTAAAGAAATATGCATTAAGCGACATTGTCGTTACAGACTATTGAGATGTTGACAATACAGCAATTGGACTTGCTAATAAAACAAAAGAATATACAGTTTATATCACTGACAATGGAAGAACTTACAATAAGTTTTTGTTTCATTATAATATCCTCCGACAACTGATGACTTTCCATACATACCTGGAGGAGACTTTGATAATTTATCCGCTGAAGAAGTTGAAAACATTCTCGTCAAGCATTTAAAAATTAGGAAATGACAGCTGAGGAAATTAAACGAATAATAAGTAATGAATTAACGGCTGAGCCTGACATTAAAAATGTATTTGGACTGGACTTGACAAAATGTTTAATCGAGCCCCAAAAACAGAAATATAAAAATGCAAATGATTCGACAGACATGTATGACTTGTGGACTGTTCTTGAGGAAAATGAACATAAAAGCGGCTACAAAATATATTTTGACGAAGAAACTAAGATGTTTGGACTTGCAATAAACTCAGACAAAGACGAGTTGATTGATATTGGAGGATACGGAACATTTTTAAAGACACTATACTCGATGTGAGATTTGGTAGCAGCTAACATCGGTAACTGTTGCACAACTCATTCAAAAAGTTAAAAATTAAAAATATTCGACCTCGTTTAAGCCGATTTAAGCGAGGTTTATTCTATTATTATGATTGGCTAATTGATAATTTGTCAGGCTTGTCCACAAAAGTAGACATTCTATTACGGCAATACTTTGGGCTATTATTATTATAATATTACTATTGAATTTCAGATATTTATTAAAATTATAACATCCTGCTGTCTTCAAAAATAGAAATCAAATTGATTTAAAAATTTCTTATTATGGAAATACAAATAACAAAGACATTGAGTCAAACACAATTTGATCAAATCGTAAAACTTTGGAATGCAGAGTATCCGATTAATCTTCAAAATAGATTTGAATTGCTATTGATTGATGTGCAAAACTATAATCATTATCTTATTGAAGAAAATAAACAAATTTTAGCATGGGCTGTTGCTTTCGACAAAGAAAACGAAACACGATTTTCAATTATCGTTAAGGATGAGCATAAAGGCAAAGGATTAGGCACTTTATTAATAGAAAAGCTCAAATTTAAATTAGGAGAATTTTATGGTTGGGTAATCGATCATGATAACGATCTTAAAGCAAATGGAGAAGTATATAAATCCCCACTCGCATTTTATCAAAACAAAGGCTTTGAAGTTTTATATAATCTGCGAATTGATAATGAAGTTTTAAAAGCTGTAAAAATAAAAAGTCCGGTGAAAGTGTTTGCTGAAACTTCACGATTCATACTACGCGAAATAATATCTAGTGATTCAGATGGTCTTTTTGAATTGGATAGTGATGCAGATGTGCATCGGTATTTAGGAAACGATCCTGTGAAAAATAAAGAACAGATTGCAGAAGTAATACAGTTCATCAGAAATCAATATCTGGTTAATGGTATTGGACGTTGGGCAATAATTGAAAAAAACACAAACAATTTTGTAGGATGGACAGGCTTGAAATTAGTAACCGAAATGGTGAATAAACATCAAAATTATTATGATTTGGGTTATAGGATAATTAGGAAATATTGGGGAAAGGGTATTGCGACTGAAACTGCAAGAGCAGTATTGGATTATGGTTTTAAGAATTTGGACGTGGATAAGATATATTCTATTGTTCACCCACAAAATGAAAGCTCTAAAAATGTCTTGTATAAACTTGGATTTATTTATCAAGAATCATTTGATTTTGACAACGAGGAAACCTATTGGTTCAACTTAGATAAATCAAAATGGTTTAATTAATAATTGAAAATTCAGTATAAAATCAGATTCACGAAAAATTCAATCTCTTGACATTCATTTAGAAAATAACAAAATGATTAGATTAAGAATAAATTAACCCGCAAATCACATATTCCAAAAGCAAATGTACGTTCCTTCCAAATTTCAGCTAACAGATAAGACAGAGTTACTCGACTTCATGCAAAGATTTAGCTTTGCTACTATCATTACTACTAAGAATATATCCCGATTGCTACACAATTGCCATTTCTTATTAAACAAAGAGAGGATAAACTAATTCTTTCTGCACATTTTGCTATAGCAAATGAACAGGTGAATTATATAGAAGATACTATTTCGTTAGTTATTTTTTCTGAACCTCATGCCTATATTTCGCCATCACATTACGACAAATTGGAAAGTGTTCCTACTTGGGATTATATTTCAGTACATGTCTACGGAAAAGCTAAGATTCTTCATACTACAGCTGAAAAAATGCAAGCTTTGGAAGACATGATCCATTTTTACGAAAATGATTATTACAAACAATGGAAAAGTATTTCAGAGAAATATATTCAAGGCATGCTAAAAGGTATTGTAGCATTTGAATTAGAAGCTACAGATGTGCAAGGACAACAAAAACTAAGTCAAAATAAATCTCAAAAGGAAATTGACAGGATAGTTCAGCATTTAGAAAACAGCGAAATACAAACTGAAAAAGATTTAGCGGAATATATTTTAAAAGCTAGCAAACTTTAATCTGATATATAAAATTCTTTGGTTAAATTTAAGTAAATCAATCGCCCACAACTATGAATATCGTCATTACCGGTGCTTCATCCGGAATAGGTAAAGCTGTTGCTAATCACCTCGCAAAGGTTGGTCATCAGGTGCTAGGCACGAGTCGTTACAAAGAAGGGCGTTTTGATAATTTTGAATTACTAAAACTCGATGTAACGGATAATTCTTCGGTAGAGAAATTTATTGAACAAATTTTTCAGCGATTTCACCAAGTGGATGTGCTAATCAACAATGCGGGATATGTCATTTCTGGACCTATGGAGAACATAACTATTGACGAAGCAAAGCTGCAAGTAGACACCAACTATTTTGGTGTTGTACGTCTCACGCAAAAATTACTTCCACATTTCAGAGCGAATAATAAGGGAAAAATTATTAATATATGTTCGCTAGCTGGACAAATTGGTATGCCTTTTCAAGCACACTATTCCGCTAGTAAATATGCTTTAGAAGGTTTTACCGACGCACTGCGTTTAGAATTATCACCTTTCAATATTCAAGTTTGTAATATCAATCCAGGTGATTTTCGCACAAATATTACCTACAATAGAAAAATAACTCCTCAAATTGACTCAGCCTATAAATTTCAATTTGAAAGAATTTTAGATATTTACGCTACAGAGGAAAATAATGGCGCAGATCCTGTAAGAATTGCCAATTTAATTACTTCTCTACTTTCAAAAAACAAGTTAAAAGCACGTTATACTGTTGGAAAATTTTCTCAAACTTCCGCTGTAACTTTTAAACGTATTTTTGGAACACAACTATTTGAACGTGTAATGAAAATTATGTGGAAGATTAAATAAAAAAATTTATTTCATTCAATCAAATCATTAATCATCAAATATAATCACCGAATACGACAAAGATTTTCCTTTTTGAAAACAAAAAAATAAATAATAAAGAAAGGATTTGGGTGAGTTAAATTAAGAGATTTGATAAACCTGATATATTTCAATAAAAAAGTATTTACGTCATTAAAATTAGTAGTAAATATTAATACAAAATATTGTAGCAACTTAAGGTATTTTAACGTTAAAATATTGTAGGTATATATAAATTTATTGTAAAATACCTATAATTAGGTATTACACACCCAGTTAATAGACTTTATTTCATATATTTATATATAGTAAATTTTGCAATTGCAAATTATTACAACATCTACTTTTTTTAACCTTTAACAACGCAGTTAATATGAATTTATTCCAATTACAACCCAAACAAACGGACAGTATGCCTGATGACAAATTAACTCAAGCATACAACCGATTACAGAGCATACTTAAAATAGCGCAGATTAAACCGCTATCTGAAGCTGCTACGAATAAAATAAATGATAAAATCAATGCGCTTAATTCATCAACTAAAATTAATGGTGCACTTTATCGTTTAATCACCCTTACTGAAAACGAAATTATTGATATCATAGAACAAGATGTTAAAGTCGTTCCTGTAGGATATTACAGCAAGCGATGGCTTGCGATAGGAATGAGTGCATTCGGGATTTCATTAGGTGTAATAATAGGTTTGATTACAAAAAATATGGCATTCTTAGGTATTGGATTGCCAATTGGACTCGGTATTGGCGCATTAATTGGAAGACAAATGGATTCTAAAGCGGCTTTAGAAGGTCGTCAATATGAAATTACAGTTTCTTAAAAAGACTGAGAATACGATTGTAATACCCTTACATCCACATTAGAAAATGAGCCTTATGAATGTATACTAAGGCTCACTTTTTTTATCAATAATTTAAACCATCTCATTAAACCTACTCCAAGAATAACTGAATTTATCTAAATTTATATACCAACACTATAAACATGAAGGAGAAGTTCGCTGAATTATTCGAATACAACCAAAAAATGAATATGGAACTTATAAAGTTAATAGGTTCACATTATGCTCATGTCTCAGAAAAGACATTCTTGTTGCTCTCACACATCATCAATGCTCATCAAATATGGAATTCGAGAATTATTCAACGTAATGAATTTGGCGTATGGCAATTAAATGATTGGAATACTGTTGCAGCATTAAACAATTCAAATTTTACGGACACACTGCATATTTTATCTTCTGAGGATTTGAATCGAATTGTTACCTATAAAACTTCCACAGGAGTAGTTTTTGAGAACAAATTAGATGATATTCTTTTCCATATTATAAATCATTCCACCTACCACAGAGCTCAGATTGCAACTGAATGTCGTAATTCTGGGATTACTCCCCTACTAACAGATTATATAATGTATAAAAGGTTATAAAAAATCTGATTCGCCTTTAGGTTAATGCTATATAAATTAATTCTTTGCATAAGACAATTCTTAACCCACTTAAATCCTGTAAATTAGCTTTCGTTACACCAACTGCAACGCAGTTATGTAACCGAAAATCTTTATTTATGAATAAATATATTGACCTAACAGCTTATCATCAATCTTTATTACCTAATGATCGTCGAATCTGTGAATTACTTTGTAACACTATTAATGAAAACCTTAATTATACTGAAAATAAAATATGGCATGGACACCCCGTATGGTTTATAGACGGAAATCCCATTGTAGGATATAGCAAACAAAAAAAAGGTGTACGTCTGATGTTTTGGAGTGGAGCTGATTTTGAAGAAGAAAAGCTATCGATCATAGGTGAAAAATTTAAAGATGCTTCAATATTTTATAATTCTGAAGACGAAATTTATCAAGATGATTTAATGCGATGGCTAATTAAAGCTGAAAATATTCAATGGGATTATAAAAATATAATTAAGCGTAAGGGTCAACTTCTTAGACTGAAATAATTATGGTCAATTTGGAAACATTTCGAAAAATTGCATTAGCGTATCCTGAAGCAATTGAAGATACACATTTCGATAAGCTATCATTTCGTGTTAAAAAGAAGATCTTTGCAACGTATAATCCTAAAAACAACCAAGTTTCGGTCAAACTTTCTCTCTCTGATCAAGATTTATATGGATTAATTGATAAAAACACAATTTACGCAGTTCCAAATGCTTGGGGAAAACAAGGCTGGACAATAGTAGAACTCAATACAATTAATGAAGAGATAATTACAGATATTGTACGAAGTGCATATTGTCAAGTCGCTCCAGCAAAACTTGCCAATACATATCTTGATCAAGAAAATATCACGTGATATGGGAAATATTATTTGCGCAATAAACATGACGATAGATGGTAATTTCGATCACAACCAATCGTTACCTGATGCACATGTTCATGCGCACTATACCGACCTGCTGAAAAAAGGAACTACAATATTGTATGGTCGCAAAACCTATGAACTTATGTTGTATTGGAAAGATGCATTAAAGAATAAAAACTCCGATTTCGAAAGTTACGCATTTGCAAAAACTATACATGCTATCCGAAAAATTGTATTTTCAAACACTTTACATACCACCGATTGGTCTACAGCAGAATTGGCCAGTAACACACTCTTAGAAACCGTAAAAAACCTAAAAGAAGAAAAAGATTCATTAGTATATATCGGTAGTCGAAGTTTGATGATACAGTTGTTAGCACTGAAACTGTTAGACGAAATACAACTTTGTATTCATCCAATGGTCACTCCTACAAGACGGTTATTATTTGAAGGTCTGGAAGGTCAGATTGTTTTCAAACAAAAATTAATCAAAACGCTGCCTGGTGGACATATTATCCTATCGTTACGTCCGATTTATTAAATTATCAAAAACAAGCCTTATTTCCATTTGTTCAAATAACAGAACAATATCAGAGTATTATGAAAAAGAATTTAGTTTTTGACTTTTCTATTGATAGAGAAAGCAATATCATCGAAATAAAAAAGGAATATGCAGCAGATCAAAAACTAGTTTGGGAAGCTTGGACTACACAAGAATGGCTGGATAAATGGTGGGGACCTCAACCTTGGCATGTAGAAACAAAGACTTTGGATTTCATTCCTAATGGAATATGGCATTATGCGATGGTAGGTCCAGAAGGCGAAAAACATTGGAGTCTATCACAATTTATCAGCATTTATGTACCAAATTCATTTATTCAAAAAGGTGGATTTTGTAATGAAGAGGGAATTATGAATCCTGATTTACCTCAAAGCACTTGGGAAGTTACATTCACTCCAGTGGATGAGCATACGCTTGTAGATTGCAAGCTTACATATGATACGGCAGAAGATTTAGATGTATTTTTGCAAATGGGTTTCCAAGAAGGAATAACAATTTGTTTAGTACAACTTGACAATTTGTTAGAACAGAAAACTTCAACTTAATATTTCAATCACTCTTTAATGGAAATTAAAAAACGAATAATCAACAATAATGAAGTAGCGGAAATTATAGCTGATGAAGTAATAATACACAATTTGGAGGACGCTCTGGATTTAATTGGCAATGTGTATTATCAAAGGTTTGATACATTGATTCTCCATGAGAAAAACATAACGCCTAAATTCTTTGACTTAAAAACTAAATTGGCTGGAGAAGTCTTACAAAAATTTACCCAATACCAATTGGCATTAGTTATTATTGGTGATTTTGGAAAATACCAAAGTAAAAGCTTAAATGACTTTATTTACGAGAGTAATATGAGCAAGCAAGTCAATTTCGTAAAGACCTTAGATAATTTAAGCTCCTAAAACAAGAAAGCCGAAACAGTTGATGTTTCGGCTCTCTATTATATATTTATACGTTCTACCACTTTATAATATCATTTCCGAAGGTAAATAACATCAATGCGATTAGTATAAAGAAACCGATCATTTGTGCAGTTTCTAAGAACTTATCACTTAATGGTTTTCCTTGAATCATTTCAATCAACAAGAATACGACATGGCCACCATCCAACGCTGGAATAGGCAATAAGTTCATAAATGCTAATGCCATAGACAACATACCCACCAAATTCCAGAAACGCGACCAATCCACTTCATCACCAAACATCTTTGCAATTCCCACAGGACCAGAAAGTGCTTTATCTGCTCTCACCTCTCCTTTGAATATCTTTCCAAAACCTTTTATATTGTCTGTAATTACAGAGAAGGCTTTATTAACACCTATCGGTAAAGACTCACCAAAAGAATAGCTGCGCATCACCACAGGTAAGTTAGAAAATCCTAATTTACTCGACGTGTCTGCCGCTGCTACCAATTGCACAGAATCAGTACCACGCAAGACATTCAATTGAATTTCTTTTCCTTTATTTTTTGCTACCTCATCTTGGAATGCATCCAATCGATCAACTTGTACTCCATTGATAGCAATAATTTGATCACCTTTTTTAAGCCCCATTTTATCCGCACGGGTATCCTTCACCACTGTATCCACAGGCAACATCTTAAATATTGGCGTTACAAATTCATTTTTCTTGTGATCAGCCACATCATTCAACATCGTGGCAGGAAGTGTAATATCAAGGGTTTGACCTTGACGCTCTACTTTCAATACCGCATCACCCATCAATACTTCTGAAGTCATCAAATCTTTCATGAAAAGATTTGCAGGATTACCATTTACGGCTAAGATTTTATCGCCTTCTACAAGACCAATCTTCTCCCCGATGATTCCAGGCTTTACACCCCAAAGTTTTGTATTATCAAAATCTGAATCCCCGTATTTGAACACAAGCATCCAGAAAACCAAAATACCGACAATGACATTGACAATAATACCACCAAGCATCACGATAAGACGTTGCCAAGCTGGTTTTGAACGGAATTCCCAAGGTTTTGGTTCTTCTTTAAGCTGTTCCGTATCCATAGATTCGTCTACCATACCAGCGATTTTTACATAACCACCAAGCGGCAACCATCCGATACCGTATTCACAATCTTTATATTTGAATTTGAATAACTTTACGCCCCAAGCATCAAAAAATAAATAAAACTTCTCAACCTTGATTCCAAAAGCTCTTGCGGCTAAGAAGTGTCCTAATTCGTGTAGTATAATTAAAATAGATAAAGCCAGAATAACCTGACCTACCATTACCAATGTTCCCATTTAACTCTTTCTAATTTTTATATTTTACTTTATTGATTAAATCTCGTGCCACGATTCTGCTTTCCGTGTCGAACGCAATATAATCATCCAAACTTAAGTTATTCGTATTTTTTATATGACATAATGTCTCCTCAAGTATATCCGACATCCCTAGGAATGACACTTTATCTTCCAAGAAAGCTGCAACAGCAATTTCGTTCGCAGCATTCAATACGCAGCAACGATTTCCACCCTCCGCTAACGCATCATAAGCCAATTGAAGATTTCTGAATGTTGCTAAATCTGGCTTTTCAAAAGTTAAATTGCCATAATCCATGAAATCAAATCTTTTGAATGAATTTTTATATCGTTGCGGATAAGTCAATGCATATTGAATTGGCAACTTCATATCTGGCAACCCCATCTGCGCCTTCATCGAACCATCTTCAAATTGTACGATCGAATGTATAATAGATTGCGGGTGCACAATGACATCAATTTGATCTATATTCAAATCAAATAACCACTTTGCTTCAATCACCTCAAGACCTTTGTTCATCAAAGAAGCAGAATCTATCGTAATTTTGGCACCCATTGACCAATTCGGATGTTTCAAAGCTTGTGCTTTACCAACAGAGGCCAACTGTTCTCTTGTCCTACCTCTGAATGGTCCTCCAGACGCTGTCAAATATATTTTCTCTATTGGACTTGGTTCGCCCACCAAACATTGAAAGATAGCAGAGTGCTCGGAATCTACAGGCAACATTTTTACATTATGTTGCTTTACTAGCCCCATGATCAACTCTCCGCTTACGACCAAAGTTTCTTTATTCGCTAGCGCAATGTCTTTACCACATTGAATTGCTTTGACCGTAGGTCTCAATCCAGCGGAACCGACAATTGCGTTAAGTACTACATCGATTTCATCCAACTGAACAGCTTCTACCAAACCCTCTTCTCCGTAAAGCACCTTTATACCTGTGCCAGCTAAAACGTCTTTGACTTTTGCATACGCAAATTCAGACACCATAACCACAATCTTGGGACTAAACTCTAAAGCTTGTTTAATTAGGTCATCTGCATTATTGCTGGCTGTGAGAACTGATATTTCAAATTTATCTGGAAATTCACGTGCAACATCCAAAGCCTGCGTACCGATACTTCCTGTAGAACCTAATATGGCTATATTCTTTTTCTCCAAAACTTCCCTTATATTCCTAAATAATGTTTTTCAGTAACTCTGGATCATCACTTCCTTTGTACTCCTTAATCATGCCTACATAAGCAACCGCAAGAACCAAACTCACTGAAGGAATGATTACGAATGTATTAATTGCACTCATGATTTTGGCGAATATAGTGTAATCCATATATTCGAAAAACAGTTGTCCCATATATGTAGACGCCAATAATGCCATCAAGATAAGTAAATTGGTTGTATTTCCGCGAGTAAAAGCAATACTTAACTTAATAGATCTTATAAATCCGAAATTATTTTCCAAGATAAAAAAAGGAAAAAATGATATACGGATGAGTACGAACATCATAATTACACCTGTAATCAATGGGTTAATTTCATATGCAATCCTATCCATCTCAACACCCATATATAATAACGGCATACAAAGTATCGCACAAACTAAATATGCTAACCCCGTGATAAGAGAATACGACAACAAACCTAAAATAAAATGTATAAATTGTTTAGTGGAAGGTACATAACTCATTAATTCGGCTTTTTTGACATCTTTAGCCAAAAGTATGGCGCGCTTAATTAGCACTAACTGCAAACCAAAAAACAAAATCACAAAAATTAACAACAATACGAATCGAATACCACTACTTGTGAGATCACTCAGATAAATTGCTAAATATGTAGATAAATTGTTAGTGACAAACAACAAAAAACACAACCCCGCAACCGATATATAGTGTTTCCTTAAAATACCTAATGCTTGGAGAAACACATCATTAGCACGAAAAGTACTTTCTTTTAAAAATTCTAACATGTTGATTAATAATATTGCAAAGATGATATATTTTTCGCACTACATCAATGAAAATCTTTGGGGTTTCATTCTTTTTTTATCAACGTAATGACTACTTACTAACATGTTACTCTATAGCACAAAAAAAGCTTCGTTTTCACGAAGCTTTTCGGTATTTATAATTTATTTAAAATCCGCTGGAACAGGTCTTTCTAATAAATTTTGATAGTAAAAACGTACTCGTTCTTTAAAATCATATTTAGTTTTCGAACGATTCCAACCGTGTCTACTTCCAGGATAAATCATAAATTCAAATGGAACATCACGATCTGTCAAGGCATCCACTAATTGTATAGTATTCTGCATATGAACGTTATCATCCATATCGCCGTGCAAGATACGCAGACCACCTTTGTATTTATCTACATACGTTAAGATGGAGCCATTTTTATACCCTTCAGGATTATCTTGAGGTGTATCCATCCAACGCTCCGTATAATGCGTATCATACAATTCCCAGCTCGTAACAGGAGCTCCAGCAATACCATAATCAAAATATTCCGAACCTTTGGTCAACGCTAAACAAGTCATATAACCTCCATAACTGTGACCAGTAATCAATAATTTATCTTTTTTCACAAAAGGTTTTGCTTTCAACCATTTTGCAATCGTGATATAATCCACCAATTCCCAGTTGCCTAAGTTACGGTGCATCCATGCGACCCCTTGCTTTCCATAATGTCCTGAAGCTCTGTGATCACATTCAATTTGAATAATACCTTCATTAGCCCAATGTTGCGACATACCACCATATGGACTTGTGGATGTGTTTTTCCATGTATTTCTTACAGAACCTGCATCAGGACCACCATATATATTCATGACCACAGGATATTGCTTGGACTCATCGAAATCTACAGGATAGGTAATGATTACGGGCAAATCAAACTTTCCGTCTTCCGACTTTACCGTTAAATATTCTGTTTTTCCAATTTTGTACTTTTCAAAATTAGGAGATTTAGCATCTGCTAATTCTTTCAACACTTTCCCCTTATTATCTACCAAAGAAACTTTTGCGGGTGTACTTACATTGGAGTAAGTTGTCAAAAAATATTTTCCATTTGGCGATACGGAAACTTGATGTGTATAATTTCCAAAAGTTAGGCGTTTTAAATTTTTACCCGAATAATCAACGCGGTATAGATCCGAAGTCGCAGAATTTTCTTTACGAGCGGTGAAATATATAACTTTAGATTTCTCATCTATGTGCTGCAACTTGGAAACTTGCCAATCGCCAGATGTAATCGCATTAACCAATTTTCCATCCAATGTATACAAATAATAATGCGCCCAACCTGTCTTATCTGACTTCAAAATATAATGCTTATTATCTGCCAAATATGTAATGCGCTCATCGTGATCTAGATTAATCCAAGTCGGTTGCTCCTCATTGTATATTTCTTTCTTAGTTCCGGATAAAGGGTTTACACTGTAAAATTTCAAGTTCGTCTGATCACGGTTCATCCATTGCACCATAATAGATTTGCTGTCGTAACTCCAATATGGTTCTCCAAAGTATTGGTCATCTTTCTCATTGAAATCTGCCCATTGCGCATTTTTCTCCTCAACTTTTACAAAACCAACTTTTACTTCTGGATTGCTTTGCCCTGCTTTAGGATAACGCGTTTGTTCCAAGTAACCATTTTGACCTTTTGATCCGTAAATTGGAAACATCGGAACTTTAGTGTCGTCGAATCGCATAAATGCAATTTGCTTGCTATCCGGTGACCACCAAAATGCCTTATAATTGGTAGCACGTCCTAAAATTTCTTCATAATACACCCAAGAAGACCAACCGTTGTAAATAACATCGGTACCATCTGTTGTGTATTGCGTTTCTGCTCCATTATCAACGGTAACACTGTACAAATTGCTTTCTCTTGTAAACGCTACATACTTACCATCGGGAGATAATGTAGGATTTTGTTCAGGAATGTCTGGTGAATTAGTTAACTTTTTCTCCTGTCCATTAGCAAACTCAATATAAATATCATTATTCTTGGTTACTACTTTTGTGCTTTTGATTTCTGCTGGAACATAGATTTCACGATGTCCAGTCGACACATTTACTTTATACGTACGATTATCTTCACGATTAAGTTCCAAATAGTGGTCATTATCAGCCCACCCCGTGAATCCATTAATTGGTTTTGTAACAGTACTTACTCTTCCCCAAGCTTCGTCAAAGGTTAATTTTTGTTGCGCTACAGACTGCGAGCCAACAAACAAAAGCCCGATAACTGCAAAATTAGTCCAATGTTTTGTCATATTCATTTTTATAAAACCACGAAAATAATCGATTCCCTTACAACAAACGATATATTTATTGTAACAACTTTAAAATTAAAAAAGCCACTTTGCTAGAGTGGCTCAAATATCTTGTTAGGGTTTAGTAATTAGAAAGAAAAATTATCCTTCGCTACATACTCACCACTATTTTCATAAGCAGATTCTTCTTGACTAGGTTCGTATCTTTTCTCTACGACATCTTGGTTAGATTTTATGTATTCCACCACCTCTGTTAATCCCTCTGCGAACTTTTCAAAATCCTCTTTGTATAAGAAAATTTTATGTTTGATAAACTGACCATCTTCAAAACGTTTTTTACTCTCTGTAATAGTCACGTAATAATCATTCGATCGTGTTGCTTTTACATCAAAAAAATAAGTACGTTTTCCAGCTCTCACCTTTTTTGAAAATACTTCTTCACGTTCTTTGTTTTCAAAATCTCCCATTAGTCTAGTAAGTATTTAAGTTTAAATCTTATATTTTAATGTCATAAATATATAATATATCTTATTAAAGAACCAAATTTTTTGCAAAAAATAATTATTTTTTGTTAATAAAGATTTGAAATCATTTTTTAGAATGTATTTTTACCGATAAAATCAGATACTTTACCGAGTAAGCTACTACAAATACCTAATTACAGTGTGTCCAGTGCAATCGGGTATTTACTTTTGAGCTATTAAATATAGAGTAATGGAAAAGTCAACGCATACAAATCAAAACCCACAATTGCCACCAAGCAATAATAAGTCGTCCACTACAGTTGGAGCTATTATTATCCTTTTTGGTGTGTTTCTACTCCTAAACAATTTGGACTTGGGATTTTTATTTCCTAGTTGGCTGTTTAGTTTCCCTATGATTTTGATTATAATCGGACTTGTCATCGGTATTAATTCAAAATTTGAAAAAAAATCATCATTTATATTACTTACAATCGGAGGTATATTTCTACTGCGTAAGATTTTTGATAACTTCAATCCTTTTCAAGTGCTTTTGCCTGCAATCGCTATTGTGATTGGTATCTACATCATCAACAGAAATAGAAAAGCTCCAACAATTCCTACTCCACCTGAGAACACACCTCCTCCACATCCTACGGACGAGTATGATTGGGATCGTCGTGTAGTAGATTTAACTGATGATACTGGAGCAAATACTCAAAATTCTTCACACCAAAATACAGGACATTCTGGAGCGTATAATCAGTTCCAGTATGCCGAAAACTATTTAAAGGTGGATGCTATTTTTGGCAATTCAAATAAAATTATATTGTCCAAAAATTTCTTAGGTGGTACGATTACAAATATTTTTGGATCTTCCGTGATCAACCTTTTACAAGCGGATCTATCACAGCCAGTCGTAATTGATACTTTTCAATTATTTGGAAGTACAAAAATAATAGTTCCAGCACATTGGGTGGTAACACCTTCGATCTCTTCCATATTTGGGGATGTGGATGACCGTAGAATAATCATCAATCATCCGTATGATGAATCTAAAAAATTGTTCCTTACAGGGACATCGTTATTTGGAACGGTAACTATAAAAAATAGCTAAAGTAAATGTTTGCATCTACCTTCAAACTAAACTCAAAAACAGCGTTAATCCACTTCAGTGTATGGATTATCTTTGTTTTATACTTTGCTGTTTCTTATTTCTTGCTTTGGTGGGAATTCAAACCAGTTCGCGTTTCATTTGTAGAACCTCTAATTAGTGCTTTGACGATGGCGCTTTGCTGTTATTTGGTATTTAGTTCGATGAAATTTTATAATCCGAGTAAAAAGCAGTATTTCAAAATAATTGCTTTTTGCTTGACTCTAACGGTCATGAGTTTGGGTATTTCCATCTTCTGTATTTACCAATTTTTTGACAACCCGTCGCTTATTCATTATTACCACAAATTACCCTATAAGTTTATCATCAACTTTTTAGTGCTTTCGTGTATTATGATCATCAATATATTTTGGAATGTACAGGAAGAAGCTATTGAGAATGATCGTCGTAAATTAGAATCCGAGCGTTTGGTACGCGATGCAGAATTATATAACCTTAGACAACAACTTCAACCGCACTTTTTGTTCAATAGTCTAAATTCTATTATTGCGTTGATAGGGTTAAAACCCGATTTAGCCAAGAAAATGACTTTCCAGCTATCGGATTTTTTGAGAGGAACGATGCGTAAGGATGACAAACAATTGATTCCTTTGGCTGACGAAATCAAACATTTGGAATTGTATCTGGAAATAGAAAAAGTAAGATTTGGACATCGATTACAAACTAATTTCCATTACGAAGACGAAGTACTTCACAGCAAAGTACCGTGTATGATTATTCAACCGCTGATGGAAAACGCGATTAAGCATGGTTTGTATAATATTATTGGTGATGTGGACATCAATACCCAAATCACCCTAGAGCATAATATGCTGAATATTGAAATAACAAATCCATACGATACCGATCAATTTTACAACAAAAAAGGTACAGGATTTGGACTTTCAAGTATACAAAGACGTTTGTTCTTAATATATAGCCGTACCGATTTATTACACATTCGCAAAACAGAAAATCAATTCACAGCCATCATAAAAATACCTCAACATGATTAAAGCAATAATTATAGATGATGAGCCTTTGGCTCGTATGATTATACATGAATATCTTCAAAAGGAAAATGATTTTGAAATCGTAGCCGAATGTGGCGATGGTTTTCAAGGCGCAAAAGCAATTCAACAGTACAAACCAGACATTGTTTTTTTGGATATTCAAATGCCAAAGTTGACAGGTTTTGAGATGTTGGAAATTTTGGATGAAATGCCCCATATTATTTTCACTACAGCATTTGAGGAATATGCATTAAAAGCATTTGAGAAGAATGCGGTAGATTATCTGTTGAAGCCAATATCGCAAGATCGATTTGATCAGGCTCTCGAAAAGTTTAGATCGTTACATGTTACGAAACAAAAACAGCAAGGCGTAAAGGCTTTGAAAGAAGATTTAGAAGAGGAAACATTAGAGCGTATTGTCGTAAAAAATGGTACGCAAATCAAATTAATTCCGGTTCAACAAATCATCTTTTTGGAGGCTTATGATGATTATGTAAAGATTCACACTAAAGATGGTATGTTTTTGAAAAACAAAACTATGTCTTCTTTTGAAAAACAATTGGATCCAAAACAATTTGTACGCGTGCACCGATCATTTATTATCAAAGTAGACCAACTCGCGAAGATTGAGCCGATGGAAAAAGAAAGCTATAAAGGCATTCTTATCAACGGCGACAAAGTAAACATCAGTAAATCAGGATATGCAAGATTAAAACAAACAATTGGCTTATAACCGATTGTTTGTTAATTTTGCAACATGATACATAAAGCACTACTATTTGTTTGCAATATCTTACTCTTCAGTTCGACCTTAATCGCTCAATCTCCTGTAGAGCGTAGAAACCGGACTGTTTTCAATAGAATTGAATATTTCATCAATACCAAACAGCCCGATTCGGTTTACACATTAGCTTCAGAAGAATTCAAACGATCTATTGATAAACAAGGATTTATTGACATGATCAGCAATATGGCGAATTACGGAAAGATTTCGAATACCGAACCTGTCACATTCGCTAATAATATCGCTGGATATAATGTACTATTGGGAAGTTCGAAGACATCTATTCATCTAGGTGTCGACTCGAATTACAAATTCAACTACTTCTTGGTAAAACCTGATCACATTCAGACCGTAAGAAAAGAAGAGGTAAAATCAAATGTGAACAACCAAAATCCCTTGGATTTTTATGTGGATTCTATAGCGAGAGCCTATCTTTCAAATCCCAACACTAAGTCTTTAGCTATAGGTGTGATCAATAAAAATAGCATCAATACCTTCTTCTACGGCCAGACTGACCCGGCTAACACAGCTTCATTACCTGACGGAAATACGTTGTACGAAATCGGTTCTATTTCCAAAGTTTTTACGGCTACGTTGCTTGCTGAATTGGTTGAAAAAGGAACGATTTCATTGGATGATAGTATCACAAAATACTTGCCTGATACGTTAGCACAAAATCCCTATTTGCAAAAAATCACTTTCAAGCATTTAGCGAATCATACATCTGGATTGCCGAGGTTACCCGAAAATTTGGATAAAGTGGCTAAGTACAATCCTAAAAATCCGTACGCAAACTACAGTCGTAAAGATCTATTTCACTATTTGAAAGATGTAAAAAGTGATAATGAGCCTGGCGAAAATTTCGAATACAGCAATTTAGGTTATGGTTTATTGGGAGAATTAATTTCAATTATCACACAAAAATCCTACAGCCAAAATATCAAAGAAATCATTTCGGATACTCTAAAATTGCCAAACACTGTTGAGAAAGCAAACCCCAAGACACAAAAGCTAACGAAAGTATACAATGCGCACGGACAAGAAACACCTATTTGGGATTTTCAAGCTTTTGCGGGAACAGGTGCTTTGAAATCTACAGTGCACGATTTATTACGCTTCGCACAATACCAATTCAAATTACCAGAAACAACATTGGAAAATGCGATGGCGATGACAAGACAATTCACGTACTTTCTGCCTCCAAATACGGATATCGGTCTAGCTTGGCACATGAATATGGTCGACGATGTCATTCAACTTTGGCACAACGGTGGAACGGCCGGAAGCTCTTCGTTTATTGGTTTGGTGCCCGACAAGAAATCCGCTATTGTTGTTCTTTCGAATTCTGCCCTTTCGGTGGATGAAATAAGCAGTAAAATCTTGAGTAAGATTGCTAATCTTAAATAATGACATTCAATAAATACAAGCATTCCGTCAAATGATGCACAGAATGCTTATATTTGAGAAAATATTAACTAATAACAACGTGAAAAAACGCATTGCTATTTTTGCTTCGGGGTCAGGTTCAAATGCTCAAAAAATTATGGAGCATTTCAAATACGCTGACGATGCCGAAGTATCATTAGTACTAAGCAACAATCCTGACGCTTACGTATTACAAAGAGCCGATAATTTTGAAATTCCATCGCATATCTTCGATAGACATGAATTCTATCAAACAGATAATGTAGTCGACATATTAAAACGTTTGGATATTGATTTGGTCGTATTAGCCGGTTTCTTGTGGTTAGTTCCAGAAAATCTTTTGAAAGCCTATCCAAACAAAATCATCAATATCCACCCTGCCCTATTGCCTAAGCATGGCGGCAAAGGGATGTATGGTGATCGCGTACATAAAGCAGTATTAGCAGCAGGTGACGAAGAACATGGTATTACCATTCACTTTGTAAATGAAAACTTTGACGAAGGCGAAGTAATCTATCAAGGTCGATTCAAAGTCGAAAAAGACGACACATTAGAAACAATTAAATTCAAAGGACAACAATTAGAACATCTACACTACCCTAAAGTAGTAGAAAATCTATTAAAGAAATATCATTAAGAAATCGCACCCAAAAGGTGCGATTTTTGTTTTTTGAGATTTTTATTCTCGCTCAAGCCGCGAGTGACTCATACTTTCTTCCTTGATGACGAAAGTATGCAAAGCAATCAAGGCTTGGATATTTTGGCTAAAATCATCTCGTTTTCGCTAAACAGATTTGAGCCGTTTCACTTCTTAAATCTGTTTTTGACGCTTTAACTTCGTTGATTTCTTCACGCCAAACCATCCTAGGCCGTTTCTTTATGCAGGTGCTAAATAAATATTTTCAATACACATTCAACCCTTACAAATCCTTAAATATCGTCTTAGCGGATCGGCAATAGCAGGAAAAGTGAGCCGTTATGCCGATACGGTACAGCGATGATTTTTTGTTTCTTTTTATAAAAAAAGAAAGAGCCTGTCTGGAGATGAAGACAAGAGGGCTTATGACATAGAGAGCTTAAAATAAAGAGTAGTAAAAAATTCAAAATAGATTTCTCCTTGCGTCGAAATGACGCGCTATATGTCTAGTTCAAAAAATTAAACTTATTCATTTCAGCAAATAAATAGCCACCATCACTATGAAATCCACACATAAATTTTTACCTTTGCTGCTCCAAATAAAAAACAATGAATCATCCTGTTAAGATTAAAAATGCATTAGTTTCTGTCTACTACAAAGACAATCTAGCCCCACTTATTCAATTACTAAACAAGTACGGAGTTACTTTCTACTCTACAGGCGGTACGGAAGCTTTTATCCGTGACTTAGGAATTGGCGTTGAGCGCGTTGAAGATTTGACGGGCTACCCTTCAATCTTAGGTGGTCGCGTGAAAACATTACACCCAAATGTATTTGGTGGTATCCTTTCGCGTCGTCCTTTGGCAGAAGACAAACAACAAATCGACGAATATAACATTCCAGAAATCGACTTGGTTATCGTGGATTTATATCCATTCGAAGAAACTGTTGCTTCTGGTGCTTCGGAGCAGGATATTATTGAGAAAATCGACATCGGTGGTATCTCTTTGATTCGTGCAGCAGCTAAAAACTTCAACGATGTAGTAATTATTTCTTCGAAAAATGACTATACAGAATTAGAAGAAATTTTAGCAGCACAAGAAGGTGCTACTACATTAGAGCAACGTAAGTCATTCGCTAAACGTGCTTTTAATACATCTTCACACTACGATACAGCAATTTTCAATTACTTCAACCAAGAAGAACCAATCGAAGTTTTCAAACAATCAGAACAAAAAGCACAAGTATTGCGTTACGGTGAAAACCCACACCAAAAAGGTGTTTTCTTCGGTGATTTGGACGCAATGTTTGACAAATTGAATGGTAAAGAATTATCATACAACAACTTGGTGGATGTAGATGCAGCAGTAGCTATCGTTGACGAATTCCAAGAGCCTACTTTTGCAATCTTAAAACATACAAACGCTTGTGGTGTAGCTTCACGCGAGACTGTAAAACAAGCTTGGATTGACGCTTTAGCATGTGACCCAGTTTCTGCTTTCGGTGGTGTATTAATCACAAACGGTGAAGTAGACGGCGAAACAGCTACTGAAATCAACAAATTATTCTTCGAGGTATTGATCGCTCCTTCATATTCAGAAGAAGCAGTAGCTATCTTGACAGAAAAGAAAAACAGAATTATTTTACGTCGTAAAGAAGTGAAATTGCCTGCGGAGCAATTCAAAACTTTATTAAACGGTGTAATCTTACAAGATAAAGACAACACAGTAGAAGGTCCAGACCAAATGACTACGGTAACGAAAGTAGCGCCTACTGCGGCACAATTAGAAGACTTATACTTCGCGAACAAAATCGTGAAACACACGAAATCAAACACTATTGTATTTGCGAAAAACGGTACATTAATCGCTTCAGGTGTAGGTCAAACCTCACGTGTGGATGCATTGAAACAAGCTATCGAAAAAGCAAAAGCTTTCGGTTTTGACTTAGTAGGTTCTTCTATGGCATCAGATGCTTTCTTTCCTTTCCCGGACTGTGTAGAAATCGCTGGTGATAATGGTATCGCTGCAGTATTGCAACCAGGTGGCTCGATCAAAGACAAATTGTCTATCGAAATGGCAGACGAAAAAGGTCTTGCGATGGTGACTACAGGTGTTCGCCATTTCAAACACTAATCTTAGTTTTAGTAGGATATAGAAAAGCTCAATCGAAAGATTGGGCTTTTTTTGTTTCATAGGTTAATTGAAACATTTTGTATATTGGTTTCGCTAAACCAATTGTTCTCGCAATATATAATATTACTAAAATGGATATTTCAGAAATTTTAACTGTAAGGAAAAACAAAACAACAAGAGAATTCCAGCCTTTAAAAAATTTTATAAAAACTTCCGATAATCATAAAATTTGCTTAGAATATATATCAAACTCAATGATTGAAAATACAGAGGTCAAAAAAATTATTGCTAATTCACTTTTGATTAATCAAGTTACAAATATTGAAGTTTATTGTAAAGATATGTTAGATGCATTTTTTAAAATCTGCGACCCTAATATTACAAAAAAAACATTAAAAGAAATTCATAAAGATAAATATGACATTGATGACCTGGTATTTTTATATGAAAATTCTATACATCCAATAGAGTTAATTGCTTTTAATCAAAGTTTTCAGAATTTATCCACTATCAATCATATTTTCTCTAAAATCCTTAAGGTAAATGTATTAGAAGATATGAAAAGCACAAATTTTAGATATAAAGATGACGAAAAAGAATTTGATTTTAAAGATGATAAAATATATTCTGAAACTGAATCACTATTCAAAATTAGGCATGAATTGGTTCATAACCCATCATATAACTATTATTTTGACATTAAATCTATAACTGATAAATTGAATTACTCATCAACCTTTATATATGCTTTGGATTTGATACTAATTATAAATTTTGAAAAAACAAATAATTTCACAGCCAATACTGCTGTATCAGATCAAGTGCACTTGGATATTTCGGATTGATTTGTGCCACCGTTTTCGGTCAAACAGTGCCAAAATTTTCGTTTCGATTTGTGCCAATCTGAAAAAAATAGGAATGTAAAACGGTTCGATTTATGCCATTGTTTAATAAC
>NZ_VIQM01000036.1 GCF_008520265.1 Sphingobacterium cavernae
ACTTGTTTATGGCTTCCGAAAAAGCGGCTCTTCAGTCTCTTCCCAAGAGTAGATTTCAGATCATGCATGTCGAGCACCGCAAAGTTAACCGGATGGGACATCTAAGTTTCAGGCAGAACTATTATTCGGTTCCTGCCCGCTATATGAGTCAATATGTCCGTATTGAGAGTAACGGAACAATACTTAAGGTATACGACGGCGTAAAGCAAATCGCTTTGCATCAAATATCATCCGACATAGGTATGTTTATTAGCCTTGAAGCTCACCGTCCTGATGATAAAAAATCGGTAAGCAAAAAAGAATATCGAAATATGATGACCGGTGTGGGTAGTTGCGCAGAAGCTTTCTTCGATGGTTTGGTACAGGAAGTGCCTTCACATTGGCGCAAGATGACTCAAGGAATCCTTTCTCTTAAAAAGCGGTTTACGAATGAGCAATTAGATATAGCCTGTGCAAGGGCATTGTATTTTCATGCCTTTAGCTACCAGCACATCAAAGGGATCTGCGAAAAAGGCTTGTTTGAATTGCCAAAGGAAAACGGCGCCACACTG
>NZ_VIQM01000037.1 GCF_008520265.1 Sphingobacterium cavernae
AAAGCATTAGAACACAGACTAAAAGCCTGTGGACTTGAACTGCATCCAGAGAAAACCAAGATCGTGTATTGTGGCAGAAAAGAACGACAGAAATCCTATCCCATAATTGCCTTCGACTTTCTAGGGTATACGTTCAAAAGACGAAAAGCTCAGACCAAACAGGGGTTGAACTTTACCAGTTTTCTTCCTGCAATCAGCAATAAAGCTAAAGTTTCCATACGAGAAAAGATGCGGACATGGCAATTGCACAGAAGAGGAGGCAGTGACTTAGAAACGTTGTCCCGGTATATAAATCCAGTCCTCAGAGGATGGATCAATTACTACGGAGCTTTCTACAAAACAGAGCTACACAAAGTACTTCAGCACATGAACAGGTTACTGGTAAGATGGGCTATGCGGAAATATAAAAGGCTACGGAACCGAAAAGACAGAGCCATAAAATGGATGTCAGAGATTTCCGAAAGAAGTCCGCATCTGTTTGAACACTGGTATATAGGGATAAAGTTGTCGGTTGGATAATAAGAGCCGTGTAAAGGGAGATCTTTACG
>NZ_VIQM01000039.1 GCF_008520265.1 Sphingobacterium cavernae
ACAGCACAGAAATTAGCAATTTGGTTTCCGGGAAGAATGGTGTTAGATTTGCAATAAGAAAAATGGTTGAATTACCGCCCCGCGGGGCGGTAATTCAACCATTGACACAGTTTATTTTACACTCCCTCTTAGGAATTTTGGCTAAATATATAACTACATTCATTTGTAAAAAATTAAATGTCAAAGAATATCATCCCAAGAAGTCTGATTAATATCTCGTTTGTATTGTGAAGGGAGTTTTCAATCAAAGTCGTTTTGTGCGGCATTGTTGATTAAAATGAGCTTCATTGTTTTTTAAATTTTATGATCTACCACTCAAACAGGTCATTATCATAAAATTGGAATGTATATTAGGTAGAAAGTTTCTATTTAATATACATTCATTTTACCCCATTTTCTATGCAAAGTATATCAATATTCTTTTGCTCTATCGTATTGTAAAGGCCATTTGATATCCACAGCCAAATCTTTTGCAAATTGTTTTGCTAAATGAGGGTTTTGTAAAAATCCTCTAGCAATAAATATTAAGTCAGCTCTTTTATCGTTCAAAATAAGCTCTGCTTGTGAGGACTTTTTTATTAATCCTACAGCACCCGTTATTATACCTGTTTCATTCTTAATTCTTTCTGCGAAAGGAACTTGGTAATTTTCCATCACCGGTATTTGTTGATGACGGACGCACCCACCACTTGATACATCCATAACTTCTATACCAAATTTCTTGGCTAAATGTCCAAGCCTAACTGTTTCTTCGATATCCCAACCTCCTTCAGCCCAATCCGTTGCAGATATGCGAAGCCACAGTGATTGAGTGGTCAAGACAGAATTGACAGCTTCAATAATCTCAATTAAGAACCGAACTCTATTTTCGAAAGAGCCACCATAAGAATCTGTTCGCTGATTAGACAATGGCGATAGAAACTGATGAATAAGGTAGCCGTGTGCAGCATGGATCTCAATAATATCATATCCAGCTTCAACGCTTCTTTGCGCAGCGTCTTTGAATGCTACGACTAATTGCTGGATGTCTTTTACGGATAGTTCGACAGGAGGAACATCAGTATCATTAAAAGGAATAGGAGATGGTGCCACTGTTTGCCATCCATTAGGATGGTTCGGAGCAAATTGGGCTCTCGAACACCATGGTTTATCCGTAGATGCTTTACGTCCAGCGTGAGCCAGTTGAATTCCGATCAGTGATCCCTGTTGATGCACAAAATCTACAATTTCTTTCAGCGCAGGAACATGTTCATCTTTCCAAATGCCAAGATCAGCATAGGAAATCCTTCCTTGAGGAACAACAGCAGTGGCTTCTTGAATAATTGCTCCTGCTTGACCAATAGCAAATTGGCCAAGATGCACTAAATGCCAATTATTTGCAAAACCTTCCTCCGCACTATATTGACACATTGGAGAGACTACTAATCTATTCTTTAATGTATGTTTTGCTAATTGTAAAGGACTAAATACAATACTCATAGTTTTCTTTTTTACTAATGTAATTGAATATTTGATACACAAATAAAAATCCTGTATCCTTTACTTCAAGATGACTTAATCTGTGCATTGATTTTACATTTTTATATTTTGTTGCAAGAGCTAAAAAAGTAAATTTATTTAAATTAGTTTCCTCGTTAACTTTTCAGAGCCAATAACTTTTTCTTAATTTAGTCATGAAAAAAATATAGATGATATATGATTAGTAAAACTAAATTAATGACCGCTATGCTATTGTTTTCTTCTAGTATGGCTATGAGCCAAATGAAGGTACGAGATGATTTGCCGGAGAAGTACAAGTGGAATTTGACGGATTTGTATGCTTCTGATGAAGCTTGGAAGCAAGAGAAAGACCGCCTTCAGACAGAAATGCAAAAGATAGCGCAGTATAAAGGTAAGTTAACACAATCTCCGGCAACGTTAATGGAAGCTTTGGAATTCAACGCAAAGCTCGGAAAAGAAATGACGAGATTGTATTCGTATGCTTCTATGAAATCGGATCAGGATACACGCGTGACTAAATACGCGGGAATGAAACAGGAGCTAGGACAATTATTCTCTCAATATGGCGCGTTAGTTTCTTACATGGAACCTGAATTGCTGACTTTGAAAGACGAGCAATTAAACAGTTTCTTAAACCAAGAGAAAGGTTTGGCTACGTATAAATTTTATCTTACGGATCTTTTGCGCAAAAGAGCGCACAGAGGTTCGGAAGAAGTAGAAAAAGTGTTGGCGTACTCTTCATTGATGTCGGGAAATGCGGCTAATATTTACAGCACATTCTCTAATGCGGAGTTTCCGTATGGCGATATCGAAGTTGATGGTAAAACTGTAAAATTAAATGCGGCAAATTTTTCATTGTATCGTGCAAGTGAAGACCGATCTGTTCGTAAAAAAGCTTTTGAGGTTTATTTTGGAAAATTAAATGAATTTCAACGCACATTAGGTTCTACCTTGTATGGTAATTTGAATTCCGCTTTGTTCTATGCTAAAGCACGTTATTACAACAGCACCTTAGAAGCGGCCTTGGATGCTGGAAATATTCCGACAGATGTATACCACAATTTGGTAAAGAATGTGAATAGCAATTTGGAAACTTTCCACCGCTATTTGAGTCTGCGTAAACGCATGATGGGATTAGACCAATTGCATTATTACGATTTGTATGCGCCTCTCGTGGATAAAGTAGATTTGTCCTATACTGTAGAAGAATCCGTTGACAATATCCTAAAATCTTTGAAACCTTTGGGTAAAGAGTATATCGACGTTTCAACAAAAGCATTTAATGAGCGCTGGATTGATATGTATCCAAATGAAGGAAAGCGTTCTGGTGCGTATTCGAATGGTTCAGCGTACGATGTACATCCGTATATTTTGATGAATTACAACGGTAAGTACAACGATATGTCGACGTTGACGCATGAGTTGGGACATACGATGCACTCTTATTTGACTAATAAAAAACAACATGTGGCGAATGCAGATTATTCTATATTCGTGGCTGAAGTAGCATCAACCTTGAATGAAGAATTGTTGAATGATTACATGTTGAAACAAATCAAAGACGATAAAACCCGTTTGGCGATTTTAGGAAATTATTTGGAAGGTGCTAAAGGTACATTGTACCGTCAGACCCAGTTTGCTGAATTTGAATTAATGATTCATGACAAAGTAGCAAAAGGAGAGGCGTTGACAGGTGAGGATTTTGATAAGATGTATTTGGAGTTGACGCGTAAATATTATGGACACGATAAAGGCATCTGTTTTGTAGATGAAAATGTAAAATCCGAATGGTCGTACATTCCGCATTTCTACTACAATTTCTACGTGTACCAATACGCCACTTCTTACACAGCCTCGGCTGCATTATCGGAAAAAGTGTTAAATGGTACAGCTGCTGATCGTAAAAAATATTTAGACTTCTTAGCTTCAGGAAGCACAAAATATCCTGTAGAATTACTAGTTGATGCTGGGGTAGATATGAATTCGAAAGAACCATTTGATTTGACAATCTCTAAAATTAATAAGGTGATTACCGAAATGGAGGCTATCCTTACGAGATTAGGAAAGTAATTCTTTTAAAGAAAAATGAAGAAAAGCCGTAGCATTTAAGTAGTTACGGCTTTTTTTGATTATTAACAAACTTGTCATTCTGACGATAGGAAAAATCTAAATTTTAGATATCATACTTCGATAAAACAATAATTTTTGCTTATAAATTCTTATACGTTGTCAAATAAATTTTTATTCTGTATAAAAAGCAGATTTGCAAGAATTAGCAATATTTTGGGTAGATTTAGTAATCGTATTCATCACGAGAATTATACCATTCATCATCATCCGTTTCATTATAAAATGGAGTATCATTAATCGAGACTGGTTGACGTGTCATAAAATCCCCCAACAGAATAGAAAGTTAATCCCTAATTCACCCTCAAAAATTGTATTTAACACTTCTTTAACAAAAAGCTTCATTATTTCCCATACACTCCTTAGGATGAAGATTTGGAAGGTTAATCAAGTTGCGTCCAAGATTTGTGCATTTAATTTGTGCATTTAATATAACCTATTGTGCATATTTATTAAATAAAAATACCAAATTCTAGACTTACAACTATTATTCCTTAATCGATTTATAAATAATTACATATGTGGCTTATGTAAAGACTTGTTTAAGTATCTAATTTCTCTTGATTGAAGCCTAGCTAGCAATAAAATCTCAGCTAATCTATAACGAGTCGTACATTTTAAATTTACAGCTCCAATCGATACACATTACCTTTTGACCCAGTCAAATAAATCACTTTATTATCCGTACTTTTTGATAGTGTATTGAAACTAAGTGTAGATATATTTTTCCAGTTTTCTCCGCCATCGTACGAAATATCTGTTCCTGAAGTTCCTGTTGTTAAAACAATGGCTTCTGTGATATAGAGTACATCTGAACGATAGCCCGACACAGGTGTATTCGGATTTGTCCAACTTAGACCTGCATCTTTCGTTAGTAAAATATTATTCAGGTTGTTTTTATCTTCTAAATAATTTCCACCTACAACAATTCCTTTATTCAAATTCCAAAAGTCAATAGCAAAAATCCCTGTAGACGATTCGCCTGACACAATCGGCACATCGTATTTATCAATTTTCAAACCCTTCGGATTGTAATTGAAGAAGCTGGAATATTTTCCACCTGTTCCTATATACAAGCGATCTTTAAATAGTTTCATTGAAGAACCTGATGCTGCAAATGCAGCTTCACCTTCATCCGCAATAAGGAAATAATCGTTGCTGACATCCGTCCAAGTTTTCCCTTTGTTGCTAGTCTTTAACAGTTGGAATTTTCCTTCTATTGGATCACCAAGTATAAAACCGTTTTTGCCCACAAAATCCAAATCATCTAGAAATATGTCGGGATGGTTATTTTCATACACTTTCTCCCAAGTTTTACCTGCATTCGTCGTACGAAGTACAACAGCTGGTGAACCAGCGTTGATAATTACAGCTTCTTTATCTGAAAAAGCATAGATATCCCGAAAATCGTATTTTTCATAACCTGTAGGATTTACCCAATTCCAATTTTTCCCCTCATCTTTAGAAAAACCTACAGTTCCATTACTACCGCTAACCCAAACTACTTTTTTACCAACTGTGGACATTCCACGAAAACTAGCGGATATATTCTCTACGAGTGGAGTAAAAGTTTGTGCACAGCACATGGTTCCAATAAAAAAAGAAAGGGCGATAGATACGATTTTTGATAGCATATATGTATTATGTTAATTGAGCAAGCAAGTTATCAAACTCTTCACGAAGTTTTGAAAGTTCCGCCTCCAACGTAGCGACACGTTCTTCCAATTGCTGAACTTGACCACTGTTACTACTAGATGATGCAGAAACGATAGTATTTTCATAATCTTCTTCATCAAAATCTGCAAATAAATGGACATAACGCGCTTCTTTTTGTCCAGGCTTCTTAGGCAATAATTTGATATAAGGCGTTTCCTCCTCAGCCAGTTTATTTAAATACGTCTGCACTTCCTCTATATCATCAAACTCATACAATCTGCCAGAATTGGAATTGATTTCGCCAGCCGTCAAAGGTCCACGCAAGAACAAAAGACATAAAATCGCCAATTCCGCAGGAACTAAAGGATAATGAATTGCTATATTATGTTTGTATTTGGTCACTCTAGAGCCACCACCAACGACAGTCGATATCAATCCAATTTTTTTCAATCCATCCAACGTACTCACAATCGTACTCTCGTCGTAATTCACCACAGGCCTACGTGATGTCTTTTGATTACAAGCGGTTTGCAATCCATTTATTGTCATTGGATAATATTCAGGTGTTGTTTTCGACTTTTCTAGTAAAGAGCCTAATACACGAATTTGTTCTGCATTTAATGTAGGAATTGGTTTTTGTGTTTCCATTTTTAAATTAAGGTTTATACTTTTCGAAGATAAGAATTATTTAGTTCTTCGTATTTTCGTGTGCTAAAAAAGACATACTTTGCTAAAAATAGCCCATCATACCGCTTATATTCATCCTTTACGCGAAGGTCACCGCTTCCCGATGGTCAAATACGAGCTTATTCCCGCGCAACTGCTTTACGAAGGAGTTGTAGATAAGGACAATTTTTTCGAACCAAAATTAGCGGATTTTGAAATCTGCTGTTTGGCTCACGATAAAGAATATGTTCAAAAATTGTTTGATTTGACATTGGATGCAAAGATGGTGCGCAGAATAGGATTTCCGCTTTCACAATCGCTTGTAGAACGTGAAAGGTATATTTTGGATGGGACTATTCAATCTGCATTGTATGCGTTGGAATACGGCATTTCATTCAATACAGCAGGAGGGACGCATCATGCAGGTTATGATTATGGTGAAGGATTTTGCTTAATGAATGACCAAGCTGTGGCTGCAAATTATCTTTTAAAGAATGGTCACGCAAAGAAAATATTAATCATTGACCTCGATGTGCATCAAGGAAATGGGACTGCACATATTTTTCCTAATAATCCCGATGTGTTT
This sequence comes from Sphingobacterium cavernae, assembly GCF_008520265.1. GTDB lineage: Bacteria > Bacteroidota > Bacteroidia > Sphingobacteriales > Sphingobacteriaceae > Sphingobacterium > Sphingobacterium cavernae. Next base: position 6,536 of record NZ_VIQM01000039.1, read on the forward strand.
ACATTTTCTATGCATGGCGCGAAGAATTTTCCTTTTATCAAAGAGAAATCTGATCTTGACGTAGAGCTTCAAGATGGAATTACGGACACAGAATACTTGAATCTGTTAGTTAGTCATTTAGACGAAATATTCGCGAATGTAGAACCTGATTTTGTGTTTTATCAAGCGGGAGTAGATGTCCTTTCGTCGGACAAATTAGGTAAACTAAAAGTTTCGAAAGAAGGATGTAAACAGCGTGATTACTTGGTGATTAATAGATGTCATCAACTGAGAATTCCTATACAAATCTCCATGGGTGGAGGTTATTCTACTCATATTAAGGATATTGTGGATGCTCATGTGGCCACCTACAAAACAGCTGTTGATATTTTTGATTTTTAGCCAAAATACTTTTATATTTTTGTTTCTTTAACTTTAATCTATGTTTTTTCATCAAGACGCAACGTTTGAAAATCTTTCTATTCATCATGTAGGCAATAAAGCCAATGATGAGTTTTATATATTGTCCGAAAATCCAATTGATTTGGCTGGAGACGAAATATTGCCCGATTTATTGATGCAATATTTTATGAAACCCTTTGCAAAGTTGACTGAAGTTTATCGTTTTTTTCATCCTAATGAGGAATTAGAATTAAATGAAGTTTATCACTTTTCGAAGAAATTTTTTGAGGGAAATATCAGCTTTCACGAGTTTTCACAACAAGTGACCAAACACCTATACGAGGTTTCAGATCATCCGAAAATCAAGTCAGGTGAGGTGTATGTCGTGGCATTGAAAAATGTACAAATGGAAGGAGAGGATCATGCGGCAGTGGGAATTTTTAAGTCTGAAAACAAGGAGGCATACCTTAAAGTGTATCCTGAGCAGGGCGGTTTTCAATTGAACTATGAGCAGGAGGCGATTAATATCAATAAACTGGATAAAGGTGTTGTCATTGTCAATACTGAAAGTGAGGAAGGCTTTAAAGTATTGGTTGTCGATCAAACAAACCAGTCCGAAGCAGTTTATTGGAAGGATAATTTCTTACAATTGAAATCGCGTAATGATGCTTTCCAGCAAACAGGAAATCTCATGAAAGTGTACAAAAACTTTGTTAACGAAAAATTGGATGAAGTTTTTGAGTTGGAAACTGCAGATAAAATTGATTTGTTGAATCGTTCAATGAACTATTTCAAAAGCAAAGAAACTTTCGACAGTGCTGAATTTGAAGAGGAGGTAATTGCTAATCCACAAGCCGCTTCTTTGTTTAATGAATATAAACAGTCTTTTGAAGATGAGTTTGATATGCCTTTTCAAGCGAACTTTGAAATAGCTACGCCTGCAGTTAAGAAAATGGCAAGTTCTTATAAATCTGTAATAAAATTGGATAAGAATTTTCATATTTATGTCCACGGAAAGCGGGAATACCTCGAGCAGGGCTATGATGAGGATAAAGGAAAAAACTATTACAAGTTGTATTACGAAAATGAAACACAGAGCTAGTCAACACCTACTCCGAAAGTACTATTTGACTATCTGCTTTTGCTGGGTTATCATCGTGCTTTTAGAATTGCTAAAGACTAAAGAAAGTTGGGTAGAACAGTATTATGCACAATTGTTTTATCCAGCTATTTCGTATCTGTACATTATTTTATTTTCATGGGTACCATTTAGCGTGGGTGATGTTTTTTATGCTGCGATTGCTATTGTATTTACTTACAATATAGTGCTAGTTATTCGAGAACTATTGAGTAAACAATGGTATAACGCTAAACTTAATTTGGTACGCATAATATTTATAGTATCAACTGTTTATGTAATATTTACAGTCAATTGGGGATTGAATTATTTCAGACAACCTGTTAATGATAAATTTGGTTTTTCTGATACAAATATAACACGTGAAGATCACCTAAAAGTATTGGATAAATACATTACGATAGCAAATGAACTTCGTGAAAAAGTGGATGTAAATAGCAACTCCAAAAATGGTGTTAAAGGTGATTTGACAGAAATTGTACTGCAAGACACTTTATTAAATGATTATCTATGTAAAACGCAGGTTCGCGCTAAAGAACCAATTTCAAGCGAACTGGCATCATATTTTACGGTATCGGGTTACTTCAATCCGTTTACACTAGAAGTGCAGGTCAATCATTTAATACCTAATGCTTCATTTCCCTTTGTCACCGTCCATGAGTTGACACATCAAATGGGTGTAGGATTCGAAGATGAATGCAATTTTATCGCTTTCTTGACATTAAAAGATAATAGAGATGTCTGGTATAAGTATTCGGCATATTATTCTGCTGTAGAGTATTTGTTGCATCCCTTATATGGTAATAAAGAATTATTCGAACAGTACAGAGCTAAATTATCACCAAAGGTGTTGTCGGATTTCAAAGCTGAACGGGAATTTTGGATGTCCTATAGAGGTTGGATTGATAAAGTTTCAGGTATTTTCTACAATCAATACTTGAAACACAACAATCAACCAGAAGGCTTGGAACGCTACAGTATGATGACAACTCTTCTTGTCGCTTGGGAAAAACAACAAGAAAAGTTGCCTTAACTATCTAAAACTTTTCCATCCATCCTTCAAAAGCTTTGATGAATTTTTTGCTTAAGTCAGTGGTAGTGTCAGATTTTATTGTACCATCCTCATCAAGAAGTTCGCTGACATTCCCGATGTACATTTCGGGTTGCTGCAAAGTCGGCATATTCAGAAAGGTAAGACATTGCCGTAGATGATGATTCGCGCCGAAAGCACTAATTGCGCCTGGAGAAACAGATACAATTGCTGCAGGCTTCCCATCCCATTTACTTTTCCCATAAGGTCGTGAACCTACATCTAATGCATTTTTCAACACCGCAGGAATTGATCTATTGTATTCGGGTGTGAAAAATAAAAATGCATCTAAGGACGATAGTTTGTCTCGGAATGAGCTGTATTCCTTTGGCGGTTTATCTTGATCTATATCTTCATTGTAGAGTGGTAAATCACCAATAGCTAGAAATTCATAGCTGTACTTTTTATCCAATAGATTGACCAAATTATTCGCAATTTTTCTGTTGAAAGAATCTTTGCGTAAGCTTCCTACTAGTATTCCAATGCTTTTACTCATAATGCTATTTGCTTTGATTACACTAGGTATAACAGCTGAAATAGACAATAAGTTTAAAATGATTTAAAAGCGAGAGGAGAGGCCTCTCACTTTCATTGTGATGTTATTATATTTTTTCGAGAATATCCAAGATCAAAGGATAGGTATTCTCACGTACTTTTTTCAAATCTTTTTTATTCAACCACACAGCTTCTGTGATATCTTCTTCGGTTTGAGGAATGAGCTCAGGCACCTTATTTACGCCCATATCGTACCATTTCGTTTGTTTTAGCACAAATTTGCCGCGCATGATGTAGGTATGGTAGGTAGTTTGAATCTTTTCGCCAAGATAATCCACCTTAATTCCGCATTCTTCTTCTACTTCACGTACTGCAGCCTCACGCATTTTTTCCCCTTCATCAACCTTACCTTTTGGTAAATCCCATTTTCCTAGTCGATGAATAAACAAATAATCACCTTCACCATTACGTACAACGCCTCCAGCAGCATAAATAATTTTCAAGTCTGAAATGATTTTTTTGAAGATAGAATTAATCTCTGGGTGTACAAACAAATAGGTAATTTGCTGGTTTTTAGTAGACGTGTTGAAAAGTTTTTCAAGTTCAATTTCTTGTAATCCAATACTTTGAACATTCTTTTCGATTTTAGGAGCAAAATCTGCTAAAATAAGCAGGCTTTGGTTCATATAAATTTTATAAATTTGTGCCATGAATAATTTAAATGAGGTTGAACAAAAAGTTGCTGAATCCTTATTGCAAATTAAAGCAATAAAATTACAACCTAAAAGTCCTTTTACATGGGCTTCTGGTTGGAAGTCTCCAATTTATTGTGATAATCGTATCACACTGTCACATCCCGCTATCCGTACGTACATTCGTCAAAGGTTGGCACAGCTGATTCAAGAAGAGTTTGGATCTGTGGAAATGGTTTCTGGTGTAGCTACAGCAGGCATTCCTCAAGGTGTACTAGTAGCACAAGATTTAGGCTTACCATTTACTTATGTACGCAGTAGTGCAAAAGATCATGGGCGTCAAAATTTAATTGAGGGTGAAGTAGTAGAAGGACAACGCGTTGTTGTTGTAGAAGATTTAGTCTCTACAGGCAAAAGCTCATTACAAGCGGTACAAGCTTTGCGTGAAGCAGGTTGTAATGTCGTAGGACTGGTTTCTATTTTTACATACGGATTGGATGAAGCGACTAAGAATTTTGCTGATGCAAAATGTCCAATATTCAGTTTATGTAATTATGATGCACTTATCCAAGTTGCAGTACAAAAAAGTTATGTATTGGATTCTGACGTAGAGTTTTTACAATCTTGGAGAAAAGATCCAGCAAACTGGTCTCCAGCACAATAAAACACATACTAACTATGACTGTTATTCAAAACAATGTTGCGATTAATAAGCCTATTAATGAGGTTTATAATTTTTTAAATGATTTAAATAATCATGAGCAATTGATGCCTGAAAATATCTACAATTGGTCTTCGACAGCTGATGAGGCTCGTTTTACGATTAAAAACATGGCAAAATTGGCTTTGAAAATTAGCCAACGTGTGGAGAATAAAGAAATAATTTGTGTTCCCTCAGAAGAAGCTCCATTTGAATTGAAATTAGTGTGGAAGGTGGAAGAGATTTCTGCTACAGAAACGAGTGCAACTTTCATTATTGAAGCACAATTAAACATGATGATGAAAATGATGGCTTCAGGTCCTTTACAAAAATTAGTGGATCATCAAGTAGGCAAATTGAAAGAAATATTAGGATAATTATCATATAATCAATCCCAAAGATAAGAGGTTCAAAATATATTTTGAACCTCTTTCTATTTAAAATGTAAATGTAACGTGCGTCAAGAATTTATTCACGAGTTCTGTTCTACCAGAACTTACGAATTGGCTTAGCGGAGTCTGATAAGAAAAACCTATTGCAATGTTATTAATTGTACTCTCTAAACCTACATTGAGGTTGGTATTATAACCACCAGTTTGTTCGATTTTAAAACCCATAGTTTGATCTTTAGCTTGGGTATCGTGCTGGACCCCGACATTTGGACGTAATTTAATTTTTTCATTTACCGATGCATTATAGTAAACACTTCCATTTAAGGTCAACTTATTCCCGTATTGATATTCATCGCTATTTCTGGTATTAACCTTATAACTTACATTGGTGTTAAGACCAATATTTTTTATGCTAATATCGTAATTCAGCGATCCTGTAAAATCAAAACTTCCAGTTCCTAATTGATAGATATTAGCAGAATTGGTGCTTATAAACTCATCTTTATTGTATTCACCAGTTGGTAATTTGACTCCTGCACCAAGCCAAAGTGATTGGGTAAATATTTCAGATTTATTCAATACGTTATAATACCCACTTAGATTGATATCGCCAAGACCCGATTTGCTGAATTGCTGATCTGTTCCATAACTGTATTTTTGGATTTTACTATAAGGTAGGATAGCCATCACGCGCCAACGAGTACCTAGATTCCAAGCGGACCATAGCTCTGCAGTGTGGTATTTTTCCTTATTTGTCAATGCTGTTTCATTTCCTGAAACGTCTAATTGTGTGTATACCTGATTGAAGTGATAGCGCACACCAACGAATCGCTTATTGAAATTGGGCAATAAGCCGGTGTAATTACTTCCCAAACCACCGCCACAAATATCGCACGCTACAGCAGATAATGTGCTCAATATACCCAATAATGCAAAAATTATATTTTTTCTCATGGTTGATTAAAAGCTTTGTTGTTTACAAATGATTCGTCATTTAATGTATTCAGAAAGGCCAATAGGTCTTGCATTTCATTTGCACGCAATGGAATTCCTTTGTTTTGTTTTAGAAGAGGATCTAAATTGTCCGTATGCACGACCTCTTTTGCATAATGATTTAATACTCCTTCAAGCGTGATGATGCTCCCATCGTGCATATAAGGAGCTGTATATTGCAAATTACGTAGGGTCGGAACTTTGAATTTAAGTTTATCTTCTTCACGTGAAGTGATATCATAGCGCCCTAAATCTTTTGCTGGATTAATCCCAAGGCCATTGTCACGAAAACTATGATCCGTAAATAAAGGTTCTTGATGGCAAGTGTTACATTTGGATTGAAATATCTGATAGCCGCTTGCTTCTTCAGTTGTAAAGGTAGCTTCGTTTCTTTTTACTTTATCATACTTTGAATTGTCTGAAACAAGCATCACCATAAAATGTGAAAGGGCTTTGAACACCTGTGTTGAGGTTATATTTTCGCTACCGAAAGCCTGCTTAAATAACATAGGATATTGTGCATGCGCCTGCAATTTTTTCACAACGTTTTCCATATTTTCATCCATCTCAATAGGATTATGAATAGGCACCATGGGTGTCAGATCTAATTGCTGTACACCACCATCCCAAAAAAAAGATGTTGACCAAGCCAAATTTATGAGCGCACTAGAATTTCGAATTCCGAGCTGATCATCAATACCGTGACTCACATCATGACCATGATGAGTAAAAGCATTTTGGCTGATATGACAGCTCGCACACGAAATTGTATTATCTCTTGAAAGTATTCCATCGTGAAATAATTTTCTACCTAAATCAAAGGTCTCTTGAGATAACGGTGTAATAGCAAAACTGTATGTAGGTTCTGGAAAATGCCCCGGCTTAGTAAAGCCTGCGAATTCGATCAGATTAAAATCCTCTGCTTTTTTGCAGGCCCAAACAGCCATTAACAGTACGAGCAATACCAAAAGCTGTTGCTTACTTTTCATGGTTTGCTATTTTCGTAAAGTTGTGGGTATGGTCATGGGTAAACATGGTCGCGTAATTGTCTGCGATTTTAGCATGCGGTCCAGAGGTCATCACGATCGGATTGGTCTTGATTGAGATCGTGTTTGGTCCGTCAAAGATTTTACCGATATCCACCATCAAATGTATATCGGATGAAAGATTTTCTTGGACTTGGCTCTTACCAGCTTTTGTAAGATCAAGTTTTATTATTCTGTTATTATTTACCGTAGGTGTGCTGTAACCACCAAAAAGTCCAATATGATATTTAAAACTATTGTTAGGATTAGCCGCCTGAGCGGAATTACCTTCTAATTGGAAGTGGATATACCCAGAATTCCAAGACCAATACATACCATATTTTCCAACATCCAACACGCCAGTACGTTCTTCTGCTGGTAACGTATTCGTAAGACTATCTACACCAAGATTAAACTCTAAAGTTTTGTATTCCCCCTGAGGAATTGTTAAAATTGGTTTTTGAGAATTTGCGTCACTTGCATCTATAAGAAAGAATGATTCTTTTTTGGGAATTGTGATGACCTCACCATTCACTTTTGTGAATTTAATATTACTCACATAATATTTAAGCGAGGTAATATTAAACGTTTCGTTGCTAGCATTCGAATACATATAATTATTCAAAACCAACTTCTTGCTGCCTACGATATGATCAAATTTTATTTTAACTAACCCTGACTTTGTTTCGTCAATTTTAATTTCTTCGTTTTTGGTACAGCCACTCAACAGACCCGCGATGCACACGAATCCCAATAATATTTTTTTCATGAAAATGATAAATTAAGATTAATAACATACAATCCATATAAATCCACCTCTGTGAATTCATATTAATTGAAAATAGAATACGACAATTGATGCTATTAACCGATGAGTGGGGGACGATCCAATGTGTAAATAAAATCTCTAGGATTTAAATTTGAAGTGAATAGACCATATACCTTTTTAAGTATTGGAGTTGACAAGTATATGTCAGATGAAAACAAGTTAAGATTTACAGCTAGACTTTCTTGAAAATTGACCTTAAAGTTTTGTTGTTCGTTTTCTTGTTGGTTTTTCAATTTCTTCATCAGAAAACATTTACCTTGACACGTATTATTTTCCATATTACGCTGAACACACAAGTACTTTTCAATATAATTCTGATTATAATAAAAAGATGTGCATATCACTAATGTCATGTTGCATTGCAACAACATGATGGGTATTAGGATATATACCAGCCAGGTTTTCATTGCTCGCAAATCTACAATATCCTATCAAGAAATAAAATTTATTTAATAAAATTAATGAAGTTATTTATTTGGATTAAATCTTAATAAGGATTATATTTGTAGCATCAAAAAAAAAGGAAAATTAGTAAACGATGATTTGTCCATTAGCTAACGTAGAAGAAGTTTTTAAGACAGGATTTGGAGCAGTTTATCAATGTAGCAGAAAAAACTGTTATTGGTTGGAGTTTCAAGATACCACGACTTCATTTAGCGTAAGTGATTTCTTTTTATTTAAAAAACGCATTGACAGCATCGATATTGAAAAAATGTTATGTGATTCCTCCAGAACATCAGATTTTGAAATTGTTATGCCATTCCGTACCGAACGTTGTTTTATACTATCTGTTGAAGACATTTTAAATCTGCGCGAAATTTTGGATGGTTCTAAATTTATGATTGAACTTAACTGCCAAATAAAGACAATATTACGTCGCGGAGCAGTTTTTGCATTCTAGATTTTAATTATACTGATTCCAAACAACTTACATCTTAAGAGTCTAATTTAGACTGAATTCGTATAACACTTTTTTTATACAATTCACATCTCTTCATCCTATCTTTGTATTAGTAAATGAGTGGTACAACTATTGCTACTTATAATTGTTAATACAGAAATTGTAACTATTAAACTTTACATATATGAAAGATTTATTGAAATTAAAATCATCTTTGTCTGAGGAGATCGAAAATATATTAAACGCCCAAATCAAAGTCGAAGCACATTCATCTGCTATTTATTTAGCAATGTCAGCATGGTGTGGGGATCAAGGTTTGGACAATGCTGCTAAATTTTTTGCAAAACAATCTGATGAGGAACGTGAGCATATGTTAAAATTATTCAATTACGTAAGCAGCCGTGGTGGTAAAGCTATTTCTCCAGAAGTAACAAATATTCCTAATGATTTTGAATCTTTCCGTGGTGTATTTGAACAAGCATTAGAACAAGAAATGTTTGTTACGGAGCAATTTAATAACATTGCGGACAAATGTGCTAAGTCTAAAGACTATGTGACTTTCAACTTTTTAGGTTGGTTCTTATCAGAGCAAGTAGAAGAAGAATTCGTATGTCGTAGAATTTTAGAATTGTTTGATGTAATTGGAGAAGAGGGTACAGGCCGTTGGGAAATCGACAGACATTTGGTAAAAGTTTGTTTTGATGGTGAATAATTAATTACCCCAAAGTTAAAATACGAAAGGAAGATATTGATAAACAATATCTTCCTTTTTTTTATACTATAAATTTAACTTTCTCGTTTTATATAAAATTGCCCTTAGCATTTTTTCAATGTATTTTATTTAGTATATTGATAAACGGTATTGATGCATTAAACTGTGTATTTTTTTCTGCGAAACATAATCTTCTTTTTTGCCTTTGTTATTTTTTTAACAAGCAATTCTCTATACGCGCAAATTCAATTTAGTGGTGCTGTAAAGGATTCTTTGGGTAACCCTATTAAAGATGTTATAGTAAAATTGCATATTGAAAATGATACTTTATTCCGCGTTACTAATTCTCTCGGCAAATATTTATTTAATGATTTAAACGATAAGCAGATACAGGTCAGTTATAATATGCTAGGCTATCTCAGTAAATCGAAAAGTTTTATACTTAACCTTTCTAATCAGAATTTTGTAGCACCAGATGTGATACTACAAAAAATAAACTACATTATACCCGATGTATCAGTCACCAGAGTTATCCCAATGGTGATTAATGGTGATACGATTCAGTATAATTTGGGTGCATTCTCATTTCGAAAGCAAACGCTTTTAGAAGATGGATTGAAAAAGATTCCAGGATTTCAGATAACAAGAGATGGTTCTGTATATTTTAATGGCTACCACATTAAAAAAGTCAAAGTAAATAACAATGAGTTTTTTGGAGGTGATATTATTACCGCTACTAAAAATCTTCCTGTTGATTATATCAATAATATACAATTGATCGAACTTAATAATAAAAATGAGGGCGCAGAAACAGGCATAGCCGATTACCAAGAGAAAGAAAAGTTATTAAATATAAATTTAAAAGAAGACCGAAAAATACTTCACTTCGGACAGATGACAATTGGTTCTGGAACTAATGGTCGTTATTTAGGAAGTTTTGGATTAAATAGATTTAATGATGGCAATGAATTATCCTTATTGGGATCTTTTAATAATACAAATACAAATTTGTTTTCATACGGAGATATTTCAGGAGGGAAAAGAACCAATACTACATTAGATATTGATGAATTCATAGACCCAATTGATGGTATCAATACGACTTCTTCTATTGGAATAAATATGGCTAAAAAGATTGGAAAACAGTCAAGACTAAATACATCATATAGTTATATTAAGAAAAACACATCAATAAGTGGGTATTCAGGTCTTAAATCTTCATATATAGGAAACACAATCACAAAAAATGAAAACTACGACGAAGAACAAGAAGACGATAATCACAAATTGAGGTTGTTTTTAGACGGAAAATTATTAAACAAAGATATTGTCAAAGTAGAAGGAATTCTAACTTACAATAAGAAGTCAGTATTTAATAATAAAGAATCTGTTTTAAGTAACTTCCAACAGATAAATAAGGGTACCAATAGAGATTCATCCACGCATAAAATTCCAATTGCTGATATTGATGTCATTTATTCTAAATATTTTGAAAAGAAGGACCGAAAATTGGTAGGTAAATTAAATGCTAAATCATATACATTAAAAAACAGACAATTTGTTAATGAGGAGTATTCTGTATATAGTAAAGATGTCATTGATTATACAGATGAGTTAAATAATCAATTTATTGATCAAAGAAATAAGAATGGATCTACCAATTTATCTCTTTCATTTGTAGAACCATTTATGAGTCACAGTGTTTTTGAATTTAGGTATGAGTATGATCATAATAAATTTGATGCACAGCGGTATGTGTATAATTGGCTGGATGCTCGGCAATCGAATATTTTAGATTCTTTAACAGTGGATTATGGCTATAAATTTAACAGCAATAAAGTAGGTTTAATTTACCAATTTACACCCAATAAAAGAGTCAAATTCAACCTTGGATTTGCTGTGCAGCCAATTCGAATGAATGGTAAAGTATTAAATGACACATTAGAATATAACTACGAGAATATCAACTTAGTACCTACTACAAACTTTAGCTATAAATTATCATCAAATGTTGATTTTCAAGTAAGCTATAGGGGTAGAAATAATCAGCCTAGTTTTTTTCAGATTGTTCCGGTTTTAAATAATACAAATTCACGAAATATTATCCTAGGTAATCCAGAGTTAAAATCAGAATTTTCACATGGATTTGTTACTTCATTGCGGGCGTTTATTCCCACTCGTATGCAATATGTAGAATCAAATTTCTCATATAACTATGTGAAGGATAAAATTGTAACGGATAAAAAGCCACTTGAAAATACCACTATCCAACAAACGACCTTTCGAAATGCAAATGGGTATTACGATTGGAAATGGAATTATGTATTTAATACACCTTTTAATGACGATAATTGGATGTTTGATATGTCCGGTGGTTTTGATTATTATAACAATATTTCATTTATTGAGGATCGGGAAAGGACTACTAAACAATTTATTTTCAATCAATCTGTGCAGTTGAAATACTCTTTAAATGATTTTTTAGAAAGTATGTTTAATGCTAATTATTCACGTAACAAAGCGAGTTATGACATTCCTTTTCGTACAAAAATTAATGTAGAAACTCTTTTCATGGGACTTGGAGCAAAGGGATATGTGAAGGATAATTTTTCCTTAGGATTTGAGATGTCACAACGATATAATGATGGTTATATCAATAAATTTATGAATGTGAATCAGACTATGATGAATGCATTTATGGAGTTGACATTTTTGCACAATAGAACTGCTTTATTGCGCTTGCAAGCTTACGACTTGTTTGATCAGAATACACAGATGGGTATTTATTCTGAATATATTGGTAATGATGTTTTTGAAGAGCGTAAGAACAGATTGGGAAGATATTTTATGTTATCCCTAAATATAAGAATGCAAAAATAAATTATGATGAAGGCTGTTGTGATTAGTGAATTTGGGAATGCTGATGTTTTGCAAGTTCAAGAAAGAGAAGTTCCAAAAATAAGTGAGTTTGAGGTCTTAGTTAAAGTGAAAGCTGCAGGAATAAACCGTCCAGATGTATTTCAGCGTCAAGGAAAATATCCTGCACCCAATGGAGTGCCACAGGATATTCCAGGTTTGGAAGTGGCGGGTATTGTAGAAGATATCGGGGAGAAGTTGAGTGGATTTAATTGTGGACAGCGGGTAATGGCACTAGTTCCAGGTGCGGGCTATGCTGAATATGCTAAAGTACATTACGGTTCCGTCATTCCTTTACCTGATCAGGTAAGTTTTGAAACTGGTGCTACATTGCCAGAAACAGTATTTACAGTTTGGCATAATCTATTTCAACGAGGTAACCTTCAAAAAGGAGAAGCTGTACTTATTCATGGTGGTGCAGGCGGAATTGGATCGACGGCGATTCAATTGGCAAAGTTATTTGGTGCAAAGGTTGTCACTACCGTAAGTATACTTGAAAAGTCAGATTTTGTTAAATCATTAGGAGCAGATGTCGTTATCAATTATAATGAACAAGATTTTGAAGAAATTTTAAATTCGAATAAAGTAGATATTGTATTAGATTACATAGGTGGAGAATATTTCAACAAGAATATAAATGTATTAAACGAAGAAGGTAGATTGATTTACATCAATGCAATGGAGGGAGCGAAGGTAGATTTAAATTTATTTAAATTGATGCAAAAAAGATTGACTATCTCTGGCAGCACATTAAGAAATCGATCTGTAGAATTTAAACAAAGTCTGACAGAAGATATTGTAAAGAAAGTTTTACCATTACTTAATGAAGGTAAATTGAAGTCCCAAATATTTAGAAAATTTAGTATTCACGAGGCTTCACAGGCACATTCTTTAATGGAAAGTGGTGATTTCTTAGGTAAGCTAGTTATAGTCTTTTAGATTGCTAAAATAATTTAGCTTTGTCTTTATTGCTATTTTTTTTCATCTTTAACCCAATTAAATTATAACCAAGATGAAACCAAAGTTTATTTTAGTATTAATAACCCTTGTTTCCTTATTTTCTAATTCATTTGCGCAACGGATCACAAATGTTGGAAAACCGTTAGATTATGTCAGTACATTGGTGGGTACACAATCAACCTATTTTCTGTCAAGTGGTAATACATATCCAGCAATTGCAGTTCCTTGGGGAATGAATTTTTGGAGTCCTCAAACAGGAAAAATGGGAGACGGATGGATGTACACCTATACTTCTGAAAAAATCAGGGGAATAAAACAGACACATCAACCTTCGCCATGGATGAATGATTATGGTCAATTCAGTATTATGGCAATGGTGGATAATAAAACATTTGACCAAGACAAGCGGTCAAGTTATTTTTCGCACAAAGCGGAAGTTGCAAAGCCGCATTATTATGCTGTTTATCTAGCAGATTACGATACCAATGTCGAGGTGACGCCGACTGAACGTGCTGCATATTTTCGTTTTTCTTTCCCTAAAACAGACAAAGCTTACGTATTAATTGATGCTTTTGACAAAGGATCTTATGTAGAAGTCATTCCAAAAGAGAACAAAATTATTGGGTATTCAACCAAAAATAGTGGTGGCGTGCCTGATAATTTCAAAAATTATTTTGTTTTAGAATTTAACAAACCATTCCAAGAAGTTTCGACTTTTGCAGATTCAGTTATGCAAGATGGCCGTTATATGGTTAAGTCTGATCATGTCGGCGCAATCTTAGGATTTAAAACTTCAGGCAAACAGGACCCTGTTTTGGTTAAAGTGGCATCATCATTTATTTCTCATGATCAAGCACAATTAAACTTGAGAGAGCTTCATAATCAAACTTTCGATCAAATAAAGAAAAAAGGAGAGGATGTCTGGAACAAGGAATTGGGTAAAATCGAAGTTCAAGGCGGCACAATAGATCAATTGCGTACATTTTATTCATGTTTATACCGTTCTCTATTGTTCCCGCGTATGTTTTACGAATATGACGCGAATAATCAGATCGTACATTATTCCCCGTACAACGGAAAAGTTCTTCCTGGCTATATGTTCACAGACACTGGTTTTTGGGATACTTTTAGAGCCTTGTTCCCATTTTTGAATTTGATGTACCCTGAAGTGAATTTGAAGATACAAGAAGGATTGGCTAATACATATCGTGAAGGAGGATGGTTACCTGAATGGGCTAGTCCTGGCTACCGCAATATCATGGTGGGTAATAATTCAGCTTCCGTAGTGGCAGATGCTTGGATTAAAGGTGTGCGTTCAAAAGGTATTGAAACATTATATGAAGGTCTAGTAAAAGGTTCTAAAAATGCAGGTCCGATGACTGCCGTTGGGCGAGCGGGTGCAGAATATTATAATGAATTGGGCTATGTACCCTATGATGTCAAAATTCATGAGAATGTAGCACGAAGTTTAGAATATTCTTATGACGATTTCTCTATCCGCCAATTAGCTAAGAGTTTGGGTAAACCAAAAGAAGATTTAGATTTATACGAAAATCGTTCCTACAATTACCAAAAGCTTTTTGATAGATCTACAGGTTTAATGCGTGGTAAAAATCAAGATGGAACATTCCAATCTCCTTTTAATCCTTTCAAGTGGGGTGATGCTTTCACCGAGGGAAATAGCTGGCACTACAGTTGGTCTGTTTTCCAAGATTTCGCTGGATTAGCAAAATTGATGGGCGGAAATAAAGCTATGGAAACAAAACTTGATTCTGTATTTATTTTACCTCCAATATTTGATGATAGTTATTATGGATTTCCAATCCATGAGATTCGTGAAATGCAAATTGTAAATATGGGACAATATGCTCACGGTAATCAACCCATACAGCATATGACGTATTTATACAATTATGTAGGTGCGCCATGGAAATCACAATATTGGGTTCGAGAGACTATGGATAAAATGTACTCTCCAAATCCAGATGGCTACTGTGGTGATGAGGATAATGGACAGACTTCAGCATGGTATGTATTTTCTGCTTTGGGATTTTATCCTGTAACACCCGCTGTAGATGAGTATGTTATCGGATCTCCTTTATTTGATAAGGTAGTCTTGCATTTGGATAATGGCAAAAAGATAGAGATTCATTCGGCTAATAATTCTGATGAGAACCGATACATTAAATCTTTGCAAGTAAACGGAAAGACTTACAGCAAAAATTACCTTAAACACAGTGAACTGGTTAAAGGTTCGGTATTAAATTTTACAATGGATAAAGTTCCAAATACCTTACGTGGTACCACTGTAGCTGATTTCCCTTATTCAATCAGTACAGAAAAGAAATAATATTTAAACAAACAAGGCTATCAAATTTGATAGCCTTGTTTGTTACATATCATTAATATTAAATCAACACCTAATTTCTCTTCGCATAAACACAAAATAGGATAGAGCGAAGCAGATCATCATTCCTGCTGTAATTCCTGTAAGCTGTGGCCAAACAATCATTATACTATCTATAAACGATAACGGTGATGGTATAGCAGCGATCATCTGTTCCATGGAAACAGGTCCTAAACTACGGACTGATGGCATGAGAATACTTGTGGTCGCGTCCGTATAAAGTTGACTAGGTGATAGACGCATAAGATTCAATATCAGTTCGTGCCAAGCCAGATATTCTTGTTCCGAAATATAGTTTGGATTTGGAATGAAAGGTCGTAAAACAAAATTGATAACAATAGGAAAGAATATGGTGAAAAATAACCAAACTCCTATCGCGGTCATAGCCGATGTGGCCCCTTGGCGGAAAACTATAGACAAAAATATAGCTAGACTTAACCAAAATCCCACATATAAAATGGTCACAGCAATAAAGCCAATTATGCGAACGATTTCTTGTAATTCAATACTGATTCCAGTGGATATAATTCCTGCTCCAATCATGAGCATTACCAAAGCTGTAAGCATTGTACTGACAATAATTAAAGGTGCAAAGAATTTTGCGAGCAATAAATTATCTCTGTATAAAGGTTGTGCGACTAGGCGGGTTAATGTCCCGCTATTGTGCTCCGAGTTGATCGCGTCAAATCCTAAAGCTATTCCAAGTAGAGGTGCCAAAAAGTTTAAAAACACATGAAATGGGGGGATGGAATTGTCACTTAAAGTAAGCAATTTTAAATAGACGAATGCACTATCTGGATCTTGTGCATTATTGATTGTGTCTTTTAATCCCGAAAATGATACAAATAGTGACGCTCCAAAAGTCAATATTATCAAAGCCATTAGAATAATAAATCGCCAACTTCGGATATGTGAAGCAATTTCTTTCTTAATTAAGACTTTCATCGCCAAAGGGATGATTCCCGACTTTTCCATGCCGCTGTGAGAAACATGACTTTTGAAGATGTTAGTTTTACTTTTCATCTCTTAAATTTTTATTATCAAAATACTTTGCATAGATATCATCCAACGAGTATCCGTTTCGTTGTACAAAAACGATACTCGCCTCTTGGTAAACCAAAGTTTTTACTGCTTCTGCTGTGATATCTCGATCTGAATAAATACTTAACACATCCTTATCGAAAGAGATAGACCTGAATCCAGAAATGGACTTTAGCAATTGTTCAAGTTGGATTGCATCAATATTTTTGTCTGCAAGTTGAATAATAGTTTTAAACCCTTCATTAATTTGCAATTTCTCTGCGAGGGTTTCAATAGGTCCATCGACAATCATTTTACCGTCAACAAATATCCCTACACGATCGCATACACGTTGGACTTGATGGAGATGATGAGAAGACATCAGAACAGTTAGGTTTTGATCTTTACTCAATCGTTGAATTAGCTCTAGAAATTCATTCACTCCACTAGGATCGATTCCTAAAGTGGGTTCATCTAAAATTACAACTTTTGGCTTTTTGATTAAAACTTCAGCTAGCCCTAGCCGCTGCTTCATGCCTCGAGAAAATGTTCTCGTTTTGTTATTTGCTGCATGATTTAAACCTACGATATCTAGTAAATCGTGAGCAGATTTAATTGCCTCTTGGTCATCTATTCCGTTAATGTTTGCTATGAAACATAAATTTTCTAAAGCTGTTATATCAGGATAAAAACCAACATTATCTGGAAGATATCCTACTAATTTTTTTACATCTAAAGGATTTCTTGTTGCATCATACCCACAAACAGTTGCTGTACCACTTGTTGGTTCGGTTAGACCTAACATCATGAGAATACTTGTAGTTTTACCTGCACCATTTGGCCCAAGCAATCCAAATATTTCACCTGGGTGAATATCAAGATTTAACTTATCAACAGCTTTCTTTGTGCCATAGCACTTACTCAAATCCTTCAGTTGAATGATTGGATTATTCATGTGAAATCTTGTGATTTAATTCTAAATGGTACTTTTACTATCTTCTTCCATATTTTCGGATCAAATAATAAATCAAACCAGCAGCTGCTGCAATGATTAGTATTCCGACCCAACCAGTTAGAATAGAAGTTTTGACCATTATACGAAATGTTACCTCCGAAGATCCATTAGTTGATTTGGCTGATAATTTGGATACATAGTCTCCAGCAATAGTTTTTTCAGGAACTTTCAACGTAACTTTTACATCAGTTTGCTGACCTGGTTGTATTTGTTCAATAGAGGAAGGAGCGAAGCTGGCTTCCCACTTACTTGGTAACTGCGAAGATAGGTCTACATTGTTTAATGGCAATGTACCCGTATTCTTTACAACCAAAAGTAGTTCTTTACTATTTCCAGCGACTATTTCATCAGATAATCTACCCGATGTTGTAGTAAGCTCTATAGCATAGGAGCCGCGTACAGCTGCTTCTAATGCTAAACTTAATGTGTCTGCATTTGAAATTGCTTGAACAGGAATTTTGTATGTTTCAGGTTTTGTCGTGATCGGACAAGTGATTTCGATACCGATATCTTTTGTCATATTTGGCTCCACTTGAATGGAAGTCACAGTTACACCATCTACACGATACGTTATTTGCCAACCCGCAGGAAGTTTTGTGGATAAGTTATAGTTAGTAGTTACAGAGTTTCCATTTGTAAGAAGACCATTATAACGAAAAGTTTCGTTTGTAGCAGCTTCTACATTAAGTAATCGCGCTGTAAAAGTACTTTTGCTATTTGCAGTGTTTTGAGCAATAGCTAATGATAAATAAAGAAATAAGCCATTAAATAGAAGTAGGCACTTTTTAAAGTTTAATAATTGTTTTAACATAATCTAAATACTAAAATTTATAATTAAATGAATGATAGCTTTCAAAGAATGTTTATCAGCTGCATTGGCTAATATTTATAAAAAATTTGCGCCAAAATAATAATCAAAAATGTATTTGTCAATATCAAATTGACAAAAAATGGAAGTTTAAAATATAAAGAATGAAATGACTTTATATTTATGTTTTAGGGAAGTCTTAACAGTCGTAATTTGTTTAAACTTAAGGAGCTGTGAGCAGTTAAGAAATGCATAAAAATGGACTGTGATTTTTGTCCAAAACAAATACTTACTATAAGCTATTTTTAAGATTTTGGTAATTCTATAATGAAAATAGTACCTTGACCAGCATTGTTTTCAATCCAAATTTTGCCTTTATGTTGATCGATAATTTGTTTACAAATATACAAGCCCAATCCACACGATTCTTCTCCAAAAGTGCCTTCGCGCCTTATGTTGGGTATAAATACTTATTTCTTACCAAGGTAGCGTGTTTTTAAGTTTATAATTCTATATATAAATATATCAAACAATTGGCATAAATGACAGTAACAATAAAAATATCCTAATAATATATTCAATTTGCATAATTGAACGTAAATAACAAAGCCCTTATGTTTTTTCATAAGGGCTTTGTGTAATTTATAATTTTGAACTAGTTACAATTTGGTAAATTAAATTTCGCATTCAAAATCGCTTTTCTAGTTGCATCATCATAAGTAATAGTTCCTGTTAAACCATTATCTGTAGGTAATGTCATATTTGATTTATTAAATGTAAATATTGATGATTTTACTCTTCCATCATAACTAACTTCTATCTTATAGGTTGCATTTTCTGTAAGAGATAAGGATCCTTTTCCGTTTTTTATGTATGTTGTATTTGGTGTCAAATAACGATATCCAATAATTGAAGGGTATGATTCATCTCTTTTAGAAATTGAGATTAATCCATTAGGCATAACTGTAGTCTTTTTAGCTACACATCTACCCTCAACATTAATATCAAAATTTATATCAGTAAACTTGGATGCATCTAGGTTGATTGTGCTCCTATTATTACAAGGATTAAAATACTCAGTTGTCAAAACTTCTAACCCACCTAGAGTACTAAATTTAAGTTTTACTTCTTCCCTTATACCATATGAATATATTTCGTTTATTCCATATAGATAATAAGTACTATTGAATGATTTTAAAATTTGATTATTTTTATTGATTATGTCAATTTTAGCTTGGATATAAGTATTATTGAAAATTGATGCATTGCCTGTATTAATTAAGTTTACTCTAGTTCCTAATGCAGAAAAGCAAAATAAATATGAATGGCCTATATAGTATGTACTCAAGTGTGGAACTTCGAAGGATCCTATCAATTTGCCGTTAATACTAGCTAATTTGATTTTTGATTCTTCAGTATGTGTACCATTTTTCTTATCTCCACTCCACACAGACACTTCATCACCCGCTTTGTATGCTACGCTAGTGTTAGGGTTAATCAATTGAGAGTTTATCTCCATATCTACTTTTAATGGTTTAGAGAATTTCTTCACATTTTGATCCCCAACCTTCATATCAATAGTCACCACGCCTATTGGAGATATTGTCACACCTTCTAATTTATTACCATTTTTATCAACTACATTACTGGCTAAAAGGCCACCTGGTATGGCTTGTAAAGCAGAATTGTTTACAGCACTATATTGTACAATGTTGGTAGTTAAAGTTCCTCCAGTCAATACAGCTCCTGATTCAGAGATAAACTGGGTACCCGATTGCATTTGTACAGTAGCAGATTCTTGTTTAGTTTCATTAGTAGGTATTGTGAATGTTTTAGTTTGTGCTGTTGCATTTCCTGAAAGCGTAGTATTGTTACCCACAACCCCTGAGGTGCCTTCAGGTAGATTCTTAAGTTGTACTAACTTAATCATATGTATGGACACGGAATCATGAGTAAGAGTGATGTTTTGTGATAATGGTATATATCCGCTTACTTCAGCACTAATAGTAAAGTTTATAGGATTTGTATCTGAAGGCTTTACGCCCTCTTGAAGCGCTAAGCTCAACAAACCACCCACTACTTTGAATTCTTTTTTGCCGACTTCATTAATAACTTTATCCGCATTTTCACCTGAGATAGTAACATCAAAATTACCAATTGGTGTTGGATTGGTTAAATTTGCATCCACAAATACAATACCTGTTGGTGCATTTCCATACACGTCTCCATTTGCTAGTATTTCTAAACCATCAAACGGATTTTTACACGTATAAAAGGTTGCTGATAAAATTGTTATCAGCATGATTAATATATATTTAGTTGAAATTTTCATGTTATTTTAAGAATTAGTTGGATAATTTGAAGTTCAAGTTTACTTGTAAGGTCGGCATCCAACGAAAAGTGGAAAGATTATTTTCTAATAGTGATTCTTGATTTTTGTTTGGTGCTAAAAGTTTAGTTGCATCTATTTGTACTTTAGCTGCAGATAAATAGTAAGTACCTAAATCGACATTCACACCAAAACGTTTACTAGGAGTACTTTTGCCAAGTCCTAAGCCAATATATGGCGCAAAACCATTGAAACTTACATTTGCTTTCAAATCACCAATTTGTTCAGGTGATATAGTTAAATTTCCAAAATCCATTCCTTTTGAAGGCTTTAAAAACCCATCAACCTCTGTATTGTTAATAATTGCCCCACCAGCAACTAATCTCAACATCGATAGAACACTATATTCTCCAAGTACTCCAACTTGACTCACACTTCCTTTGACATAGCGTACATCATCTTTGAATTCGCCTAAAGCGGCAATATTTATATCGCGTCCTTTCAAAGGATTATTTACAGTACGGGCAAAATAAGTTCCATTCAATCGAACTGCTAGTTTTTCAAGGAATTGATAACGTATACCTGCACCAAATCCATTCGTTCCTCCTTGCAATTGCACACTTAGTTTATTAGTTTGAAATCCTGATGGCATGGAGAGAGAATCCGTTTGCGCCATCAAACAACCCGTTGCCATGACTTGGCAACAGATTAAAAGAAATTTGTTTTTCATTTTCTATAGGTTAATGTAGTAATTAAGCAAATATATCAATATTGAATTGTAAAATACAATAAAATATTTTATTAAATTATTTTGAGACTATTACTTAATTTAACGTTTGTTGCAGTTGCATTTTAGTTTATAAAAATAATTATTAAGAATAATGTAATGTTAATAGTGCCTTCTATGTGGAAAAATGCTTTGTTGCATTAGGAAATGTTTTAATATTATGTTTAATTAGTGCATAATTTTAACCAGATACCTATATCACAAAAACATGTATACCTTGATAAATGTTAATCGCCTAAAATTTTTCTTTTTATTATTATTTACAATTGGACTTTATAATAAAACATTTTGTCAGTCCATAGGAGAGATAAGTGTACATGACCCTGTTATGATTAATTATAAGGACAAATATTATGTGTTTCATACAGGAAATGGAATTTCCGTATCATCGTCGAAAGATTTGGTAAATTGGAAAAGAGAGAAGTCTGTATTTTCAGCTCCTCCATCATGGGCCGTTGAAAAAGTACCATCTTTCAAAGGACATATTTGGGCTCCAGATATAACATTTTATAAAGGAAAATATTATTTGTATTATAGCATTTCTGCATTTGGCAAAAATACATCTTGCATTGGTGTGGCAACGAATTTTACATTGGATTCTTCTGATCCTAGTTATAATTGGACGGATCACGGACTAGTTATTGAATCTATTCCTGGAAAATCAAATTGGAATGCAATAGATCCAAATTTTATTCTTGATGAAAAAGGCAATCCTTTTTTGAGTTTTGGCTCTTTTTGGGATGGTATAAAGCTGGTTAAATTAACTAAAGACGGTTTACTTACCGACCAAGATTTAACAAAAATTCCAACAATTGCTAGGCGTCATGATCGATTCGACGATAAAATTTCTGTAAGTGCTGGAGATAATCCAATCGAAGCCCCTTTTATTTATAAGTATAATGATTATTATTATTTGTTTGTCTCTTTAGATTACTGTTGTAGAGGTGTGAATAGCACTTACAAAATTTCTGTAGGACGATCTAAAAATCTTGAAGGTCCATATATTGACAATCTTGGAGTAGATATGGCTAAAGGAGGAGGAAAGCTTGTCTTGGAAGGAAACCATGATTGGCATGGAGTCGGACACAACGCTATTATCAAAATAGATACGCATGAACATATCGTATTTCATGGTTATGATGCGAATGATCACGGAAGATCAAAACTTTTAATCAAAAAAATTCACTGGAATAAGGACGGATGGCCAACTGTTAATTGATATGAAATGCCATTTAATACATTATAGCACACAATCTTAGATACTAAATTAAATTGTGTGCTATTCAAAGTATTCTTGCTTAATTTATTACAACTTGACTTCCTTTTTCTATATCTTTCACTACAGTGATTGAACGTGGCATACGCTCTTTTAGCTCTTCGACATGTGATATTATACCAACTACACGGTTTTCTTGATGTAAATATTGCAATGTATCAAATACAGTATTGATACTTTCTGAGTCTTGCGTTCCAAAACCTTCATCTATGAAGAAGAAATTTTTATCCGCCTTATTGAGCGACTGAATGTTTTCTGCCAATGCAAGAGCAAGACAAAGCGAAGCCTGAAAAGCTTGACCTCCTGATAGTGTTTTTGCAGATCGTCTACGACCATCATTCAAATAATCGATTATTTCAAACTCATTATTTTCATTGATTACTAAACTTAATTGATTTTTTGTTAAACGATGGAAACGTTGATTTGCAATCTCACACAATCGGTGTAGATGTATGCTCGATACATAATTAACAAAACCATTTCCTTTAAACATATTATCTAATGTTTTTAGATTATCTTTTCTAGTTTCAAGTTTTTTATAAGCTAATAATAGTTCTTGTTTCTTTGAAAATTCTATTGTTAAACGCTCTAAATCTTCTTTCAAAGCACCGTGTAATCCTATTTGAACTTCTAATGCTTCTTTCTTAATAGCAATAATATCCGTTAGTTCAATAAATATTTCATCAGAATAATTATCTTCTTCTGTTCTGTTTTTTAAATCTACAATTCGATTTTCTAATGTAGAGTAGGCTAAATAAAAATCATTAATAATTTTTCTAGATTCAGCGACATTTAATTTTTTATCCAA
The DNA here is from genome assembly GCF_008520265.1 of Sphingobacterium cavernae. Classification (GTDB taxonomy): domain Bacteria; phylum Bacteroidota; class Bacteroidia; order Sphingobacteriales; family Sphingobacteriaceae; genus Sphingobacterium; species Sphingobacterium cavernae. The sequence goes on from NZ_VIQM01000039.1 coordinate 30,210, forward strand.
TACTGTTTTTACAGTAGAAATATCTGGATAATTAAATTCGATTAACAATTTATGAAGGAAATTTTGTGTTTCCTTTAGCTGAGAAGTATATAAGATATACTGTTCTTGTGCTTCCGTGTAGGCACCTTTTATGTGAGCATATTGGGTTCTCTGTTCTAATAGTTGTGTGTTATAATTTTGATATTGTTCGTTTATTTTAAGAATATGCTCTGTATTCTTATTAACGAGATCTATCAAACCATGCTCGTCTAAATGCGCCAAATTATTAACATCAATCACTTGAATTTGTTGTAGATTTTGAATTATATTCGCTTCTAATGCATAGATCTCGCTTTGGTATTTATTTAGTTTATTTTCTGCATTTTGAATAGTATTCTTTGTCGTCGTTAAAAGGTCCCGCTTGCTTTTGAGTTCACTATCAAGTTGCGTCAACTGCTCTTCAATTTTAAATACTTCATTTTTTTTCTCTTCGAAAACAGATTTATTGTCCTTATCATATTCAGACCATTTAAAATTATTTTGGTGATCATTTAATTGCTTACCAATATTCAAAATATCTATTTGATATTTTTGTAATTCCACTTCTTTGTCTGCGATCATTCTATTCACTACCTGCAATTCTGATTTTTTCTTATTCAAATTCTCTTTTTTAGTTTGGAGAGCTTCTTTTTCGAAAGCCAAATTCGAAAATTCATCGTCCAAGACTTGAATCTGCATAGGGAATGGATGATCTTTGGAGCCGCAAAGTGGACAAGGCTCACCTTCATGCAAACTATGAATATACTGGGATAGTTCTTGTTTAAGGCGGATATCACTTTCACGAATGTTTAACTGATTATCTTTGTTCGATAATTCGCTAAGCTTACTTTCAATATCCTCCTGCCAAGTTGACTCGTTGAAACCTAAATCATTAAATTTACTTTTCAATTCTTTAATTTGATCATGCAAATTATGAATACGTTGGTTTTCATCATTTAAATCTTTTGAGATTTGTTCCTGCTTTTGATACCAGGCATCGATTGTCAGAAGATCTATAGAATTAATTCGTGAAGATTTTATACGATCAATTTCTTGTTCTTTTAATAGTATTGACGCGGTTATTTCTTCTTCGATCTGTTTTTGCTCAGCTAAATATTTATACCCCTTGGCTATATTTTCTTCTTTTTCAGATTTAACCTTTTTAGATGCGAGATTCTGGATTAGTTTGTTTAGATCTTGAATCTCTGCTTTTATATTATCAAGATTTTCAAATTGAGGTTTAAGTTGTTCTAACGTGTGTTCAATTACGTTTAATGTGGTTTTAATTGAATCTTTTGATTCTTTTAATTTCTCAATTTTCGTCAATAAATTTTTCTTATTAGACGTAATATTTTCGAAAGTATTTATATGTTCTCTAAAATTAGTTGAAACTAATTCAAATTCACCGATTTCCTTTTCAACCTTTTGAATCGCAGTTTTCTTCGTCTCTAAGAGATTTAATTCTTCCAATTTCTCAGCTAAATCTTGACGAATTTGTTTAGCTGTTTGAAGCGATTTATACTGTATATCTAATTGTTCAAAATCTTTTTTAAGCTCGATAAGATTTTTTTCTAATTCTAAAAACTGTGATTTTTTTTCTTCTATTACATCGTTATTAACTTCTTCAAAACCACTCAAAACACCTTTTAGATGTTCAACCTTTTTGTTTGTGTGAGACAACATAATTGAAGTTTTAGGGCCTAAATCGTATTGATTTAGAAAGAAAATCTCCTTCATCATTTCTGAACGATCTTTACCTTTCAGTTCTAGGAATTCCTTAAATTGTCCTTGGGGTATAATTATGGTTCGCCTAAAGTTTGAGTAGGATAGATTCGTGATTAAAGCTCCATCATTGGATGGTAAAGGAATCCAATTACCATCAATCCATTCATAAGCATCTCTAGTGTTATCAGTAATATCTTGAAAGTTTTTACGACGTCTCCATCTTGCAATAAAACGAAATTTCCGTCCCTGAAAATTTAAAAACTGAAAATCAATAATGACATTTGTTGATTTCAGATTCATCATATTATAGGCACGTTTCTCTTTGCTATTTAGACGTTCCGTCTCACCATATAATGCATAACCAATAGCTTCTAGTATAGAAGATTTGCCAGAACCAACTGCACCGAATATTCCAAAAAGACCAGCCTCTGTTAATGTCGTAAAATCTATTTCCTGTTTATCCTGATACGAATAGAGCCCCTCAAGACTTAAATACAACGGTAGCATATTATCCCTCCAAATCTTTAGTATATGTTAGCACCTCTTTAAATAAATCCTTAATTTCATCATTAGGTTGTTGGCCATATTTGTAATTGAAATAATCATGGAACAAACTATGAATATCCTTATCAAGTCGTATCACATCGCCTTCAACTTCAGTATCATTTTTCAAGTGAGTCATTACAGGAATAATATGAACTATTCCATCATGAGCTTCATGTATACGTTTAAGATCGGCAGAAGTCATAAAAGTTTCACTAATTAGGGTCAATTCCACCAAAGTATAAGGATTTGATCTAAGCCAATCTACTGCCAAATCTATATCATCAAAACTCATTCTTTTCAGAGGTTTACCGCTGTGAAGAGGAATTGCTTGTACAACTGCTTTTTGTTTTGGTACAACGTCAATAATAACTACCTTCTTTTCTTGGCCAGCTTCTGAAAAAGAATAGGCAAGGGGCGAGCTAGAATATACCACAGGGTTCGTATGTCCCTTTATAAATTGATACCTGTGTAAGTGCCCCAGTGCAGCATATTGAATTTGTCGAGGAATAGCATCCGAATATACAATATCTGCATTACCGATTTTTATTGGCTTTTCGCCCTCTGGTTCTTCTAATATTTCACCATCTCGCTCCAACATATAGAGGTGAGCTGTGAGGATATTGACCCCGTAATCATCACAGTATTTATTTGCTAATAAGTTCCAATTTTCTTTGAGAACTTCATTCAACTGCTCTCCTTTATTTTCCACTCCCAAGAATTGCTTTAATCTAACTTCATTCGCATACGCAGTAGTTATTATTCGAATTGGATATGAAAAGTGCTGAAGTTTTATTTCGACAAATCCTTTATCCGAATTTGTAATTTCAAAATTGCTTTCCATAGCGAATGGCTTCACTTCAGCGTGAGGATAGCCAACAAATATAATTCCACAGGCTCTTGCTAATGGATCAGGAGAATCAATTCGGTCTGGTGAGTCGTGATTACCAGCTATAGCAAGTACTGGTCGTTTTCCATTTGCCGTTAACCGTTTCAAAGTTTGGTACAGAAGCTCAGTTGCCTCTACAGGTGGGTTGAATGTATCAAACAAATCGCCAGCTACTATGACAACGTCTACTTGCTGTTGATCTGCAATATCGCAAATTTCTTGAAGTACTTCCTTTTGTTCTTCAAGACGACTTATGTTATCAAGCTTCTTTCCTAAGTGCCAATCCGCTGTATGTAGTATTTTCATGTGCGCAAATGATGGTTGAGCGATTATAAAAATACTTATTTTTGATGAGTAGTAGGTGTTTAGTTTCTTAAGTAAACTATTTCTTTTCTGCAAGTCTTTCTTTACAAAGCTTATACATCGAATCCATATTTTTATCTTGCGGATAAAATGATCTTCCAATTCCAAAGATTTCCTTAGAAGTCGTAAATTTTTTATCATAAAATAATTGCATTCCCACATTGTAAAAAATAGCATCTACATTTGGAATTCGCTTCAGGCTATAGGAAGATTTGCTTTCTTTTATAGTTTTTGCAATCATTCTAGCGAGCTCTATTGCACGTGTTAAATTCGTTTCATCAAAGGCTTGCATAGTCAGCACAACAGCATCTTGTATTTTAACCTTTTGGATTTTTTCATTATCATTTAAAAAGGAATACTGTGATTCCCAAACGACAATATCTTTTAGGTTTTTACTTGGATTTTTTTGCTGATTTATCTTAAGAAGCAATGTCTCTTGTAATAACGCGATAACCATCGTATCTAGATTATTAACAGCATAACAACTATCCAGTATGGACTTCGCTTTGCTTAATTGTCTAGTATGAACAGCAACGATTGCTCTATTACGCATTGGTTCGTAAGTGGTTATATCAAAAAAAGAATCCTGAATTTCTTCTTTTTCATGCTGCGCATAACAAAATCTTATCGAACAAAGAATAAATGTTACAGTAATTAAATGATGAAATAGATTCAATTGTAATAGTTTTATTTTGATAATTGTATAGTTTTTGGTTGCGCTTGACCATTATGACAAGTTTCGCAAGAAATATTCTTTACGAGACCCTGATGTTCATGTTTAAAATATTTTTTATTGATTTTCTTTGTCATTTTCATCATCTCTCTAGCCATATTCTTTTTAGGATTAGAATCGCTAGCAAAGTCCATTCCTTTTTCACCATTTGATTTGGGAGCATGGCAATACCCACATTTCACACCTAATGCTGCATTAAATCCACGCATAACTTTAGTGAGCTCTTCATCAGAAATATTTTTTGACAATACTTTAAGATTTTTTGGTTTATTATTCTCTTGGACAGATTTACTTGTAAATGCAGAGATTGTAAATACAAGTGCTATTATAACTCCGAAAAATGTGATTTTTTTGTTGCTTTTCATGTAAATTTAATTTGTTTTAATATTACGAATTAAACTTGATTTGTCATAATAAAGTCATTCCAAATTCTCATTTACTAATATTTTTGTAGTTTTGTCCTTTTAAATGTTGAGGTTGAACTTACAAATTATGAGAACGACACTATTTACTTTGCTATTAGTATTAAATATTTTAGTTTCAAAGGCTGAAACTTTACCTATTCTTAATAAAACAACTTACAATTTCTTATTACACTTGCCTGATTCATACGATAATAAGTCAGACAAATTACCAGTAATTGTTTTTCTTCATGGTCGTAGTTTATCAGGAACAAATCTGGATCGAGTAAAACGCTACGGCGTGCTTTATGCAAAAAATAGGGGACATGAGCTACCAAACGCAATAATTGTTGCACCACAAACTAAAAAAGGTTGGGATCCTGATAATGTAATGGAAGTAGTAGATTATGTGTTAGAAAATTACAATGCTGATCGATCAAGGGTGTATGTTTGTGGAATGAGTATGGGCGGATATGGAACTATGCATGTGGCTGGGAAATATCCTGATCGTATCGCAGCGGCTGTTGCTATATGTGGTGGTGGAAATATAGGCGATGCTTGTAATTTGACACAAGTACCAATTTGGATTCAACATGGAAGTGCTGATAGGGCAGTACCAGCATCAGAATCCAAGAAGATTTATAATGCGATTAAAAAATGCGATAGTAATGCAGATGCTACTTTAACAATTATAAAAGGAGGAACGCACGGTAGCGTAGAAAAATTATTTCATAAAGATGCTATCTATGATTGGATGATGAAATATAAAAAAGATTTATAACAAAGATAAAGGCTTACTAATTTATTTTGTAAGCCTTTATCTTTGTTAAAAGCATCTTAATTTAAAACTGGAGTAACTGTATATCCTTTTTCACGAATTTGTTGTATTAGACCATCTTTTCCAATCAAATGTGCTGCTCCAACTGCAATCAGAGTTTTATTTTCAGAAATTCTAGAAGGAATTACATCTAACCAATTGTTATTTCTTTGAGTTAACATTAAATCATAAACTTCAGGAGTCATCCAATTAGGATCTGTGATTACTTCTTCAAGAATGGATAAGTCTTGCTTATTGTAAGCTGCAACCATTTGTTGTGTCAATTTACCAGCCTCATCATAAAGTTTTAAATAATTATAGAAATACTCAGGAGTAGCAATCTTACTCAACATTTCCATCTGAAATTCTATTGTTTCCAAATCCGCAATATTTTTACCCTCTGCTAATTTATGAACTTCATTTTCTACAGACTTAAACTCCATTGGATTAGGGCAGTTAAATGATTTTAATGTCAAAAGACTCATTATCATTGCTGGGTGCAACATATCGAACATTTTAATAGATAATTGATTCGCTGTCAGCACACTGTCGATTAATTGAATCTGATCAGACTTTAAATTACTCAGAAAATCTTGAGTAGGACGCATCATTCTTTGTTGCATTAAATCTGTATTTTCTGGATTAAACAAATCCACTTCAAATATCACTTGATCAACTTCGCCAATTACCCGTTTAACTTTATCATGCATGACGAAATCTTCCGGACATAAAATATGAATTGTACCTAATAAATAGGAGTCAGCTTTTAAATTATTTCCAGATATTTTCCATAAAACAGAATTTTCTTGCGCAAAAATAGTTGCCATCGACAAGATGGCACAAAGTTGAATTAAAAATAACTTTTTCATATAACGTTAGTTATTTTTCTTTTAATATAAGAGTTTTTAAAAACAAAAAGGGGATTTATTCAAAATAAATCCCTTAAAACTGTAAATATCAAAAACAATTATTGAATTGGAGCAGGAGCTTCCTCTTCAAATAATGGAAATTCTTTGATAATATTATACCAAGAAATAATTTTTTTAATATCAGAAGTATAAACTCTAGCCTCATCATGACCTGGAGCTACTTCGTGGAAAAAGTTACGTAATTCCTCGCCGCTTGCTTTCGTGTCTGGTGTAGTTCCTCCATTAGATTTGATAGTTTCCAAAACATCTAATAGACGAATTTCTTCTTCCTCACCGTATATTGTGATATCTTCCAAAGTAGCCATCTTAGTCGTGTTAAGATTTACTACAGATTTGATTTTAGCTTTATCTAATGTTTCTAAGATAAAACCACCTTTATTTTGACCGATTAATTTGAATAAACCTGGTTTACCAGTTACTGATACTAATGCTCTTAAATTCATTATTTAATATGTTTATACTAACCTTCAATAACTTCAATTGATAAAATACGATCACCTTGACGAATGTCATCAACTACATCTACATTTTCGATTACTTTACCAAAACAAGTATGGTTACGATCCAAATGTGCTGTATTGTTACGGCTGTGGCAAATAAAGAATTGAGATCCACCTGTATTTCTACCTGCATGTGCCATAGATAATACACCACGGTCATGATATTGGTTTTCACCAGTCAATTCACAATCGATTTTATAACCTGGACCACCAGTACCTGGCATACCAGAAGCACCTTCACGTGAATTAGGACAACCGCCTTGAATTACGAAGTCAGGAAGAACACGGTGAAATGTCAAACCATCATAAAAACCCTCTTTCGCCAATTTAATGAAATTTGCTACTGTATTAGGAGCGTCTGCTGTATAAAATTGTACAGTCATGTCGCCTTTTTCTGTCTTAATAATTGCTTTACTCATTGCTAAATAAATTTTTTACAAGGTACAAATATACTAATTTTTATCCTAAGAATAACCAAACTTGGCACTTCCGACTGTGTTAATATTTGTTAACCTAAATGCTTTTTAGTAAATTCATAATAACCAATTAAATACGCACACACGAACTATAAAATGGAAAAATTAGTTATCCGCGAATGGGCAGAATCCGATCGTCCGAGAGAGAAATTAATGGAGAAAGGCAGGAGGGCACTAACCGATGCAGAGTTGTTAGCAATTCTTATAGGTTCGGGCTCAACAACCCAAACTGCAGTTGAGCTTTGTCGCCGCATCCTAAAGGATGTAAATAACAACTTAAATGCCTTATCCAAAAAAGAAGTTAATGATTTATGCGTCTACAGGGGAATCGGTGAAGCAAAAGCAATAAGAATCATTGCAGCACTAGAATTGGGGCGGCGTAGGAGAGATGAGCAAGTCGTCGATGTGCCCGTACTGAATAGTAGCAAACGTGTATACGAATGTTTTAGAGCCAATTTGCAAGATATTCCGCACGAGGAATTTTGGGTACTTTATCTCAATAAGGGTTGTAAGGTATTGGATACGCAATTAATCGGACGCGGCGGAAATGATTTTACGCCTGTTGATGTACGTATTATTCTACGTCACGCATTACAATCAAAAGCGAATTCGATGATACTAATTCACAATCACCCTTTGGGCACACTTCGACCTAGCCAAGCAGATAAACTATTGACTAATAAAATCAATGATTCAGCAAAAATAATGGACATCAAGGTGAATGACCATATTATTTTTACTGATACAGCTTATTACAGTTTTAGAGATGAAGGATTACTCTGACTATTGTTAAATTCTTGGTAAATCATACGGACTCTTTCTTGTTCTTCGCCGCCAGAGTGTATAGATTGCAAACGAGTTTCCTCGTCAACAATAGTTCGTTCATTTTGTCTTGTTTTCCATATATTAACCAATCCAAATCGTCCGATTTTTGTATTTGATAATCCTAAAAGTTTACAAGAATATTCACCTAACAAGAAATTATTATAAAACAAATGCACTTCACGCATCATCAAGCGCATTAATTTATTTTTGGGATAATGTGCCAGTACGGGCTCTTCCTTAAGTGCATCAGCTAAGGATCTACTATCTTCGTCGCCTTCTCTTTGCGTCATTGTCCAAAGATAAAGTGCTTCAATGGCTTCATTTTCATTTTCGGGCAACAATGCTAAAGGAATTCCTAACAAGGAACCGACATATTTCCAAAAGTGAAATAACCCATCAACTTCTTTTGGAGAAGGCTGAATTCCGATTTTACGTAACCCAACTAAGAACACCAATGAGAACCCCAGATTTGTAGCCAGCATATCCCACGTATTCAACGGTATACCCCATTTATTAGAATCCCAATCTGTACGCTTTAATATACTAATACGCGAATATGAATGGATACAACGAGTCAAAAATATCTGGCGAAATCCTTCAGAGTTTTGTTCTAAGCCTCCTTCTTTGGTAATATTTACCCAAAAATTGACAGTGTCATTTAACCTTTTAACAGCACCTTTTTTTAAAGCTCCTGTATAGATTAATGGCTTATTGATAGCTGCTGATTCATAGCCGCCCATAAGGCAATAATCCCGCAAAACTATCAAAGCCGAAAGACCCGCGCGTCGTGAAAGTTCAGAACCAAATTTTAATTTTTCTTGATCTAACCAATTGGGTTCAATGTCAATCTTTGCAAAGAATTCATCCCAAATTAGCTTTTCCTCGGTTGGCAGTTGTTCATGATTCAAATAAGAAGAAAGTGAATTATTACCCTGTACAAATCCTTTCTTATCATGAAGATCAAGTACCAATTGGTCGCCATGTCTGTCCCATTCGTAGAGAAAGGGAATAAGTTTTTCTGCAATTGCGATATCAGGAACATATCCTAATTTTTGAAGCAGTTCTACGCCTACACCTTCATTCCAATAGTGTGCAAACGATGATTCATTAATTTTATATCGGTAGGGCTGACTCCACATAGGCTAATTTGTTAAGCTCCAATCAAAATATGCTGCACGTGCTACTAGTTTGTCATCATTCGTACTGAAATCGAAATCTAAATAATCATTGGCGCAGGCTTGCAAATCCGAACAACAATATTGGCGGTCAATCTGAAATTTCAATCTAAATGATCCTTTCTGTGTATCAGAATTATACTTTTGATTAGTCACACTAAGGTGCGTAATCGATGGGCCACCGTCCAGACTGGCCAAATTATCTAAAATATATTCCCGAATCTTCTGTAAACTATCCTCAGTTAATTGACTAATAATCGACTGAGAATTTTGCGCTAATTCCTCTGCGTTAATTGGGCTTATTTCTATTTTTAGGTCACTGCTCATATTTAAATACTCTTTCGCAATGTTTCGGGTTTGAAACATATTTGTTTATTAAATCATCAATTTGTTCTTTCGAACATCTTAAAAAAAATCCCACAGCTCGTATTACGACGTAGGTGATAAAATCTTTCGATTTGTCAATTAATGTTTTCGAATAGGTAATGTATCCGTTTGTATGACAAATTGAATAATATTTTGTTTTTAGTTTTTTAAGATTAGTTTCAGGAAGAATTAAATTCAAATCTTCTTCTAGATAAGACAATTTTGAGTTAATAAAGTTTAGTAATAGGGTGAATTTTAATTTTTCAAGATTTGTTGCCGTGCTGAAATGCTTCTTATTACCATATAAAATTTCATTTTTTATATAGGCTGACAATATTGGTTCTATTTTGATTGGGTATATCTTATCAAACAGAGATATCTGGGTAAGTGAAGTATTTAAAGATTTTTTGTGTGCTGAAATTAACTTCGGTAATTCTTGTTTAATGTATACAATTAGATTCTCTTGAGGAATTCTTGCAGGAACATCCAGATGCACAATTTCGTGCTCGATCTTTTTAAGAATGATTGAATCGATGTCGGTTTTGATATGAATAAAATACGTTTTTTCGCCAATTTCCAAATACATACACAAAATAGTTACTTTTTATTCAAGCTGTAAATAATTATGTTTGCATAACATTTACATCATTTAAAATAAGCTTATAAAGATGAAGAAAATTTTTGTTTTGACAGCAGCCTTGCTGTCATCAAATTTTATTTTTGCCCAAGAGTACAAAGCCATAAATAAAGCATTTATGGATCAGTCTGTACGCCCTCAAGACGATTTTTACAATTATGTCAACGGAAATTGGATGAAAACAGTTCAAATTCCTTCAGACAAAGCACGTTGGGGATCATTCGACGAATTGCGTGAAAATACAGATTTGGCTGTATTGGAAATTTTGAAATCAGCATTAAATGAAACACAGGCAAGAGGTTCGGATGGCCAAAAAATTGCCGATTTGTACAAATCATACGTTGACTTCGAAACGCGTAATAAAGTTGCTTTAAAGCCAATTCAACAAAGATTGTCCGATATTAATGCCATTAAAAATTTAAAGGATCTAACGGCATATTTCTCAAAATATGGACGTGAAGGCGGAAATCCTTTCTATGGTGGTTATGTAGGTACGCATCTGAAAAATTCAAAAATTAATACAGTTTATCTAGGTGGTGGTTCTTTAGGACTTGGTCGTACTTATTACCAAAAAGACGATGAGGCAAATAGAAAAACATTAGCTGATTATTCTGAATTCATCAATATACTTTACGGAAAAGTAGACCCAAAAACGAAGGACTTAAAAGGAGCAAAAGTTATAGCTTTTGAGAAAGCGATTGCTGCAAATTTGAAAACAGTAGAAGAATCTCGTGATGCACAAAAGCGTTATAATCCGGTAGCTGTATCTGATTTAAATAAATTAGTCAAAAACGTAGATGTAGCTGGATTCTTGAAAGAAGTAGGCTTTAAAGCGGATACAGTAATCATAGGAGAATTAAAATATTTCCAAAATCTTGATCAAATCTTAACAGAGAAAAATGTTCCTGTCATCAAAGATTATTTGAAATTCCATGTAGTAAATGGTGCAACTTCCTATTTAACAGAAGAACTTGATAAATTATCTTTTGACTTCTATGGCCGCAAATTAAGAGGTCAAGCAGAACAAAGAAGTTTAGACAAACGTGGCTTAGAGTTTGTAAATGGTAATGTCGGCGAATTGCTAGGTAAATTGTATGTAGAGAAACATTTCCCTGAAGAAGCCAAAGCAACATGCGAAGAATTAGTTAAATACCTAATCAAATCGTTCGAGATTCACATCAAGAACTTAGAATGGATGTCTCCAGTTACGAAAGAACGCGCTTTGGACAAATTATCTAAGTTTACTGTGAAAATCGGTTATCCAGACAAATGGAAAGATTATTCGCAATTGGCAGTTGGTACTTCATTGTACGAAAATATTAGTGCAATCAACAAATGGAGATTTGAGCAGAATCTCGCAAAACAAGGACAGCCTGTAGACAAAGAGGAGTGGGGAATGTCTCCTCAGACAGTAAATGCGTATTATAGCCCACTAAACAATGAGATCGTATTTCCAGCAGCTATCCTTCAAGCTCCTTTCTATGATTACCGCGCAGACGCAGCAGTCAATTTTGGTGGTATCGGTGCTGTAATTGGTCACGAATTATCGCATGGTTTTGATGACTCAGGTTCTCAATACGATGGTGATGGAAACTTGAATAACTGGTGGACTGAAGAAGACCGTACTAAATTTGAGGCAGCTGCTGATGCTTTAGTGGCGCAATTCGAAAAATATGAACCAGTACCAGGTGTATTCGTAAATGGCCGTTTCACTTTGGGTGAAAACATCGGTGATTTGGGTGGTTCTTCAGTAGCTTTTGACGCTTTGAAAATGTACTTGCAAGATAAAGGTAATCCAGGTATGATAGATGGTTTTACACCAGAACAACGTTTCTTCCTGTCTTGGGCAACGATTTGGCGTACGAAAACAACAGATGCGTTTGTAATCAACCAAGTAAAAACCGATCCACATTCGCCTGCGCAATACAGAGCTTTCGCGCCAATTATTAATTTGGATGCATTCCATGAAGCTTTCGGCACAAAAGAAGGTGATAAATTATACGTTCCAAAGGAACAAAGAATTCTTATTTGGTAAACTTTCAATTCTACCTATGAGAAAAAGGCTGTCTCAAAATAGGCAGCCTCTTTTTTGTATTTTATCACTCATATTATTTGCTTTAATCACCTGATTTTCATACCTTTAAGCTGAAATCAGATTGTTTTATGAGCAAAAGAGTACCTGTTTTTAAACCTTATTATCAAGACCAGATCATGGCAATTCCTCCAAGCCTGGATGAATTGGTTTCCAAATCACATCCAGTTCGGATTGTTAATGA
>NZ_VIQM01000054.1 GCF_008520265.1 Sphingobacterium cavernae
CTGCGCTGTCATATCCTCGGTATTCTAATTTTTTTAAACCACCAATTAGGTAAGGATATGCTTGATTGTGTCCGATATATCCGACAATTCCACACATATTTTGTTTGTTAAGTTTTTTAGTTAATAGGTGGCGCAAATATATGGAAAGACAATCGATTGTTTGATGATTTAAAGCGTGTTTTAGTTAATAAAAATTTTATTAATATTTTAAATTTATTAAAAAACAATATAGAACTTGTCGAATAAATAGATGCTGATGGATCAGAACTTTTTCATTACTGATTAGTTTATAAGGTGTAAGCGGATTATAAAACAGTAGCAAATGAAATTTTATCGAATAAAACGCGGCAGGGGATTTTCTTATATAGATGCAGAAGGAAGGTCTGTGCAGGATGAAAAATTGCTTTCTTTTTTCACATCATTAGTAATTCCACCTGCCTGGACTGAGGTAGAAATTAATGCTTCGCCACGGGCAAAAGTTAGAGCTACTGGTTATGATGCGAAAGGAAGGAAACAATACATTTACAACAGTAATTATAGATTGCGCCAAGAGCAAAAAAAATTTGATCGCATATTGCAGTTTGCAAATAAGTTACCACATATGCGCAATATAACCGCACAGCATTTACGAAAACGGAAGTTAGATCAAAAGAAAGTGTTAGCCTGTATGGTTCGGTTGTTGGATATAGCTTTTTTTCGTCCTGGAAATGAAACCTACGCGAAGCAAAATAAAAGTTATGGGCTAACAACCTTGCGGTCAAAACATTTAAAAATTGATGGAGATAAGTTGATATTCACGTATGTGGGAAAAGCTGCTCAGCCTCAGGAGAAATTAATTGCGAACGCGCAATTGGCTCGAATTGTACGAGAGATAGATGAGCTTCCTGGTTACGAAATTTTTAAATTCATCGACGAAAACGGTAACATCCAAGATGTAAAGAGCCAGCACCTAAACGCGTATATCCGTGCTATCATGGGACCTGAATTTTCTGCTAAAGACTTTCGTACTTGGGCTGGAACTGTCATTGCTGCAATGAGTTTGGATGAATTAGGTGCTATTGAGGAGATTGATCAACGAAAATTAAACAAAAACATACGCGAAGCGGTTATAAAGGTAAGTGAGCGATTAGGTAATACGCCAGCTATAGCACGCAAGTCCTACATTGATCCTCGTATTATAGATAACTATACGAAAGGGAAAACTTTGGCTTATTTTAAAAAAGAAGTGAATAGGCTATTGAAAAGGAATCAAGATTTGTCGGTGGAGGAAATAGGTGTTCTGTGCTTACTCAAAAAAAGACTGCAATAAAAATAGATCATTATGAGAGCAATTTGGAATGGAGCAATTGGATTTGGCTTAGTCAATATCCCCATAAAAGTCTACTCGGCGACAGAGTCAAGTACATTGGATTTGGATATGCTTGACAAAAAAGATTTAAATAATATTCGCTATAAGCGCGTCAATGAAGAAACGGGCAAAGAAGTAGCTTGGGAGAATATTGTAAAGGGCTATAAAATGGAAGAAAAATATATCGTTTTGGAGGATGAAGATTTTGAAGCTGCTAGTCCTGAAAAATCAAAGATTATTTCTATCTCTCAATTCGTAAAAGAAGCGGAAATAGATTCTGCCTTATTCGAAACGCCATATTTCTTAGAACCACAGAAGAATGGCGAGGCTGCATACAACCTATTGCTGAAAGCATTGTTAAAAACCAAAATGGGAGGAATAGGATCATTTGTAATGCGAGAACGTGAAATCTTGGCTTTGATTAGACCTTATGACAACAAAATGTTGATGTTGAATCGTATGCGTTATCCTGAGGAGTTGCGAAGTTATTCGGATTTAAATATTCCGATCAGAAAAGCAATTCCAAAAGCTGCTGAATTGAAATTGGCAGAATCATTGATTAAATCTTTAGCTAAGCCTTTTGAACCAAAAGATTATAAAGACACCTACAATGCTCAATTGTTGAAAATCATCAAGCAGAAAGCGAAAGGAAAAAAAATCAAAGTTGCGCCAGCAAAAGAGCAAGATGCAAAAGCTTCAGACTTGATGGCTATGTTGAAAGCAAGTTTGGAGAAAGGTAAGAAAAACACAGGCTAGAAAATTTGGTTTACTATGGGGTTAGAAGAATATAACCAAAAACGAAATTTTAAGGAGACATCTGAACCCGAAGGGAAAAAATCCCGAAAGGGCAAAAAACTACAATTCGTAGTGCAACGTCATGCCGCATCGCGGTTGCATTATGATTTTAGGTTGGAGGTAGATGGTGTGCTCAAAAGTTGGGCAGTGCCCAAAGGTCCTTCGCTCAACCCGGATGACAAGCGTTTGGCGATGATGGTCGAAGATCATCCCTTTGCGTACCGGACGTTTGAAGGAACGATTCCTAAAGGAAATTATGGGGCGGGAGAGGTTGAAATTTGGGATAAAGGATATTATGTGCCCCTTAATAAGACCAAAGGAAAACCGCAAGACAAGCTGAGGCAGGAAGAATTGGATGATGGATCTGTGAAAATTATTCTTTATGGAGAAAAATTACAAGGAGAATTTGCGTTAGTAAAGATTAAAAATGGAGATCAAGACAATGCGTGGTTATTAATAAAACATAATGATAAGTTTGCTGTATCAAAGAAGTACGACGCAGAAAATTATGCTGCTTCAGATTCTAAAGTGACTGCTTATCTAGGAAATAAAAGAAAAAGTAAAGGCAATTCTTCGTCCAAAGAGAAAATTATAAAACTTACCAACTCTCGCACAACTCAAGAAAAAAAACTTCCCGAAACCATCACGCCGATGCTTTGCAAAGTTTCGAAAAAACCTTTTGACGGTGAGGATTGGGCTTTTGAGATTAAATGGGATGGGTACAGAGCGATAGCTGATCTGCGTAATGACAAAACGCAATTTTACTCCCGAAACGGACTTGATTTTTCTAGAAAATTCCCTAAAATATTTAATGCACTGAAGTTGCAATCTTATGAGATGGTGCTGGATGGCGAAATTGTAGCGTATGATTCAAGTGGCAAGCCAAGTTTCAATCGTATTCAAAATTTAGATGATGATCAACAGGCTGTCGTATTTCAAGTGTTCGATTTATTGTGGCTCAATGGACATTCTACGCAAGAGTTAACGTATTTACAACGTAAAGAATTACTGAGTGAAGCCTTGGTGGCTAATGAAGTCATCCAATATCATGATTTTGTGCTGGAAAATGGAAAAGCATTTTTCAAAGAAGCACAAAATCTAGGCTTAGAAGGGATAATAGCAAAAAAGATAGACTCGTATTATACTTCTAATGTACGAAGTTCAGAATGGTTGAAAATCAAAATTCAACAAACAGAGGAAGCTTTGATTTGTGGGTTTACAGAGGCCAAAGGGTCGCGCAATAAATTTGGTTCGTTGGTATTGGGGAAATACTTGGACGATGAGCTGGTGTTTTGTGGGCATGTTGGAACAGGATTCAAAGAGAAAGATTTGAACGAATTACACAGCAAAATGTTGCCTTTAGAACGAAAATCATCACCGTTTCAAAAAGTTCCCAAAACCAATGGTAAGACAACTTGGATCAAGCCAGAGTTGGTCGCTGAAATTAAGTTTACTGAACTCACAAATGATCTGATTTATCGTCATCCCGTGTTTTTGCATTTGCGAGAGGACAAAGAATCTACAACAGTTTATTTTTCTGCCGATGAAGAATTAAAAACCGCAGAAAAAAATACACCTATGAATATTTCCACTTCATCGAAGTCTTCTATTAAGAAGAGAGATGTAACCAAAAAGATTGGGGGGCAACAATTGAAACTAACTAATCAAGACAAGATTTATTTCCCCGAATTGGAGATAAGCAAGTCTATGGTTATAGATTATTACCAAAGCATGGCAACATTTATTTTGCCACATCTCAAGGATCGTGCACAATCCTTAAATCGTTTTCCAAATGGAATTGATGGGATGAGTTTTTACCAAAAGGACGCGGCAGACGAAACCCCAAATTGGATTCCCACACAGGAAGTATACTCGGAAAGCACGGACAAATATATTGATTACATGATTTGCAACGATAAAGCAACAATGGCTTATTTGAATAATCTAGGCTGTATAGAATTTAATCCTTGGACGAGTAAAATATCAAACCTTGATAAGCCATCTTATTTGGTGTTGGATTTAGATCCTTCGGATAATAATTCGTTTGAAGATGTAATTGAGGTAGCCCAAGCTGTAAAGTTAATTTTGGATCAAGGGAGAATTGAAGGCTATCCAAAGACGTCCGGAAGTACAGGTATGCACATATATATTCCGATGAATGCGAAATATACATTTGATCAGGTTAAAGATTTTGGACATGTGCTGATGCAAATGGTACAACTAAAATTGCCAAAATTGACCACATTGGAAAGAAGTTTGCAAAAACGCGATAAGAGCAAAATATATCTTGATTATTTGCAAAATCGTCGTGGACAAACCTTGGCTAGTGTTTATAGCCTGCGACCTAAAAAAGAGGCGACAGTTTCTATGCCATTAACTTGGGAGGAAGTCAGGTCTGGTTTGAAACCTTCTGATTTCACGATATTCAATGCTTTGGACAGGGTGAAAGAAAAAGGTGATTTGTTCAAGCCTGTATTAGGAAAAGGTGTTGATATTTTGAAAGCAATTAAAAATTTGGAATACGAGAAATAGTTGTAAAAGCTTAAATTATGGAGGCTGAATTTTTGTTAGAAATATTATACCGCACCTGCATTATGTTTGTGGTCATCTTGTTGGTGTTAAGGTTGTCTGGACGAAGGGGGGTACGTCAATTGACGCTTTTTGAAGTAGCTATTATTTTAGGGATGGGATCTGCGGCAGGAGATCCGATGTTTCAAGAAGAGGTGCCTTTGCTGTATGGTGTGACTGTTCTTTTTACGATTTTGGTGTTATATAAGGGAGTGACCATGTTGAGTGCGCGTTGGAAATTTCTACATGAATTGCTAGAGGGGAAGTCTATGGTTATTGTTCATCATGGGATGTTTGATATCAAACATGAAAAAGATTCTGATTTCTCTCAAATGGAATTTTTTGCAGAACTTCGAAATCAATCGGTAGAACATTTGGGACAAGTACGTTATGCGTTACTTGAGACAGACGCAACATTAAGTGTTTTATTTTATCCTGACGATGATGTTAAATATGGATTGCCATTATTTCCTAGTCAATATAAAGCAATCAAAACTTTACCCATAAATAAACCATGTGCTTGTATGTTTTGTGGTAGAGTAGAAGAAGAATTAATAGCGATAGATGCGGTTTGTCCACGTTGTCACCACAAAGAATGGGCTTTAGCGCTGAATACTAAACGAATATCTTAGGTTTTAATATTTTTGGGATGATTTCCTGAATATCTCGTCATCTCCACTAAGGGAGAGAACTATATTTTAGATTTTTCTATTCGATAGCTTCGTTCGAAAGCACGTAGAATTCAGTCATTGAATCTTTTAATTTTTTTCTGTAAAAGAGTTTGTATCGTATAGTCATTTTCGAAAAGAAAAAAATAATTGTATACCTGAAAATTATGTCTTATCTTTGCAACTCATTAAAGAAATTTAAATAAATAACAATGTACGCAATAGTAAGTATAGCAGGACAGCAATTTAAAGTTGCAAAAGACCAATATCTTTTTGTACACCGTTTACAAGGAGAAGAAGGCGCTAGTATTGAATTTGACACAGTATTGTTGGCAGAAGATGGCGGCAAATTCACTGTAGGTGCTCCAAGTATCTCAGGTGCTAAAGTTTCAGCAACGATTTTGTCTCATTTAAAAGGTGATAAAGTTATCGTTTTCAAGAAAAAACGTCGTAAAGGCTACAAAAAGAAAAACGGTCACCGTCAACAATTCACTAAAATCCAGATCACTGGTATCAGTTTATAATCGAATTTTTTAATCAGACGCAAGTCTTAAATTAAGATAAAGAAATGGCACACAAAAAAGGTGCGGGTAGTTCTAAGAACGGCCGTGAGTCACACAGTAAGAGATTAGGTATCAAAATTTTTGGTGGTCAACAAGCTATCGCTGGAAATATCATCGTACGTCAACGTGGAACTGTTCACAATCCTGACGCTAACGTTGGTATTGGTAAAGACCATACTTTGTTCGCTCTTGTTGCTGGTACAGTTGTATTCCGCAAAAAAGCTAACAACAAATCTTACGTTTCAGTAGTTCCTGCTGAGCAAAACTAAGGTTTACCTAACAATATCACAAAGCCGCTAAGTTTCTTCTTGGCGGCTTTTGTTTTTTAAATATTGGATTATGCTTTTGTGATAAGCCGTGATTCAACAATAATTTATGGAGGCTCTTTCTTTTAAGATTGAAAGTTCCTCAAAATACATTACATGAAGACTTTCAAAGATTTAAAAGTAAGTGCGCCTATTTTGGATGCGCTAGACAAACAAGGTTATCAAAATCCAACACCGATTCAAGAGCAGGCTATTCCTGAAGTATTAAATGGTAATGACTTGCTAGGCTGTGCGCAGACGGGTACAGGTAAGACAGCTGCATTCTCTATTCCTATTTTACAATTATTAAATAGTCATAGACCAAAAGACCACAAACGTGGAACTATACGTTCATTGATTTTGACGCCTACGCGCGAATTAGCTATTCAAATCAACGAATCCATCGAGGCGTATGGTGAGAATCTTAAATTGAAACATGCTGTTATTTTTGGTGGTGTGAACCAATTTAGTCAAGTACAACAATTGCGTCAAGGTGTCGATATTTTAGTGGCTACACCAGGGCGTTTATTGGATTTGGTATCCCAAAAAATCGTGTGGTTGGATAAGATTGAAATCTTAGTATTGGATGAAGCGGATAGGATGTTGGATATGGGGTTTATACACGATGTAAAGCGTGTTTTATCTTTAGTGCCTGATAAGAGACAAACGTTGTTTTTCTCGGCGACTATGCCTAAGCAAATCCAAGCTTTAGCGGATTCTATTTTGCATAATCCCGTAAAAGTAGAAGTAACACCGGAATCAACTACTGCCGAGACAATCCAACAAACATTATATTATATCGAAAAGGCAAATAAGCCAAAAGCATTATTGCAGTTGTTGAATACACGTGTAGATAACAATGTCTTGGTGTTCTCGCGTACCAAACATGGTGCGGATCGTTTGGTGAAGTTGTTGCACAAGAACGATATTTCAGCAGCAGCTATCCACGGTAATAAATCCCAGAACGCACGTCAAAATGCATTGGAAGCTTTTAAGAAAAAGGATATTAAAGTATTAGTCGCTACGGATATTGCGGCTCGTGGTATCGATATTGATTTGTTGCAATATGTGATCAATTATGAATTGCCAAACTTGCCAGAATCTTACGTGCACCGTATCGGTCGTTCGGGAAGGGCAGGAGCATCTGGTTTTGCGATCTCACTGTGTGACGTGGAAGAAATTCCATATATCAAGGATATTCAATATACAATTGGCTTTGAATTACCTGTAGAGGTAATGGAAGGATTGAGTATGTCACCACAGTTCGTGCAGAAAAATCAATTTGCTGGTACGCAAGGTAAAGGCAAAAAAGGAGGAGCAAAAGAGCAACCAAAAGAAGGTGCGAAACCTGATTTTCGCCATAAAAAGAAAACAAAACCTACAAGTAAAGAGCGTCGAAGAAATCAAGAACGAAATGCTGCAGGTGGAGGAAGCTCCAAACCCGGAGCAAGTGCTGGAGGAAATCGAAACAGATCTACTAGAACAAGATAAAATAGAAGGAAGCGAAAGCTTCCTTTTTTGTTTACTGATAAAATCCGTACTTTCATATATGATACGTTTCTCTATTTTTCTTTTGTTATTGTGCTTTGGCTGTAATTCGGATAAATCATCTAATCAGCATGAAGAATACTATATGCATGTGGATGGTCGGGATACTTTAAGGCTACGATTAGTCAGATACGAAAATAGATTCTTTGGTACATAAACCCATACAAAAGGAGGTATTGCTCCTGTAGTAGGTGAAATAAATGGGGATATAAAAGGCGATACGCTTATCGGAGATAATCACTATACACCATACCGTTGGAAGGAAAAGAAGCGTGCTCCAATTGTGCTACTTAAAAAAGGAAATACTTATATAGAAGGTGATGGTAAAAAGATTGAATTTATGGGGGTGCTAACTTTTATAGAATGGACGTTAAAATTTGATCCACCTAAAAGAATTTATAAGCCTGTAGATAAATTTGAGGAGTGAATTGTTTTCTAGATCCAATTATTAAAATTTGCATATAGTAAAGTAATATAATAATTAATTTTTATAGTGTTTCCAAAACCGCAAGCCTTTCATTGATCGATGATTGTACTTTTTTTGGTGTGATACCAGTTGTAGTATTAATGCCTTTTTTATCTCTATTACAATGAATGCAAATGTCGTCGCTTTTTTTATTAGTATTATTACAAACGCATAACCAAATTTCTTTATTTCCAAGTAAACCTTTTTCTATTCTATATTCTGCATCATACTGAAAAAATGATAGAAGATTTTCACCAGATAGACTTTTTAAATTTGCAACTATCTCATCATTAATAATTTCAGGGTATTCATTTAAAATAAATAATGCTGCAATTTTTAGATACTTATCATTTTCGTTTAAAAATTTGATAGCTCTTGAATAATCAATTATGCCCGTTCTATTATAGCCTTTAAAATTCTATCTTTTTCCCAATAGGCTAATGATTCGTCCTTAAGTTTATTGTAAAGAATATCTTTTGATATTGAACTATTTATTATGCTGAAATAGTATAAGACCTTTTTATGTTTTTCGTATGTGTTGTATTCATCTGATAACTTACTGTAAAGAAAATTAACTAAATATGGTGCGAATTCAACGAACTTCGATTGAATAATAAAATCAAGCTCTTTTATACTTATAGAATTTAAGGAATATCCAGTTTCTAATATTTTTTTCGCATGAACTTATCTGATAAGTATGATCCTGTAATTGTTTTATTTGATTCTAGCTCGAAGTTATCAATTGTCGATAAGATTACTGGAGTACCCGTTGCTGTGATCATAAACATTTGTTTTCCACCTCCAGAAATTTCATCAATATCGATTGATAGACCGACTAATCCGTTTGCCCTTCTCTTCTTTGCTTCTACTTTTAAAGCTTCGATAACATCGAGATAAATTGCACTTAGCTTTTTCTCAAATGTATCTACTCTCCCTCCAAAAAAATCCATAAAATTAGCTCCAATGTCTGAAAGCACGTTTGAACCTATTACAATATTTTTTGTTATTGGATCAAGATATTTTTTTATCGTAGAACCTTCAATACTATTGGTTGTTGTTATTATCATAATTTTTTTCTCAACTTTGTCATAAGTAAATTATATGAATTAATCTATCATCATTTTCGTCTAGCGAGGTGCTCTAACCAGTTGAAAAACTAGAAGATTGAAAATTCATTTCTCAACAATATTGATAACTAAACTGATAATAGAAGTTTAATATAAATAAAAAATTGTATATCAAATAATTAATGTTATATTTGAGTATAATCAGGCTTTGCCTTGCTTCTCTAGAACCGAATAGTTTACTCTTCTTTTTTAGTTTTCGCTTTACTTGGCTAATGTTATCATCTAATTTGATGAAGTAACTATTTGAATTTGTTTCCTTCAAAATCATTTAATTCTTTTCACGTTTAGTTAACGAATGATTATTTAAGATTGAAAGATCTTAAAAGGAATGGCTTTATGCCTTAACAAATTTATTTATTTTAATACATTACAAAAATGCAACAAGGAACAATAAAATTTTTCAACGAAACAAAAGGTTTTGGATTTATTACACCAAGAGATGGTGGTCAAGACTTATTCGTACACATGACAGGATTAGTTGACAACATCAGACAAAATGATGAAGTTACTTATAATGTAGAACAAGGACGTAACGGACTAAACGCTACTAACGTACGTATAGCATAACAATACTTCATACTGTATTATTAATATGGCTAAAACATTTTGTTTTGGCCATTTTTATGCAGTTTGTTTTAAAAATTTAAGTTATGTGGAGCATATCGGATTCGAACCGATCACCTCTTCGCTGCCAGCGAAGCGCTCTAGCCAAATGAGCTAATGCCCCAAATTCAGAAGATTATTTTTCTTCTGCAATATTAATCGTGTAGCGTATACGATCGTGTGCTGCTACTTTGGATATGAAATCAAAATACGTTTGGTAGTCATCAACGGAATAAGTTCCGTCTTTGATTTCTAATTTACGATAATAATTTACCTTTTGCCCATCCGATGATATTTTCAACTCATATTTTCCCATCGGACTTTCAATAATTTCATTTACCGGAATTAGAAAACCTTTTAATTTTTCTTCGAAAATAAATTCAGATTCATCAATATCTGTATACCCCCGATTTATATACAATGGATTAGCTCTGTTTCTTGATTCGGGAATATTGCGTTGTGCGTTAAAAATATTCGGTGTGAAAATATAGCTATTACCATTCTTTACCACATAGTTGCGGATATTAACGGCAAGATTTTCTTCTAAAATAGGTGCTGCCTCCGAATTGACTTTGTAGTCGATTTTGTTGAAAGCAAT
The DNA here is from genome assembly GCF_008520265.1 of Sphingobacterium cavernae. Classification (GTDB taxonomy): domain Bacteria; phylum Bacteroidota; class Bacteroidia; order Sphingobacteriales; family Sphingobacteriaceae; genus Sphingobacterium; species Sphingobacterium cavernae. The sequence continues at coordinate 10,590 of NZ_VIQM01000054.1, forward strand.
ATTGTTGACATCATAATATTTCTTCAACTGTTTATTTTGATCTGGCAGGCTGTTGAACATATTGTGAAAATGATTTTCGAATTGTGATCCCGAAAATGAAGTCGCTACTGTTCCGTCTAAGCTACCGTCTTTGGATACTTTAAATTCATTTTTGCGCAGTTGTAAACTTTCAGTAGCAGGGTAGGTCTGTGTGCGCAAAACTTTTCCTCCTTCTGCTGTACAAGCCAATACAAGGCGATCATCCGTAAAATCACCCAAATACCCGAAAGGACTTTTGTTGCTCGTACATTCAAGCCAAGTGGTGTCGTTTTCAAATGGTACGCACAAAATAATATGGTTTCCATCTACGGCATTTGCAAAAGTTTCATCCAAACTTATTTTTTGATTGCCAGCTTCCACCACACAATACAATGAAGGAATGTCTACAGCAGCTAATAACGCTTGCATATAATTTACCAACGCTTTACAGTCACCATAACCAAGTTTGTCTACATATGACGCCGGAAAGGGTTCTAAACCGCCAATTCCGATTTGTATACTGATATAGCGCGTCTTGTCTTGCATATATTTGTACAATGCCTTTGCCTTGTCTTTTGGATTGTCATATTGACTGGCGATTTGCTTCGCTTTCTCAACTGTCGCAGCTGGTAAATCTTGCTTTCCTACCAATAATTCATCATGAATCCATTTACCTAGGTCTTTCCAATCGCTCACATTACCTCTTCTTTTGTAATATTGAAAAGTCTCGGGCACAATCTTTACAATAATTTTATTTGGATTTTCGATAGGCGAGAAGGGCTCTATTTTTCTGGCGTTTAATGCTGAAGCAGACCAAGTGTAAGTTTTTCCTTTTTCGTCAGAAGTTATATTAGCCTCTTGTTGTAGGTTTTCTACTTTGATACGCAGCTTTAGATCAGGCTTGCAACTAAATTGATACGTGCTTTTTTCTACAGCCAAATCGCTATTACGGTTGGGATACCAATACGGAATAAATAAGTTCTGCGCATGTTTGATTTCGTAGCTGTACACAATCGTGTATGGGTATACAGTCATACTAGGCGCGTAATGCTTTACACGCAGATCGCCATACATACTCACGCCATCAGTTGCGCTGTAATCTTTAAAATCTTTTTGCCCAAACTTGCTTATTTGCTTCCCAAATTCATCGTATACTAATCCTTTTATATCCTTTATGACTTTACTTTTATCGTAATAAAGCGTAAGCTGTGCATAATCTTCACCAGATTGATTGAGAATAGTAATAGCCCGTGTTACTGTTTCTGTTATATTGTTTTCAGCTTTCATGTCAAGACTGATATGCTCATTGCGCAAAACGGCTGTAGCGCGACTTTTTAGGCTATTAGGGATAAGTTCCACCCCATAATCCTGCGCAAATAAAGCGACACCTGAAAGTATATAGCTGAGTAGGAATAATAATTTTAAACGCATTATTTTGTTTGGTAATTAAATTCGTGATCAATCTGCATATGTTGAATTATTCGTGAAAATAATTCCTTTAAGCCAAAGTATTCTTCGCTCGTATAAATCGCTTTGTTTAACATGAGTTGTTGCGTAACCGTCAATTTGTTCTCGTTAATATTACTGATGTATTGATAACGGGCTGAATTCTCGGGTAGCGCCATATTTACTCTTTTGGGAGCTTGTTTGAATGTTAGACCTTCAGGTAATTCTATTTCAATGAAATGCTTTTCGGTATCTTTTGCACCTAAATCCACGTCATAATTACGCTCATCTAGGTTAAAAGGATTTTTGTTGATACGTGAAATAAAAATTGGGTTAAATTGCACATGACCATTTTTCAATGGCGATGCGACATTTATTTCAACTTCGTATTCTTCGGATAGCATATGATCGGGATTGTCAACATTCTCAACTTTTGAACTTAAGATTTGCAAATGCGACTGTTTTTCGTCAAAATTTTCGGCATACTCCTCAATACTCGGGAAATTTAGAATTTCTTTACGCTTCTGCAACGCATCTAGACCATTGCTGACAATGAAGAGTGTACCTTTTAGTTTACCATCCAGATCTAATTTTCCTTTGAAAGAATATTCGGTGATGGAAATTTCTTTATTCGTCAGTTCAATCCATTCTGAGGATTTGCGTGAGTAAATTATACGTCCTCGGCCATTGATACAGTGAAGCGGCAGTTGACCAAATCCAATCAACGGATCTGTCGCATCTACCAACACAAATTCATCATTTAGCTTCACAGCAGCTATGATATAATTGAAATTAGATAAAACGGGATGCAAATCATGCGGCAAGCCATTGTTTCGCGTGGAAATAATAACGGGGTATGCTTCTAATTCTGCCGCGTTGAATGCAGCGATTAAAGCCAAATTAATATCACCGACATTTCCACTTTTGCTTTCTAATGCATCCTCTATGCCGTGTTGGCTATATTTACCATACACATTATTTAATCGAATATTCTTGGAAATCCAACGGTGAACCTCAGAAGCACGTTGGTAATTATCCGTTACAGCAAGTATTTTAGGATCCAGTTTTTGCTTTATAAAATCAACTTTTTTGAGCTGTCCTCCAAAGCTTTTGTCGGTCATCAATTCAATATCCACGTCCTTCCAAGCCTTGGTATATTTGTCCACACCACCATTTGGATTAGCCATTTCGACCAATTCGAAATTAATAGCAGAAATATAGTTTTTTGGCGAAAGCATATATGCTTCCTCCTTGAAAGCAGGAATATTGTTCATCGTATACGTGATATTGGAGCAATCTAGACGCTGTCCCATGACAACAATACAGCCTGTTTCTCTATTAGTCTTCGTGTTTTCTAATTTTAGGGCACCCTTTAAAGTTACATTATAATTGCTCATAGACGGGATGCGCACATTGTATTCACTCCGAATTTTGGGTATATCGGTTTGAAATTCCCAACTTCTGAAATTAAAAATATCGGGTGAGACAATATAGTATTCAATCTCAATGATAGAACCTACTTTTATGTTTGGTAGGGTAAATTTAGTAAGCTTTAGAAATTCACTTTTATTTTCTGTAATGATGTTTTTGCGTTCTAATAATGTTTCGGTGATTCGCCCATTTTCCAAATTGTATGTTTTACCAGTAACCTCTTCTGTATATTCGAAATTTTTACCAAAACTATAAAGTGGAAGAGTGAAATTGGCGTGGTCAAATCCTTCTTGGGATAATATCTTTATGCGAGCCTTGTAGCGGTGGTAGACACGTAAGGCACGGTCGCGATCGCTAATATCCAAATGCGTCTTTCCAGTTTCTAATAGCACAACTGCGACAGCGTTTGAATCTAAATTCTCCGATGTAATATTGAAATTTCCTGCTGTTACGTTCGGAAAGTCACTTACTTGCGCGCTAGAAACTTGAAAAATAGTTAGAGCTAGAAAAAGGAAAATTAATTTCATTAATTTAAAGTATAATTGTTTGGTGAAAAATAACAATTATACTTTAAATATCCATATAATTTATTCTTGAGCCTGTAATAATTGTTTGTCGTAAAGATCAGCGTATTCTCCGCCTAGCGCAAGTAAAGATTCGTGGTTTCCTTCTTCCACGATTTTACCGTTTTCTAACACAATTATATGATCAGCATTTTTGATAGTTGAGATTCGATGCGCAATAAAAATGGATGTTTTGTCTTGCATAATCTTACTTAGGTTGCTCAATATTTCTTCTTCCGTTTTGGTATCTACCGCAGAAAGACAGTCGTCAAAAACTAAAATATCTGGATTCTTAATTAAAGCACGCGCAATTGAAACACGTTGTTTTTGACCTCCCGAAAGTGTAATCCCGCGTTCGCCTATATGTGTGTTGAAGCCTTCTTCAAAGCCTTTTATATTTTCGTAAACGGCAGCTTGTTTGGCGGCTGTTTCAATTTCTTCCTCGCTGTTTTTGTCCAGTCCAAATGCTATATTATTTGCAATAGTGTCGGAAAATAAAAACACTTGCTGTGGAACAAAACCAATCTGATGACGCAAATGCGCGTAATCGTAATCTTTGATATCTATACCATCATAGCTGATTTTACCGCTATCAGTATCATACATGCGTAATAGTAGATTGGCAAGCGTACTTTTCCCAGAACCTGTTTTACCGATTATCGCGACAGTTTGTCCCGCTTGGATATTTAAGTTGATGTTGTCTAAGGCTTTTATTCCAGTTTCTGGATAGGTAAATGAAACATTTTCTAATGTGATGTTTCCTTGTAAATCTTTGGTCACAGTGCCGTTAGGAATTTCAGATTTCGTATTCAGAAATTCATTGATGCGTTTTTGCGAAGCTGCAGCACGTTGGATTAAAGAAGTTACCCATGCTAATGCCAATGCAGGGAATGTTAATTGGTTCACATAAATAATGAATTCCGCGATATTACCCGCTGTGATGGTGCCTTTATTCACTTCTAAGCCTCCTATGTATACAGTTATAATTGTACTGAATCCTACCAAAAATATAATCAATGGAAAGAAAATCGCTTGCACGCGAACTAAATCCAACGAAGTATTTCGATACACATTGCTTTCCTTTTTGAACTCTTCAATTTTTCCGGCTTCCTGCGTATAGGTTTTGATCACACGAATACCCGAGAAAGTCTCTTGAACAAATGATGAAAGTTTGGATAATTGTGCTTGAATCTTCGTGCTGCGTTGGTTAATCATTTTATTGATGAACAATATAATCACCATAATGATAGGAATCGGTAACAGTGCATAGGTCGCTAATGTTGGATTTACATCATACATCGCGTATATCACCATTATGGATAATGTCACCGTATTAATGCTATACATGATAGCAGGACCGAGGTAATTACGTACTTGATTCACATCTTCGGTAGCGCGATTCATAAGATCACCTGTATTATTGCGTCTAAAAAATGCAAAGTCTAAAGCCTGATAGTGCTTATAAATTTCATTTTTCAAATCATATTCAATATATCTGGAGATTAAAATGATCGATTGACGCATCAGAAATAAAAATATTCCGCGCAATAGTGCAAGCAATAAAACTATACCAGCGAAATACAATAAACTTTTTCCAAATTGATCATAAATGGATTGTTGATTGTCAAATCCATTGTATAGCTTATATAAATCTATGTTTTCTTTTACCAAATCAAATGCTTCGCGAATGACTTTAGCTGGTAGTATCCCGAAATAATTGGATATAATGACGAAAATAACGCCTGGAATAAGACGCCATTTATATTTTATGAAATATTTATTTAGATAAGCGAGATCTTTCATGATTTGCTAACAAAGGTAAGGGTTTCGCTTTAATATTTTCATCGATATGGTTGTATTAAAGTCATACTTTCATAAATGCATCAAAAGGTAATTTTAACAAAATTTATTTCTTATTTTTGTACTGCCTTAATTGGGCATATAGATTAATAATTTTGGTTATGCAAAATTCCACTATTTTCAGTCTGATGGCTAATGCTGATCATCAGAATTTATTCTTTTGTAATGATCCGGCAGTAGGATTGAAGGCTATTGTAGCTATCCATGATACGACATTAGGTCCAGCTATTGGCGGTGTGCGTATGCTGCCTTACGAATCGGAAGAAGAAGCTATCGAAGATGCCTTGCGTCTTTCAAAAGCGATAACTTACAAATCTTCGTTGGCGGGATTGAATTTAGGCGGTGGTTGCGCGGTGATTATTGGCAACAATCGTACGGACAAGACAGAGGTTTTAATGCGTCGTGTCGGTAAATTTATCGAAGGGCTTAACGGAAATTTTATTGCTTCAATTGACGTTGGTACAACACAGCGCGATTTGGAATACATCCATGCTGAGACAAATTATGTTGCTGGTCTTCCTACTTCGATGAATGGCGGTGGTGATACTACTGTTTTTGCAGCGAGAGGTGTTTTCTACGGTATCAAAGCTGCAATCAAAGAATTGTATGGTGATGATTCTTTAGCTGGACGCAAAGTCGCGGTTCAAGGTGTGGGGTCTGTAGGGGAGCAATTAATAGCGATGTTGCGCAATGAGAATGCGCGTGTGTATGTTTCGGATATGACCGAAGAGCGCAATTTGAAAGTAGCTGCGAAATATAAAGCAGAGCCTATTCAATACGCAACAAGTTATGAATTGGATGTGGATGTGTATGCACCATGTGCCTTAGGTGGAACGGTAAATCCGGATACAGTGCCTAAAATGCGTTGTAAAATCATCGCTGGTTCAGCAAATAATCAACTCAAAGAAGAAGAAAAAACAATACAATTGTTGAAAGAACATAATATTCTATACACACCAGACTTCTTGATTAATTCAGGCGCTTTGATAAGTTGCTATTCGGAGTTAGAAGGATATGGTAATGATCGTACAGAATCGTTAATTCGCAATATATATACAGCGACACGTCATGTGTTGCAACGTGCAAGAGAAGAAAATATTACCACCTATGAGGCAGCGAAGCAATTAGCGGAAAAGCGAATTGCGGATATGTCCAAAATTAAAAGGTAATAGTTTCATCTCCTTTAAAATCGTTCTTTATAAATAATTCGTTCTTATACACTTATGTTAAACAGAAGACACCTTAGAGTTAAGGTTATGCAGACGCTTTACGCGTACAGTTTATCGGAGGATAAACAGGTTAAAAATTTTGAAAAGGCACTTTTCAAGAATGTAGATGAGGTAAATGAAATGTACATCTGGACATTGAATTTACTGGATGAAGTAGCAGAATACGTAGTTTTAGATGCCGAGAGTCGTGCCGCAAAGTATTTGCCAACGGAGAAGGATAAGATTTTGACAACCAAACTGAATAGCAATACGTTTATTGAGTCATTGCGTCAAAATAGAGCTTATCTGGAATTTGTAAAAAAATATAATGTGTCGTGGGGTTTTGATCCAGAGATTGTGCGTTCTATTTTTGCGCAGTTGAAAGATTCAGAGGCCTATTTGGAATATTTGCAAGTAGAGGATAGAAGCATTGCCGCCGAAAAAGATATTATTAAATATATATTTAAGAAAATAATCTTAAAATCGGTTGAAATCGAGCAAGTCTTCGAAGAAAAATTTATCAACTGGACAGTAGATAAAGAAGTGTTGCAGGCAATGGTTGCCAAAACCTTCAAAAACTTTAGTTCAGAGGTGCCTTCACAGAATAAATTAGCAGATTTGACACCAAATTGGTCAGAAGATGAAGATTTCGTTGCTGACTTGTTGAAGACTACTATTCGTTATTCGGAAGAATATCAGCAGCTTATCGCTGAGAAAACAAAAAATTGGGAAGCTGATCGTATTGCGTTAATGGATACTATTTTGATGCGTATGGCGATTAGTGAATTGATTAATTTTCCATCTATTCCTGTGAAAGTTACGATCAATGAGTACATAGAATTGTCAAAAACATTCAGTACATTGAAAAGTAATACATTTATAAATGGTATATTAGACAAAATTCTTGCTGATTTGACCAAACAAGGTCGTATTAATAAGTCAGGAAGAGGACTAAAAGACTAAGTGAAAAATGAAGAAACTATTATTTGCGGGAACAGCATTATCCATGTTGTTTGCTTGTAATAATCCGGCTCAAAAATCAGATGAATCTAGGGATTCGACAGCTTATGAAACGAGTTCAAATACAGCGGGAACAGGTAAAATTACCTTTGAATCTGATGTGTTTGATTTTGGAACAATCAAAGAAGGTGAAGTAGTCGAGCATACATTCAAATTCAAGAATGAAGGTAAAGAGCCTGTGATATTAGCGCAAGTAACAGCTTCATGTGGATGTACGACACCAAGTTATACGGTTGATCCTATTTTGCCAGGAAAAGAGGGAGAGATTAAAGTAAGCTTTAACAGTGCAGGTCAACCTGGTGTGCAACAAAAAATTGTAACGGTATCCTCCAATGCAGAAAATGCAGTGACTACAGTGCAATTAAAAGGAACAGTAGAAAAGTAAATTTAAAATTATTAATTACAATATGATATCAACTATTTTATTACAAGCTGGTGGCGGAAGCAGTTTGATGGGAATGCTACCAATGGTATTGATCATCGTTGTGTTCTATTTCTTTATGATTAGACCACAAATGAAAAAACAAAAAGACCACAAAAAATATATCGAAGAATTAGGTGTAAATGCTAAAATCGTGACAACTGCAGGTATTCACGGTCGTATCGTTGAAGTTTCTGACACTACTTTTTTAGTAGATGTAGGTTCTGGTGTACGTATGCGTTTTGACAAATCAGCAGTTTCTTTGGATGCTTCTAAAGCAGCGAATGCTGAGCCAAAAGCGTAATTTTTAGTACTTAAATATAGGAAAGCCATTTGCAAACTTGTAAATGGCTTTTTTTATTGTAAATACGTTCTGTACGCTTATTTTTTTAACTTTGTGTATATGAAGCAACGTAGATTTTCAAAAATCCATAAGAGAAAGATAAACATCTTTTTGCGTTGTCTCGTTATTTCTTTTATTGCTTGGCTTTTGATAGCTGTTTCCAATCAATACACGTTCACAATTAATGCAGGTATTGAATACGTCAATATGCCTGAAAAAAGAGCGTTCCACCCACTACAATCGGATACGGTTAGTGTAAAAATAAAAATGAGTGGCTGGAATGTTTTACTTGCCAAAATGCGTGCAGATTCGACTAATATACAGGTAGATTTGAGCAGTTTGAATACCCGAAATTTTGTAGTGTTTTCCAATCAGATTGGGTTTATTAATAGGCAATTTCCAAATGAAAAGCGTGTAATCAGTGTTTCTCCTGATACATTATATTTTGACTTTTCGCGCCAAAGGCAGCGTAAAGTTCCTATAAAAGTTCCTACAAATATTAGCTTCAAAAAGCAATACGGATTCGTTGGGGAGACTAAGGTTAATCCTGCGGAAGTTACAATCACGGGGCCAACTGAAGATGTGGCAAATATTGAATTTTTGGAGACGGATACCATTAAGGGCGATTTGGTATTTACCGATATTAGAACCGTAGCACATATCAATAAGAACCATAAAACAAACATCACGATTTACCCGCGAATGACAGAATTGGTTATTCCTGTAGGTGAATTGACAGAAAAGATTATTGAGGTTCCCATCAAAATTATCAATGGTATGAAATATACATCAGTTCGTACTGTTCCTAGCAAAGTTTCCTTAACGGTGATGGTTCCGTTGAAGGATTTTGTAAAATGGACAGCGAGCGATTTTGAAGCGGTCGTAGATATGGCGAATTGGGAGGACAAGCACGTCAAAAGTTTACCAGTTCGGATTACGATGATTCCGGATTTCGTGCAATTGATAAAGTTAGAACCTCAAAACGTCGATTTTTTCGTTCGTAAATAAAACTACTATGAAATCCATTAAAGTTGGTATAACTGGAGGTATTGGCTCTGGCAAAAGTTTTGTCGCAAAAATCTTTAAAACATTAGGCGTTCCTTTTTACGATGCCGATAAAGAGGCTAAGGATTTAATGGTGCGTAGTGAACTCATCAGAAATGGTTTAATAGGAGCTTTTGGCAAGGACGTTTACTTCCAGGATGGGACATTAAATCGCAAATGGTTATCTTCTCAAGTATTTAACAATCCAGAAAAATTAAAACAGCTTAATAGTATTGTGCACCCTATCGTGATACAAGACGCTGTGGATTGGGCAAATGCGCAAACATTCTGTTACAGCTTGAAAGAAGCTGCTTTGTTATTTGAATCAGGTTCTTACAAAACATTAGATTATACAATCTTGGTGGTCGCGCCAGAAGAATTGCGAATTGAACGTGTGATAAAACGCGATGAGGTTTCACGTGAAGAAGTACGCAATAGAATAAATAAACAAATGCCTGAGGAGGAGAAACGAAAATTAGCTGATTTTGTAATCGTTAATGATGGTATTCAGCCCCTACTTCCTCAACTATATAAAATACATAAGAAGCTAATAAGTAAATGCTAAAAATAGATATTTTAGAAGATTTTTTAATAGAAAATGAGTTTGGTTATTATTGTGCGTATGGGGATTTCTATATTGATCCAAAATATCCAGTTGCAAAAGCCGTAATATCTCATGCACACGGCGATCATGCCGTAGCAGGACATACCGCTATTTATGCTACCTCAAATACAATAGCTTTTATGCAACATCGCTTTACGAAACAACCTTTGTCTTCTTATGAGGAGAAAGGATACAAGGAAAGCTTTAAGATAGGAGAGGTCGAGATAAATTTTATTCCGGCAGGACATATCTTAGGCTCGGCTCAAATATTGATGCAGTATAAAGGTGTACGTTATCTCTATACGGGTGATTACAAATTGCAAGAAGATATAACTTGTGAGCCTTTGGAATACATAAAAGCTGATGTATTAATAACAGAAACAACTTTCGCAGATCCTGCGGTCATACATCCCGATCCAATTGAAGAAATCAAGAAGCTTAATTCCACTTCGTTGAATATTATGCTGGGATGTTACGCCTTAGGAAAGGCGCAACGGATTACGAATCTGATTAACACCTATTGTCCGCAAAAAACTGTTTACACACATCACAATATCGCACCTATTCATCGTATTTATGAAGAAAAAGGTTTGGTGAAACTGACTTACGAAATTTATAACCGAAAGGCTTTAAAAGATGGACAAGATAAGATATATCTTGTGCCTCCGATGATGTTTAACAACTATTTCCGCGCGAAGAATGTGGTTCGTGTGTTCGCATCGGGATGGAAGCGTTTGCAAAATTATAACGATATGACCTTGTTTATTTCGGATCATATCGATTGGAATGATCTGAACAACTTTATTACGAAAGTTCAACCAACTGAAATTTGGACTGTACATGGTGAAGGTGCTCACCTTAAACATCATTATGAGGGAAAAATAAAAGTTAGAAATATATTGAAATAGCTTTTTGGCTATTTCAATATATTTCTATTCAGAGTTGTCAGCTTTTTTGGTAAAATATTGACCTAATCTTTCTCTATTTTTAAGGATTATATATCCTAAAATGCTTAAGAGTATATTTCCAATTTCAAAGTTTATTCCGAACGAAAATCCGCTCCCTGAATCACTTTCTGACTTGTTGAAATTAAATCCAAACGAATTAGCTAAGCCCCAAATTAGGCTAATAAAACCAAAAGAAACTACGAGTAAGTGAATAAAATCAGGCTTAGTAGTTTGGATTTTGTCGTCATAACCAGAAAGTAACCAATTCGCAAGCCAATCAGTTTTTACTAAGAAGAGGTAAGCAAACAGGATTGGAATAATGAAAGTTGTGATTTGACTGCTGTTGATTGTTGGTGGAGGAGCATAAAAAACCGAATTAAAAAATCCGAAAATTCCTGTTCCGATTAAATATAAAAAATAGATTCCGAAAGCTTTTATTATGATTTTAAGCAAATTTGAAATTAACATAGATTAGAAGTATTAATTGGTTGGCGTACTAAAAGTGGTAATATCTCTGCACATATCCAATTGCCACAAAACATTTTGGCTACATTTTGGTTATACAAACGTATCACATTAATAAATACTTACCAATATGAATAAATTATTTAGAGCATTAATTGCAGGTTGGGGAGCCAAAAAAATGGGACTTGGTTGTTTCGGTACAATAATCGTATTTATCATTATCTACTATCTGTTGGGATATTTGGGATAAAATAGTTTATGGGGAATCAAGTAATTCCCCATAATATTAAAGCTCTCTCACTGGTCTAATTGCCATTTTCCCAACGGAAGTATTTAAGCTTGTATTGTAATAGTAAGATGTATTATTGTAATAAAAATAATAGGCAAATCGACTAGAATTGATAATATGTGAATCTCCAGTCCAATAATAACCTCCAGCTTGATCAACGATTTGCATGTCACCTATTGAACCACTTTTTGGAAGAGCGTAACCTGTCGGAGGAAGAAATATACTATTTCCATTTAGTCCTGTGACTTTCATACCCAATACACCATTTAGAGTAGATCTAGTCCAAATACATTTTGATATCAGTTCAGTCTGTTCAGTTCGTGTTGGTGTCCTCCATTTATTTCCTAAGTTTTTTCTAACAATATCGTAAGTGCTTCCTGATATCGAGGTAGTATTTGGTGCATCGTAAAATGCAATTATACCATTATTGTTTACATCTCCCCACAAATACAAACCACCTGGATTATCAGAACTAGTTGCTCCATAATTAGCAGATGACCATAAGACAGAAAGCCCTAAATCAATTGCTTTATATGGTGATATTTTTCCAATTGGAATAGATAATTCAGTTCCATCTTTGAGAGTAATTATTAAATCATTATTTAAAATTGTGAAAGAGTCAAAATAACTATTATTCTCTTCTGCTCTCGCTTTGATTGGTTTGTTAGTTAAATCTAAAATTTTATCAAAACTATTTCCAGAGTCATAGCTAACAATCCAATATCCATCAGAATCTACATTGAGTAATGGGGTAATACCGTTCATACCTGTAGCAGGAATCATATTGTCATTAATATCCTTTAGCCAGGATGTTACACCATCTATAGTTTGTGTCCAGTATAAATAACCATTATACCAGCGTACATTTATAACAGGAGCATCTTTTCCATTTTTTCCATCTTTTCCATTGTTTAGTACTAACTGTGAATTATCTGAAAATGTTAATATAGAGCCACTTTTCAGATTTTCAATTTTTGTAATATGTTTATTTGTTTGTAAAACATTAATAATTGTTTGAATGGAATTTATACTAGTGTTAATCGCTTGAATTTGTTTCTCAATATTTTCAATTCTATTTTCTAAATTTTGGATTTTATCTCTTAATTCTGAATCATCATACTTTTCGCAAGACCATAATATAAGAGAGGTAGTTAATAAAATAGTATAATAAATTGATGAATGTTTCATAGTTATTTATAGGTTAATTAATTGGATAGAAGTATTGTTTTGTAAATACACAAAAAAAGCTTCTGAAATTTTCAGAAGCTTTTTTTGTGGTGCCAGCTGGATTCGAACCAGCGACACAAGGATTTTCAGTCCTTTGCTCTACCAACTGAGCTATGGCACCTTAAGTTTTTTATTGGAAACTGTTACTTTCAGTTTTTTTGGTGGTGCCAGCTGGATTCGAACCAGCGACACAAGGATTTTCAGTCCTTTGCTCTACCAACTGAGCTATGGCACCTTTAAGTTTTTGATTAAAAACTGTTACTTTCAGTTTTTGTGGTGGTGCCAGCTGGATTCGAACCAGCGACACAAGGATTTTCAGTCCTTTGCTCTACCAACTGAGCTATGGCACCTTTTTCAGCAACAATTTATCCTTTGTTGCGTTGCAAATGTAGCTTCTTTTTTTTAATTCTAAAACATTCCGCGCATTTATTTTTACTTAATTTCCCAATTCCTTGATTTTGATTGAGATAAAATTACATGAAATAAACACGGTAATAAATGATTTTAGGGTATCTTTGCACTTTAATAAATTGATATGAGTAAAAAGGGTAGAGTATTGGTCGCGATGAGTGGTGGAGTGGACAGTTCAGTTGCGGCTGTAATGTTGCACGAGCAGGGCTATGAGGTGATCGGTATTACGATGAAAACTTGGGATTATGCTAGCTCAGGTGGTTCATCAAAGGAAACTGGCTGTTGTAGTTTGGATAGTATCAATGATGCGCGATCTTTGGCTGTCAGCTATGGTTTCCCGCACTTCATTCTAGATATACGTAATGAATTTGGCGACTATGTTATTGACAATTTTGTCGATGAATATATCGCTGGACGTACACCAAATCCATGTGTATTGTGTAATACACATATTAAATGGGAGGCTTTGATTAAGCGTGCTGACAAATTGGATTGCGAATTTATCGCAACTGGTCACTACGCGAATATACGTCAACATGATAATGGACGCTATGTGATTTCAAAAGGTTTGGATGAACATAAAGATCAATCTTACGTTTTGTGGGGCGTTTCGCAAGAAAATTTGGCTAGAACCCAATTTCCTTTGGGGTCATTTCATAAGTCAGAAATCAAGCAAATGGCGTTGGATATGGGACAGCACGAGCTAGCAAATAAATCGGAAAGCTACGAGATTTGTTTTGTGCCAAATAACGATTACCGTGATTTCTTACGCAACAAAAGACCTACATTGGATCAAGAGATTGGACCAGGTAATTTTATCTTGTCTGATGGCACCGTAGTGGGGCAACATATCGGATATCCTTACTTCACTATTGGTCAACGCAAAGGCTTGGGGATCGCATTAGGTAAACCTATGTTTGTGATTGAGATCTTGCCAGAAAGTAATTCTGTAATGTTAGGTGAAGAACATGAATTAGAGAAAACACAAGCTTTCGTTCGTAATATCAACTTGGTGAAATATGCTTCAATTGATGAACCAATGGAAGCTATTACAAAAATCCGTTACAAAGACGCTGGTGCGCAATCTATTCTGACACAACAAGGTGATATTATGCAAGTGGATTTCCCACATGCAGTGAAAGGTATTGCTCCAGGTCAATCTGCAGTATTCTACGAAGGAAACGACCTTTTAGGTGGTGGATTTTTAATGAAATAAGATCAGATAAAAATATTATTTACGATAGTTCTAAAACTATTGAAAAAAGAAAGCAAGCTTTTAAAGCTTGCTTTCTTTTTTGATTATACGTTTTGGAGTTGGTTTATTTTGTTGTTTGAAATCGTATTGTCGCTCCAAATATTTGATAATTTCCGCTGCAATATCCTTATTAGTTGCTTTTTCGATACCTTCTAAGCCTGGCGAAGAATTTACTTCCAAAATAAGTGGTCCACGAGCTGATTGTAGCATATCTACACCTGCTACAGTTAATCCCATTGCCTTTGCTGCAGCAACTGCGCTTTCGCGTTCTTTGCGTGTTAATTTGATAATTTCGGCAGTTCCTCCACGATGTAAGTTGGAACGAAATTCCCCTTCTTTAGCTGTACGTTTCATCGCACCCACTACTTTTCCGTCTACAACGAATGCACGAATATCAGAACCTTTAGATTCTTTGATATACTCTTGAATCAAAATATTATTCCCTAATCCATAAAAAGCTTCGATAACAGATGAAGCAGCTTTCTTCGTTTCGGCCAATACCACACCAATACCCTGAGTACCTTCTAATAATTTGATCACGAGTGGTGCGCCACCAACCATGTTGATTAGATCATCTACATCAGATGCCGTACGAGCAAACCCTGTAGTTGGTAAACCTAAACCAGCGCCTGAAAGAATTTGCATACAACGCAGCTTATCGCGAGAGCGCGTAATGGCTTGACTTGGGTTGGCAGAAATTACATCCATCACCTCAAACTGTCGTACAATCGCTGACCCATAAAAAGTTACAGAAGATCCTACTCTTGGTATAATAGCATCAATGTCATTAATGTCTTGACCTTTATAGTGAATGCTTGGTTTTCCTTGCTGAATTCCTACGTAGCATTTGCTGTGATCCATCACAATGCATTCATGCCCACGAGCGGTTGCTGCTTCTACAAGACGACGTGTCGAATAGATGTTTTTGTTTGTCGATAAGACTGCTATTTTCACAAAATGATTGTTAAAGTTTTTTATTAAAACAAGAAAACTACTGGATTGGTTTTTAATTAGCTAGATGGAATTGGATGCCAAGTTTTTTTTGGATACATCCACAAGGAACTTTTTACTTATAAAATTACGTCCTAACAGCATGGGATAGGACATTGTTGAGCGATCACGCAATGATAATTTAATATCATATAATTGATCAAACATTCTGATTTTAGTCAGAAAAATATGTCTAGTTTCGGTTTGTCCGAAAGAGCTTTTTACAACTCTTTCGCGATGTACCGGAAATGTTATGGTGAGGATTTCATCGGTTTCCAGATGCGGTAGTATGTGACAAGTGATGAAATGCTTTTCATTCTTCTCTGTTACTTCGTAATCCTCACAATGTAAAACTGAAGTTTCAGCTCCTGTATCAATCTTTGCCTCAATATTGTACATTCCCAATTCGGGAAGGTCAATGATTTCAGCACGTCCTATGATGAGCTTCTCCTTCACAATATTATTCGTATATAAATGTACCGTAAGGCGATGAAACTGTAACTTGTTTTTTGTCGCTAGCTTCTACGCGACCTACGATTTGTGCTGGAATCCCGAATGATTCCGAAATCGCAATAATATCTTGTGCAATTTCTTCCGAAACGTATAATTCCATACGGTGTCCCATATTGAATACTTTGTACATCTCTTGCCAATCCGTATTCGATTCTTTTTGAATCAATTCAAAAAGAGGAGGAATAGGGAACAAGTTATCTTTAATAACATGAACCTTATCTACAAAGTGAAGCACTTTTGTTTGTGCGCCACCTGAACAGTGAACCATACCATCGATCTGTGAACGGTACTTATCCAAAATTTGTTTAATCACAGGCGCGTAAGTACGTGTAGGTGATAACACCAATTTACCTGCAGTAACTTCTTCGCCAGTTTCTGTTGTAATTTTATCTGTCAACGCTTTACCACCAGCAAATACTAAATCGTAAGGAACTGCTGGGTCAAAACTTTCAGGATATTTTTCTGCTATATATTTGCTGAATACATCGTGACGAGCCGAAGTCAAACCATTCGAACCCATACCTCCGTTGTATTCTTTTTCGTAAGTAGCTTTACCATATGAAGCCAAACCAACGATGACATTACCAGCTTTGATATTGTGATTTGAGATTATTTCTTCACGTTTCATACGACAAGTAACTGTACTGTCTACGATAATCGTACGTACCAGATCACCGACATCAGCAGTTTCACCACCAGTGGAGTAAATGCCAACGCCCATTTCACGCAATTCAGCTAATATTTCTTCCGTTCCATTAATGATCTCAGCGATAACTTTGCCCGGAATATTGTTTTTGTTACGACCAATTGTTGAAGATAAGATGATATTATCAATAGCCCCCACACACAATAAATCATCTAAATTCATGATGATTGCGTCTTGTGCTATACCTTTCCATACAGAGATATCACCCGTTTCTTTCCAGTATACATATGCTAAAGAAGATTTCGTACCAGCGCCATCTGCGTGCATGATATTGCACCATTGCTCGTCGCCACCTAGTATATCAGGGATGATTTTACAAAAAGCCTGTGGGTATAAACCTTTGTCGATATTTTTTATAGCATTGTGTACATCCTCTTTCCCAGCGGATACACCTCTTTGGTTGTATTTTAAGTCTGACATCTTGCCACAAAGATAATCAAAGCTGATTAGTATAACTAAATTTTTTACAAACTCTACTAAGGGAATTCGGAGGGTTTAGGTTTTGATAATTTCCCACTGTAAAAGCAATCTTTCGAGATTAAATTGTGCGTTGGCGGGACTCGTACTGGGGAAAGTAACATATTGTATATGTTCTAACTTGTCGAAATATTTTTCAAAGAGTTTTTGTGCTTTTTGACCGTTAAAAATTACGGTAGTAATACTGGGATGTTCAGCTAAAAGTTGGTCGATGGCATTTGGAATAACTTCTGTAATTGCTGTATCCATACTGCCAGGGCGAATAGCAGAAGCACAGACATCCCAAAGTGCGATTTGTTGTTGATGAAGTAAGGCTATCTTTTCGGAATAATCAGTAGTAAATTCTCGCTCAAAATGTGAAAATAAAACCTTCCAAAATCTATTTTGTGGATGGGCGTAATATTGGTCTTTTGCTATCGATAAATCTCCGGGTAAAGAACCTAAGATTAAAATTCTTGGTTGAGAGGGGATAATGGGAGCAAAGGATTGTTTGAGCATTTCAATTATTTTCAATTTAGATTTTATTCATCTTTATATGTAATAAACCAATGAAAAACTCTTTTGAATAACGAACAGTATCCTGATAAGAACTTTCTACATTTCTATTTAATGCTTTAAAGTCAAATCCTACTTTTTCGCTGGAAAATTGTTGAATAGTATAACCATAGGGTTTGAATATAGAGTTTATTTCATCCTTGAAGTTAGTGTAAAGTAGTATTTGATTTATTGTTGGATTTGGAGGTAATTCATTATTATCATTCTTATCAAAATAATGCTCCACTTCTTTGCGATTAAATTCTAATTCATATTGTGACATGATTCCATCAGAAAATATGAGATTAAAAGATAATGAGTCGTGGTATGCGTTGAAATATTTAGGTAACATTTCTTTTAATTTTTCTAATGATTCCTTTAGTGTAATTTGATTTTGTCTTCGGATTTTGATATAATTTTTAGATATATCAAAAAGATAAACACTAGAATCGGTTGAAGGAAGCTTTACATAATGTAATCTTGAATAATCAAGTAAGCTATCCTTGTTTCGAAAATCTTTTTTTTGCTGCGATATATCCGTGTTATGTGAGTAACCACAGCTTAATAATATCCCTGTTAGAAATAGAAATAAAAAAGGTCTCATAATGCTAATCATTTGAAACCTAAATATACTTAATTTTAACTTAACCCCTGCTTTTCTTCCATTTCAAATACAGAATCAATTTGCCATTTTAGGGGATCTTTTGAAGCTGCTACGGCTAATTTATCACAACGTTCGTTAAGTGGGTGACCAGCGTGACCTTTTACCCAAACTAATTTCACATCGTGCAATTTGTAGGACTGCATAAGACGCAACCACAAGTCTTTATTTTTCTTCCCAGCGAAACCTTTTTGCATCCAACCATACACCCATTTTTTATCAATAGCATCGATAAAGTATTTTGAATCGGAATAGATGGTGACTTTTTGTTTTATATTTTTCAATGCTTCCAAACCCACAATCACCGCCATGAGTTCCATACGGTTATTGGTGGTTTTTCGGTATCCTCCTGAAAATTCTTTTTCGATTAACTTACCTTGGAAATCAGGATTTGCGCCTGTATAGATTGTACGTAAAATCGTTCCATATCCCCCTGGACCTGGGTTTCCACTTGAAGCACCGTCTGTATATAATTCAATCATTGACGACAAAAATACAATTTTGCGAACGGAATAAATGATGAAGTGGATAAAATCCGAGATTGTTAGTATGGTATTCCGAATTTTCTTTTTAGTGGTCTAAAAATCATAGAAGTGAAAACCACTATTAGTAACCCAATAATACAGCCCACAGCAACAGAACCAAATCTATAAATCGGTGCCTCTACCATGGATGATTCATGCGGTTGTACCATAATAATGAGTAGGGCAACCAAGGCTACACGAGCCATATTCATTACATTAAATAAACGACAGATTACTATTGTAATGAATATACCAAGAAGTATAGAATAAACCGATGGTTCGAAAAGCAATAACAATCCCATAGCTACTGCTGAACCAATGAAATTGGATTTGAATCGTTCAATGGAAAGTTTGCGTGTATCTTTCTCTTCGGGAGAGATAACTAAGATAATCGATAATAAAGTCCAGAAAAGCTCGAAATCGGGAAACTCAATATACAATTGATATCCAATCATAAAACCTATACAACATCTGATTATGTAGATAAGTAAAGGGGAGGAAACAATTCTTTTTAACAGTTTGTCAAACATTCAAGGTTTGGATTTGTACTGCAAAATTACGGATTGTATAATATTTAATACAATCTAATTTGAGTTTTAGTTTCTTGATTTTAAAGTTTTGTAGTGAATTTATGTAGATTTGAAATACTAATATATCCTATCAATTCATCATGCGTATTCAATTGCTACTTCTATTCGGAACAATAGTATTGTCATCTTATAATTTGTTAAATTCTAGTAAGAAAGTAGAAGTCAAAAAATTAGTTACTCTTACTTACAATATCCATCACGGTGTCCCGGAGAATTCGAAGGAAGTGAATTTGAATAATATAGCTGCAGTAATACGAAAGAGTGGTGCTGACCTCGTCGCCCTGCAAGAAGTGGATGTAAATGTGCCAAGATCAGGGAATGTCGATCAAGCTAAAGAATTGGCTAAATTGCTTGATATGCATTATTATTTTTCCAAATCTATTGATTTTAGTGGAGGAGAGTATGGAGTTGCTATTCTGAGTAAATATCCGTTGACAAATACCCGTAATGAATTACTACCCATGCCAACTTCTGGTGAGCAACGCAGTGTGGCTATTGCAACGGTGAATTTGCCAGGCGATGTTTCTGTTGAATTTGCTTCGACGCATTTGGACTTAAATGTACCTAACAGAACGGTACAAGTAGAACGATTGACTACTATTAGCAAAAGTTTAAACAAATCCTTTTTGATTGGAGGAGACTATAATGCTATTCCAACATCGGTTGAAATACAAAAGTTGCAAGAAGAATTCAATTTATCATGTGTGAGTTCTTGTCCATTATCGTTTCCTGTTCGAAATCCTAATAGGGCTATTGATTTTGTGGCTTTTAATAAAACAGCAGCTACTGTTCTAAGTTTGGTTGCGTCATACGCTATGACAGGGGAATATGCCTCAGATCATCTACCCGTTGTAGCAGTATTTGACTATAATTAAAACGAAGAATCCCTTAACATCTAAAGTTAAGGGATTCTTCGTTTTATTCTTTACTACTGATAGTTGCTTTTCCCTCTTTCCCAGGAGAACCAGAATAAATCTGACCTTGAGGTACTCCACGAAGTCCAGGAGCAGAACGACTAATTTGGTCGTAAATATTCCTTAAGTCGGTAGATGGCGTCACGCGTAATCCACCAGGAGTTACATCAGTGTGAATATATTTTTTTCCTTTTTTGTCTGCTGATTGTGGTGTGATTCCCTTAGGGTCATAAACTAAATTAATATTTCCAGCGTCACCATTTGGATCTGTTTTTGTGCCATTCATGGCGTCTTGTCCTCGTGCAACTATGTACAATGAACCGAGTTTTTGGAAATTAAAATCCAAATCAAAATTAGACGCATTATTTTTACCAGCCATACCACTGATAAATGCTCTGTCTCCGATCTCTGCATGCCCCACAACGATTTTAACTTCTTTTTTGCCAAAAAATTGTATTGAGGAACGGTCTTTCATCACCAAAGTATCAATAAATAATGTCGTAGATGAGTCTCTATCCCTATCAGCAAAAACTTTCTTTTCTTTTTTATCCAAAACTAATTTGGATATTCGTTTTTCATTTGCTTGTGCGTTAACATTATTTCCCAATAATAGGGTAAGAATAAATGTTAGTAATGCTGTCCATTTCATAAAAACTCCTTTTTTGCGTTAAGTCAAATATTCTACAATGAGTTTAGCTGTACGAGCAGAGGCTCCCGGATCACCTAATTTCGTCGCTAATACATCGTAATTTTCTAAGATACTGGCGCGATGTTCGGACTTCATCAAGATTTTACCAATCTCATCTTTGATGTCCGAAGTTGTGCATTCTTCCTGTATCAATTCAATAACAGACAGGTAATTATTGATAAGGTTTACTAAGGAAATGAATTTAACTTTTATTAACTTTCGAGCTATCCATACAGAAATCGGGTTTGCTTTATAGACTACTACCTGTGGTACACGTAATATTCCGGTTTCTAAGGTTGCTGTTCCACTCGTTACTACTGCTGCATCTGCATTCTTTAATAAATCATAAGTTTGATCAAATACAATAGGTATTCCTAAGTCTCCAATGTATTGTTGGTAATAGGATTTCTCAAAGTTGGGAGCTCCAGCAATTACTAATTGATGTTTGGGAAAAGAGAACGAAAGTTCAACCATTTCAGGTAATATCTCATCAATCTCCATCTTGCGACTACCCGGAAGCAGTGCAATAATGGGGGCGTCTGACAGATTATTATCTTTTCGGAAATTAGGATTAAATTCATAAGCAGAAATAGCATCAAGCAACGGATTACCTACATAATCCACTTTCATTCCAAATCGCTTGTAGAAATCTATTTCAAAAGGAAGAATACAGAACATGTGGTCGACCACTTTTTTGATTTTGTGCACACGCCCTTGATTCCACGCCCAGATTTTTGGTGAGATATAGTAACATACTTTAATACCATGCTTCTTCGCGAATGAAGCAATTTTCATGTTGAATCCGGGGAAATCAATTAATATTACTGTATCAGGTTTATAATCCAGGATATCTTCTTTTACAGCTTTGAGATTTTTTGAAATAGTTTTCAAATTTTTCAGAACCTCCACAAATCCCATAAAGGCCATTTGAGAAGTATGGATTAATGGTATTTGATCTGTCGCTTCTTGCATTTGATTGCCACCAACAATTTTGAAATCAGCTTGTGGATCTTCTGTTTTTAAAGCTTTAATCAAATTTGCGCCATGCAAATCCCCCGATGTTTCTCCAGCTATAATGTAATATTTCATGTAATTTTTCTTTTGAATCCTTAAAGATAAGTATTCTTTTAGGATGGATGCAGATTTGAGCTGGATTCCATAAGTCCTACTAAGAAAAATTACATTAAATCAAAAAAGGTCATTATTTTGTTAATAATGACCTTTTTAATGTGTTTTATTTCGATTAAATACCTAATTCGATTTGGAATATGCCACCCCAACCATTCTTCTTGTGGTTGTTGTCGAAGATTCCATCTTTCACGGTATATGTACTATTCAGTTGAAATTTTAAACGGTGTGCTTTCATATATTTTGTTAAACCTAACTCAAATACTTCAGTTTGATCTTCAAAAGTTGAAATTTGTTGATGCGGTTTCAAGTACGTGTAGCGAGCTGCTACTTCGTAACCTTTATTCAACAGGTAAGAAGTCTGTTGGTTAACACCCCAACCTTTATAGGCGTATGTTTCTTCCGTCGGATCATCCTCCAAAACATTTAATGGATTGTCTACATCACGGCGCATATACTCTACTTGATACGCAAATCCTTGGTACTTGAAAATGGCGTCTGCAAAACCTGTTTTCAATGTGAATGGGTTCATTACGTATTTTCCCAATTGACCACCTTCGCGGATAGTACGGTCATTGTAGCTGTAACCACCACCGATAGATAATTTTGGCGTTTCTTCACGTTCAATATCACCTTCCGAATAATCTCCGCCATTTTCGAATTCACCTAACGGTAAAAACTCCACACGCCCTGTGTATGCTAAACCATCATCAGTAGAAAGAGCTGGTCTACCTTCACCTGTAGAAATCGCCGCTTTCGCGTTGAATGGCATATTGCCAATCTTATTACTTAAGTGAAATGTTAACCCAAAATCTCGGTCTATTGCAAAATTTCCATTTACCAACGAACGGTCAGTAAATTGCAATTGACCTGAAGAGTTTACACGCTGACGGTTTCCAGGAAGTTTATTTTGTCCAAATGAAATATAAAAATCATCCGAAAAATTGTAGAATATTACCGCATCACGTACAATATTTGCGATACCAGTATCATCAAAGTCTTGGTCTCCGCGTGTGAAAGCTAACTGTACGGAATAGGAAATTTTAGGTGTGTAAATATAACCATCCATACGCATACGCAGACGACGAATACGGGCGTCAAACTTGCCATTATCTTTACCATCCATTACATTGCTAAATCCTAAACGATTTTGCATACGAAAACGAAAGTTGGTGTAGAACAAGGAATCCGGAGAAGTGTATTGTATGCCTTTGAAATTTAAAATCGTAGCACGGTCATCTCTTTCTTGAGCTGATACTTGGGTTGTGCTTGAAATTGCTATAGCTGTAGCCGCAGCAAAGAAATAAGATAGCTTTTTAAAAGTTGTCATTTCCTTAGTTAAGTTTATTAGTATACTTATATGTTAACTAATATCTATTGAAGTAGTTTGCTAACATTAAATTAACACAAATATAGACTTACAATCGGGAAAAAAGTAAGGAATCGCCTTAATCTAACGGAATGATAATATTTACTTAACATTAGTTTAACCTCGAATAGGTGTTCAACTAACGAATGGTAATACTTTAATTTACCTCTTTTTCGGCTTCTCGGGCATCGATTTGATGTTGTTTGTAGTTCTCAATAGCATTTTTACTTGCTTTTTGTGAAACATACAGAGCAACAATAGCAATAACTGTAACCACACTTACACCCCAAGCATATTTACGCTTATCTTGTTTTACTAACCAATACATCACAAAAATATAAGGGATAGCGAATATAATGTAAAAGATAATACTTGGACCTACCATGATTTTATTGTTAAAATATTACATCGCAAAATTAGAGTATTTTAAAGGATAAACAAAATTTAGAATATTCTAGGGTATCTAGCGGAAGTTGATATTTTTTAATTAAAATTTTAGTTAAATGGAAATCAAGATATTTTAAACATTTCAACGATTTATATGTCTTATTATTAGTTTGATTATTATACTATTTAAGCAATTGATTTTTTTGAAAAAAAACTACAATTCCATTGCATAAACAAAAAAATAATTTAATACTTTTGCGCAGTCAGATTTTAAGAAAGAAAACATTTTATACAATGTATAGTTCAAAAGCCTTTTTCACTGCTAATAAACAAGTTTTTAATAAACTTGTAGCGATGGCTTTTGCATTCTATAATAGGATGAATTGTCCAATTTTGCGATTTCGACGACCTATTCTGCCTCGAGCTTGATTTCGGAGGCAGAGCACATTAGCTTCAATCGAATTCGTGTAGCTCTACGAATTTTACAATCCTTAGTTATTCTTTATTTGCACGAGAGTGCGTTAATTATTAGGTCGACATCTTAAGATGACAATTTCAGATTTTTTAATTATTCCTGCGACAGCTGATCATGTGATTTATGCTGATGCAATTTGTAACGAAATGTTTGAGTCTGCAAAAGCTCGTGGAACGGGTATTGCTAGACGCAAGCCAGAGTATTTAGCGAAAAAAATGGAAGAGGGGAAGGCGGTCATTGCGTTGCATAAGGATGGACGTTGGGCAGGTTTTTGCTACATCGAAACGTGGTCGCATGGCGATTATGTGGCGAATTCAGGTCTTATTGTGAGTCCTGAGTTTCGTAAAGTAGGATTGGCAAAAGCAATTAAAAAGCGTGTATTCGAGCTATCGCACGAAAAATATCCAAAAGCGAAAATTTTCGGTTTGACAACGGGTCTTGCTGTGATGAAAATCAATTCCGAATTAGGGTACGAACCAGTTACTTATTCGGAGCTTACGCAAGATGAGGAATTCTGGGCGGGTTGTAAAAGCTGTATCAATTACGATATTTTGGTGAGCAAAGAACGCAAAAACTGTATGTGTACAGCTATGCTTTGGGATCCAGAAGAGAAGGCTAAAGAGTTGGAAGAAAGATTGAAGCGTAGAGCAGAAGCCAAAATACGTTTGGAAAGAATTTCGAAAAAACAATCTTTATTAAAACGTATCGAAGCAAAGTTGTGGCGCTCGACAAAGAAATTTGTGGCAACTGTGTTTCCTACACGTGCAGAAACAGCATAGTTTATTAATTCGTACATTTGTAAAGCTTTAGCGATAAAGCATTTTACCATAAAATATAGCATAAAAGAATGAAAAAAGTAGTTTTAGCATTTAGTGGTGGTTTAGATACATCGTTTTGTTGTATTTATTTGACTAAAGATTTGGGCTTGGAAGTACACTCTGTAGTCGTAAATACAGGTGGATTTTCTGCTGAGGAATTAAAAAATATCGAAGCTCGTGCATATGAGTTGGGAGTGAAATCACATACCACAATCGACGAGACTGAAAACTACTACCGCGAAACTATAAAATATTTGATTTTTGGTAATGTGTTGAAGAATGCAACTTACCCATTATCAGTTTCCGCAGAACGTGTGTGTCAAGCAACAGCTATCGCGAATTATGCAAAGAAAATCGGCGCAGAATCCGTAGCGCATGGCTCTACAGGTGCGGGTAATGACCAAGTTCGCTTTGATATGATCTTCAATACCTTGATTCCAGGTGTTGAAATCATTACGCCAATTCGTGATTTGAAATTATCTCGTGAGGCTGAAATTGAATATTTAGGTAAGCATGGTTTCCCATATAGCGCTGAAAAAGCTAAATACTCAATTAACAAAGGGCTTTGGGGTACTTCAGTTGGTGGTGCAGAGACTTTGACTTCAAACCAATACTTACCAGAATCAGCTTGGCCAACAGCTGCTACTTCTACAGAACCACAAACGGTTACAATAGATTTTGAAAAAGGTGAGCCTGTAGCATTGAATGGTGAGAAAATCGGTGCAGTAAAAGTTATCCAACAATTACAAGATTTAGCACAGCCTTACGGCATTGGTCGTGATATTCACGTAGGTGACACCATTATCGGTATCAAAGGTCGTGTAGGTTTTGAAGCTGCTGGTCCGATTATTTTGGTAAAAGCACACCATACGTTAGAGAAACATACGTTAACAAAATGGCAATTGGCGTGGAAAGATCAAATCGCTGCATTCTATGGAAACTGGATGCACGAAGGTCAGATGCACGATCCTGTAATGCGTGACATCGAAGCATTTTTATCTTCAGCACAAGAGACTGTTACAGGTCGCGTGATTGTGGAATTGCACCCATACCGTTTCGTAATCGTAGGTATTGAGTCAGCGCACGATTTGATGAATAATAAATTTGGTAGCTACGGCGAGATGAACGAAGGTTACACTGGAGATGATGTAAAAGGATTCTCAAAAATCTTCGGAAACCAAACTATCATTTGGCATAAAGTAAATAACAAAGGCTAATGATTGTCCTTGGTACATTAGATAATTTACATGATTTAGTGGGCCTATTCGATCAATATAGAATTTTTTATAAGAAAGATTCTGATCTAGAAGGAGCTGCAAAATTTTTATCTGATCGTATCCTAAACAAAGAGTCTGTTATTTATATCTATTACGATAAAAATACTGCGGTAGGGTTTACGCAACTCTACCCTAAATATTCTTCAGTACGAATGGTGCGAAACTGGATTTTGAATGATCTATTCGTGCTGAAAGAATATAGAAAAACTGGGATAGCCACTCAGTTGATCAATAAAGCTATTGAATTTGCAAAATCCAATGATGCAAATTTTGTGCAGTTAGAAACCCAAGTTGATAATCTTGTAGCACAAGAGCTCTATCAACATTTAGGCTTTGAATTGCAGGGACCTGATGCAGAATTCCTGCTTTATAAAAAGTTTATATAAATCTTAACTTTCAATATGAGCAAAATAAGAGTAGGAATAATCGGTTCGGCAGGATATACTGGTGGTGAATTATTACGTATTTTGATATTTCATCCCGAAGTAGAAATAGTGTTTGCAAACTCTGCTTCCAATGCTGGTAATAAATTATATGCTGTACACAACGATTTATTCGGTGATACAGAATTAGAATTTTCTTCGGATTTCCATTCGGATATTGATGTGTTGTTTTTGTGTGTGGGACATGGAGATGCCCGCAAGTTTTTGGATGCTAATCCTATTGATATTTCTGTGAAAATTATTGACTTGTCACAAGATTATAGATTGCACGCAAACACTACTTATCAAGGTCAAAACTTTGTCTATGGTTTGCCAGAATTGAATCGTGAAGCGATTAAAAATGCACAATATATAGCAAATCCAGGCTGTTTTGCAACGAATATTCAATTGGCATTATTGCCTTTGGCTTCAAAAGGCCTTTTGCCTTCGCAAATTCATATCAATGCGACGACAGGTTCGACAGGTGCTGGTCAAAAACCAACAGCAACATCTCATTTCTCATGGCGTAATAACAACTTGTCTGCATACAAATCTTTTGAGCATCAACATTTGCAAGAAGTATCAGAGTCTTTGGATCAATTGCAAAATGGGTTTCTACCAGAATCGGAAAAATCATTATTAGAAAGAGCTGCGGAGAAAATCAACTTCGTGCCACAACGTGGAGATTTCACGCGTGGTATTTTCTCAGCAATTTATGTAGATTCGGATTTGACAGAAGATGAAGCTTATGATTTGTATAATTCATACTATGCTTCGCATCCTTTTACATCAGTTTCCAAAGCAAATATTGA
Source organism: Sphingobacterium cavernae (assembly GCF_008520265.1). Taxonomy (GTDB): domain Bacteria; phylum Bacteroidota; class Bacteroidia; order Sphingobacteriales; family Sphingobacteriaceae; genus Sphingobacterium; species Sphingobacterium cavernae. The sequence goes on from NZ_VIQM01000054.1 coordinate 38,427, forward strand.
TTTGAAACAAGTTGTGAATACGAACAAATCTATCATCCATTTAGAAAAACATGGTAATAAGTTGTTGATTCTAAATGCTACGGATAACTTATTAAAAGGAGCCTCCGGTCAAGCTGTTCAGAATATGAACTTAATGTTCGGCTTAGAAGAACGTACGGGACTTAATTTAAAATCCATAGGATTTTAATCCATAAAAGATTTCTATTTTTGTAAAGCCATCAAGACCTGTTGGCTTTACTTATTTCTATGGCATTTGATACATTCGATTTTTCAAAAGTAAATTTCAAGAACGAGATTTTGGCTGGGCTTACTGTTGCAATGACGATGATTCCAGAATCTTTGTCCTTCGCCATTTTAGCTGGATTGACTCCATTGATGGGATTATATGCTGCATTCTTGATGGGGATTGTAACTGCTATTTTGGGCGGAAGACCTGGCTTGGTTTCTGGCGGAGCAGGAGCCACCATTGTTGTTTTGATGGCTTTGATTGTGTCGCATGGTGTTGAATATCTGTTTGCTGCAATTATATTAGGCGGTTTTTTTCAGATTTTAGTCGGTGCATTTAAGTTAGGAAAATTTGTACGTTTGATTCCGCAACCTGTTATGTATGGATTTTTGAACGGTTTGGCGATCATTATTTTTATGGCACAAGTTCAGCAATTTAAAGTGATGGAGGATGGAGTGTCGTCTTGGATGTCAGGGACAAGTTTGTATGTGATGGGCGGATTAACGCTGCTAACAGTTTTGATCGTATTGGGGTTTCCAAAACTGACTAAAGCTGTTCCAGCTTCTTTAGTAGCAATTATTATAACAGCAGCACTTGTTTTTTTCTTTGGAATTGATACAAAAAAAGTTGTTGATATTGCTTCGGTTAGTGGATCATTACCTTCGTTTCATATACCTATGGTGCCATTTAATTTGGAGACATTAGAAATTGTGTTTCCTTATGCCTTAATCATGGCTGGTGTTGGACTGGTAGAGTCATTGTTAACTCTAAGCATGGTCGATGAAATCACGAATACGAAAGGAAATTCTAATCGTGAGGCTATGGCACAAGGCACAGCAAATATTGTTAATGGATTTTTCGGTGGGATGGGAGGCTGCGCGATGGTGGCACAGACATTGGTGAATCTGGATGCCGGTGCACGCACGCGCATAGCTGCAGTAGTAGGAGCGATGGGAATTTTGATTGTGATACTTGTGGGTGGACCTGTGATTGAGCAGATTCCAATGGCTGCTTTGGTAGGTGTAATGATGATGGTTTCTATTGGTACATTTCAATGGGCCTCCTTTAAAGTGCTCAAGAAAATGCCAAAATCGGATGTTATAGTGGGGATTTTGGTCGCAGCAATAACGGTGTTAAGACACAATTTAGCAGAAGCAGTTTTAGTAGGGGTAATAATTTCTGCGCTCGTATTTGCTTGGGATAATGCTAAGCGCATACGTGCACGCAAAAGTATCGACGAATTTGGAAATAAAATATACGAAATTTACGGTCCATTATTCTTCGGATCGACCAGCAATTTTATAGAAAAATTTGACATCGAAGAAGATCCAAGTGTCGTAATTGTAGACTTGAAAGAATCTCGAGTCGTCGATATGTCGGCTATTGAAATCTTGAATAAACTTACTGATAAATACGCAAAAGTCAATAAGAAAGTAGTCCTACGGCATTTGAGTAAAGACAGTGTTCGTCTTTTGGAGAATGCTAAAGGAATAATTGAGGTGAATATAGAAGAAGATCCGACCTATAAAGTAATGCCGTAGAGAATTTAAAATTAAAAGATAAAATTTAAAAAACCTTTCTCAGTTTTTAAACTTTGTTTCACTACTCACTATTTAAATTAATATACTTTCGGGGCTTCTAGCAAATCTGTTACGTATCCAAGGATTTCAATTTCGCTATCACCATCTTCTAACATAGAAAATGTAAGGTAAGCGGCATAAATTTCAGCGCTAAAGACAATATGTTTATCACTTATGATTTCATCAACGACATGTTCGTATACATGTATTCCTATGTGCGTAAGTTCATTATGAAGATTTGTGGAGATCGTATTGTGACTTTCTCCCGATGCAAATCCTACAATAATATGAAGTATTAGTTTATCGTAGATTTTTGAATCTTCGAAATACTGTAAATACTCTTCGTAATTAAAACGCTGCTTAGCACTATTGACAATTTTGTCCCAGATTAGGAATTCTGTTTTTGTTTGCATAGTATAAACGTGTTTATAAGTGGTTAGATAAATATAGGTAAAAGATTTTAAATTTTTAAAAATCTTTCCATTTAATTTGTTGTAAATCAATATTCAATAGTGGAGCATAATTCAATTCGCGCGTTTATATTTTGTATTTTAGAAGCATAAATAATAATTTATGGAAATCAATTTACAAGGAAAAAAGGCTTTAGTGGGCGGTAGTACATCTGGCATTGGTAAGTCTATAGCACAGCAATTAGCCGCATGCGGAGCTAGTGTAACGTTAGTCGCACGGAATGAAGATAGGCTAAAATCTATATTGGCAACATTAGATATAACCAAAAATCAATCTCATCAGTATATTGTAACAGATTTTTTGGATTTTGAGGTTTACAAGAAATCTATCACAACCTATTTTTCTAAAAACTCAATAGATATATTGGTGAATAACACGCAGGGACCGAATCCAGGAACAGTTCTTGAAAAAACGGATTTCGACTATTTGCAAGCTTTCAACTTATTGTTTCAAAATGCAGTGTTTACAACTAATCTCGCTTTGCAAAAAATGCAAGAGAATGGTTTTGGACGAATAGTTAATGTATCTTCAATGACAGTGAAAGAACCTCAGGATAATTTGGTGTTATCTAATACAATGCGCACCGCTTTGGTATCTTGGTTCAAATCTTTATCTAATGCTGTTGCAAAAGATAATATTACGGTTAATTCCGTTATGACAGGTTATTTTGAAACAGAACGATTGACCAGCCTGATGGAAAACCAAGCTAAGAATGACGCTGTGAGCTTTGAAGAAATTCGAACAAAACGTATTCAATCTGTTCCAGTGCAAAGATTAGGAGATCCAAAAGAATATGGTTTTTTAGTTGCATTTCTTGCATCAGAATATGCTTCTTACCTTACAGGAGCTTCCATTCCGTTGGATGGTGGAATTGCGAAGACAATATTTTAACACAAAAAACAAAGCCTTCCAAATTTTTGGAAGGCTTATTTTGAATATTAATTTCTATAACCTGGATTTTGTTGTTGATCTATGACAGGGTTAGCATTAATCTCTGCTAATGGAATAGGCAATATAGTTTTAAAATGTGATCTATCTATCGTGGCGTCGCGATGTGTTGTTATAATTCCACCTAGCGCATCATCGAAAGAAACTGTTTTGTTAAGACGCATCATATCGAAAAATCTATGACCTTCTCCTGCAAGTTCCTTAGCCCTCTCATTGCTAATCATATCTTGCGTCACTGTAGCTTCTGTAGCAGCAGGAAGGTTTGGTGATCTTTTGCGAATTTGGTTTAGATAATTAGCAGCTTTCGCTCTATCAGGAGTTGAAAGTCTCAATGCAGCTTCCGCAGCAATAAGATATACCTCAGATAGACGTATCACTTTAATGTTTACAGCAGTTGCATTTCCTTTGCCATCACCAGCTAATGTTGTGCTTCCTGAATATTTGTATAATGCGCCTAGTCTACCCAGTTCATCATTAATCATAATACCTTTACGAACATCGTCCGTATCTTCGTTTAATAGATTGATGAAATTTGTACTCGCCGTGAAATACCCTAGAGCAGATGTCGTACCATGAGATTTATTTCTGTAATAAATACCTAAGGAAGTCGTTCCTAAATCACCTTCACTTGGTAACATTGCTAATTCAAAGATAGATTCAGTTCCATATTGTGCAGCCCACGAACCAACCCAGTTTGCATTTGAATATAAGCTATAAGCATTGGATGTTATAATGGATTCTGCAGCAGCTAATGCATTATTGAAATCTTCTTGGTATAAGTAAACTCTTGCTTGTAATGCTTTATTACCGTAATGATTTATGAAACCATTTGTCTTTGTTTTCGGTAACAAATCTTCAGACGCTTTCAAATCTGCTAAAATTTGTGTGTAAACTTCTTCGACGGTATTACGTCCTAATTGATCGTCAGCGCCCAATAGTGTTGTTGTGACAGGAACACCAAAAGATGTTTTATTCTCATTGTAGTTCTTTCCATACAACCTTACTAAATCAAAATAAATTAACGCTCTTAATGTTAATGCTTGACCGATATAACTATCAAAATTTTCACCTGATCCGTTTTCTTTTAAAACTTCAATTTGAGTCAATAGGTTGTTTATCTGTGCTAAAGTGTGATATCCTTGAGTCCAAATACCCGAATAATTATTGGAAGATTCGCTATGATTGAAGGTGTATAAGTAATCGTAGCCTCTACCTTGAGATACAATAGTGAAGTCTCCGCCTTTTGTATCAGCGTATAAAGGGAAATTACGTCCGTAATAATTTGAGTTTGATAATTTGCTCATGATACCTCTCATCATGATTTGTGCGTCAGCAGCAGTCTTTATTGATACAGATGCATCCGCCGATTCCGTTGGTTTGACGTCTAGAAAATCACTACACGAGCTGAAAGTCAGAGTAGCAAAAAGGCAAGACGCTATAAATATATTTTTCATATAAATAATTTCTTAGATTAAAAACTAAAATCAATTCCAAATGTGTACGTTTTAGCAATTGGCGTTTGCCAACCTCTAGTACTGTATTGATCTACTTCAGGATCAGCAATTTTATATTTGCTGAATGTCAATAAGTTTGTTCCGTTAAAGAATAATCTCGCATTACTTATTTTTACATTATTAAGTACTGAAGCTGGTATAGTATATGCGAAAATTACGTTCTTAAGTCTTAGGAAGCTTGCATCATACAAATGTCTGCTACTTACCTGGTTGACATCTTCTAAGTCACGACCAGTAATAACTGGATAGGAACCAGATTGTGTTTCCGGATTCCATGTATTCTCTACAAAGTCTTGTGAGTGCATGCGTTCCCAGTAATAACCGTCATCAGCTACATCTTTATTAGCTCCATCGTACAAGTCACCACCAATTTTGTAATTGAAATTAAGACCTAATGAAAAGTTTTTGTAATCTACATTAGAATTAATACCTCCATAAAGCTTAGGTATAGCGTTACCTATTACTACACGTTGAGCTTTTGTATATGCGTATGTAGCACCACGTCCATTGTATTCGAAGTCGCCATTCGCATTGTTAGGATCGTTAACATACCATACATTTTTACCATTAGTCTGATCTACACCTGCCCACTCAAGTCCGTAGAATGCAAGTGTTGATTCTCCTTCACGATAAATGAAACGAGTTCTTGCATCACCACCAGTCGGGTCATTCCAAACTATTTCTTCTCCATCATTTAATTTAATTACTTTTGAAGATAAGGTTGCTGCATTAACACTTAACGACCATTTCCAATCGTTTTGATTAATAATATCCGATCCAAGTAAGATTTCAAAACCTTTATTGTTGATCTGACCTACGTTCTTAGTTGAAGAACTAAATCCTGTAACTAATGATTGTGGTACACTTTGTAATAAATCTTTCGTATCACGGTTGTAATATTCTACTGTACCAAATAATTTATTATTAAATAACCCAAATTCTAAACCAAATGTTGTATTATAGTTAGTTTCCCAAGTCAAATTAGGATTAGGTGAGTTAGCTAAACCACCACCTGGCTGTTCCATATATTTATTGCCATAGGTCGCTAATGCTCTCCATGCATTATTACTTCCTGGTAAAGTACCATTCACACCATATGAACCTCTCAGTCTTAAACTGTTAATTTCTGCGATGTTTTCAATAAAACTTTCTTTTTTAATATTCCAAGCACCACCAATTGACCAAAAATCTCCCCATCTAACTTCAGGACCTAATTTTGAAGATCCGTCTTTACGATATGAAGCTGATGCGAAATATTTCTCGTCAAAATTGTATTCTACTCTAGAAAGTGCAGAAACCATGCTATTGCCCCAACTGTAAGCTTGTGCGTCTAATTTACCAGCTGTAGCAACAGTATAAAGCGAGGAACTTGGTAAATCTCTACCAGTGGCACGAATGTAATCGGTATTGTTTTTTTCAGCCTCAAAGCCTCCTAAGATACTTATATTGTGGAGTCCAAATGTCTTATTGAAATTGACGGTTGTACTTGATACAAGTTTTGAAAAATCAGTAGACATTTCATGTACGACACCTTTGTCCGATAATCCGTTGAAATGGTTTGCGGTATAATGAAGATGATCTTTTGTCAAAGTTCCATCATACGATAAAATTGTTTTCACCGACAATTCAGGAAGTAGCTTTAATGTTAAATATGGGCTAGCTGCAATCCTTTTAGTTTGTCCATAATTGTCCCATTCATTGTTGTGATAAACCAAATTTTGCGCTAAAGATCCAAATCTTCCCGTAATTGGTTGTCCAGTTTTATAGTCGGTTGGGTGATAAAGTCCCCATAGTAGATTTCGACTTTGCATCAATGGGTTAGTTCCTAGATTTCTAGAGTCATTTATACCTGTCAGGTCTGTCAATGCAAAAGAAACATTGGCTCCAAACTCTAATAATGAACCAACTTTTTGTGTTAAATTGACACGGCCATTGTAGCGACTATAATCATTTAAGTTTATTCTACTTTTGTCTGTTGTGTAACCAAGTGAGGTGAAATATGAAGTGTTGTCATTTCCGCCACTAATGGATAAATCATTTGTGTTAAATTTACCTGTACGGAAAAGCACTTTGTCCCAATCGAAATACTTACCTTCTCTGTTTTCTATACCGTCAGTCTTTCCTTTTATAGTTACATGTTCATACATGGAAATACCTTCGGTGGTTAATTCATAACCATGCATACCGAATCCATTACTTGTAATTGGTGCCCCCGTCCCCCAGTTGAATGAATTAAGTCGAAGAAGTGCACGTCTATTTGCTTCTTCTGCTGAGAAACCTGACGCAATGCGAGAATCATACAGGATACTATAAAGCATATTTACTTGATCTTGCACATCTGCTTTCTCGTAATTATCAGTTGCCCACTCTGGACTAACAGCTAAAGAACTTTTAAAGTTTATTTTTGCAGCTCCAGATTTTCCTTTTTTCGTGGTGATAATTATTACACCATTTGCTGCACGTGATCCATATAATGACGCTGCCGCTGCATCTTTTAGTACAGTTACGCTCTCAATATCATTTGGATTTAATGTATTCATTACATTATTAGAAGATCCTACATAATCTGATAATTGTGAGTTCTGTCCAGATATTACGGGTACACCATCAATTACATATAATGGTTCATTGGATGCAGTCATCGATCCAATACCTCTAATACGGATGCTTGTGGATGATCCGGCCTGACCAGAAGGCGATGTGATTTGTGCGCCAGGTACTTTACCAATTAAAGCATCTTGAAAAGAAGTTACAGGAACATCTTTTATATCTTTAGAACCAACTGTACTCGCAGATCCAGTAAAGTTGCTTCTTTTTGTTGTACCATAAGCCACGACAATTACTTCGTCAAGTTCTTGATCAGTTGAAGATAAGGAAACGTTAACGGTCTTGCGTCCAGATACTTTTATTTCTTGCGATACATATCCAATCGAAGAAACAATAAGAGTAGCATTCTGATCTGCATTCAACGTAAACAATCCGTTGGCATTAGAAGTTACCGCGACATTGGTGCCCTTGATGCTTACTGTGACACCTGATAATGGCGTACCATTTTGGTCTGTGATTTTCCCTGCTATTGGGATTTGCTGGGCATTTACAACTTGTAGTCCACAAGCCATTATGCACATGGATGTGAGTAGATGTTTATTCATAATTTTGGTAAAGGAGTTATAAATAAATATATATAATTAAACCTAATTTTTAGAATTATTTTTCAATTTATTTAGCAAAACATTTTTTTTATTGATTTATAATCATAAAATCTGTTGTTTTGCAGAATATATGTTTTCATTATTAATAATTTAAAGAATCATTAATAAAGTCGGTAGATTAAATTAAAATACCAAGCTTTTGTTAGCTTGGTATCACTTGTATTTTATTTCTTCAAAATTCCAATTCCTGGACGATCAGGAAGTATGCATTTTCCATTTTCTACGGTCATGCCATCAAAGATGTCATTTCCAATTAATAAGGCTCCATCTAAGTCTGCCCAATCGACTAATGGCCCTAGTTGTGCCGCTGCTGAAATAGCACATGAAGTTTCTGTCATACAGCCCAACATAACTTTCATATCTAATGAACGAGCTAATTCTGCCATCTGCTTTGCTTCACGCATACCTGTACATTTCATCAATTTGATGTTGATACCAGTATAAACGCCCTGTAACTTCGGAACATCGATTAAACGCTGGCACCCTTCGTCTGCAATAGTCGGAATTGGCGAGCGCTCGGTTAACCATGCATTTTCATCGATCATTTCTTTCGGCATTGGCTGCTCCAAGAAAACAACATTTTTTTCCTGTAGCCAATGCGCCATTTCTAAGGCTTGTTCTTTATTCTTCCAACCTTGATTCACATCTGCACATAAAGGAACATCAGTCACCGAACGAATCGTATCGATGATCATTTTGTCCGTGTCTAATCCTAATTTTACTTTCAAGATTTTAAATTGATCCGCTTCAGCTACTTTTTTACGAATCATCTCTTCGGTATCAATTCCAATAGTATATGAGGTAGGAGGAATCAGATTTGGGTTTAATCCCCAAATTTTGTAAAACGGCTGATTCATGATTTTTCCTAATAAATCATGCAATGCAATATCCAAAGAAGCTTTTGCTGCGGTGTTCTTTTCTGCTATTTGATCGACATAGTACAGGATTTCGGCAGTTTCAAATGGAGAGGAGAATGACGTTAAATCAATTTTTCTTAAAAATTGTGTTACGCTCTCTTGGGATTCACCCAAATAGGGAGGCATGCTTGCTTCACCATAACCAATAATGCCATCGTATTCCAACTCTGTCAATACAACCGGAGTAGTGGTACGGCTAAATGATGCGACGGTGAAAACATGACGCATCTCTAGTGTATATGGTCTGAATCTTAACGTAAATTTACCCATTCGGATAGATTCGAAATTCATTGTGTTCATTGCTAGATTTAGGTTAATTCGTGTAAGCCTTGTGTTCTTTTATACTTTTTATTTGCGGATCTTGTGACCCGATATATCTTTTTGCTGATACTAAAGTGCGTGTTTGAAAATCATCGTAGTTATTTGCATTCTTTAGCATCGAATTAATACGAACAGTTCCAGCTGAATGGATAAATTCGCCATTGCCAATATATAAAGCGACATGCGTGATTCGCGAAGTTTTGCCTCCAGCAAAAAATAATAAATCTGCAGGTTTTAAGTTTTTCAATGCTAATGCTTCGCTAAATTTTCCATTTTGATCTACAATTTGAATTTCATCGCCTACTAAAACTTGTTGAGATGCGTCGCGTGGAATCACATAGCCATTCATGTAAAAAGATGTTTTTGTAAATCCACTGCAATCTACACCTTTTACAGATGTACCTCCCCATAAATATGGTAAACCCATCATACTTTTAGCACTGTTGATAATGTTTTCGGCAGTAAGGTCGCGAGTTTTTAACCAATTATCGAAAGTGATGGCTTCGTCTTTTGGAATAAACGCTATTCTTCCATCGGGATATTTTACCTCGTAGAAATTTTTGTTTTCTTTTGTTAACGTAAGGATATTACCATAAACTAAATCCGATACACGAATACTTGTTTGATCAGGTTTGGAATATGATTTACCAAATTCATTTGTGTAGATCAATTTTGGTGATTTTTGCCAATCAACAAACGTTAAAGAATCCATAGCTGTCACCGAAGATGTCGGCACCCAAGCTATGTAACCTTCTGGAGTGCGTACGCGATAATCGCTTCTAGTCTTCTGCAACAGGTCTACTTTTGTACCTAATAATACTTGTGTAGCTAACTCTTCACTATGTCCTGGTTTGCTACGCAAATTGGCTACAGAAAGCTGTATGATACCTTGTTTTTTATCCTGAACTGATGTATCAGGAAGTAATTGATATTTTATATAAGGTGAAAATTGTTCTAATTCTTGCTTTAGAATAGGTAACACCTCTTTCTCCGTCGTCTGTATAGTGTATTTATTATTTTTGATGTCAACATTTATTAACTCTAGCAGTTTAGTTCTTTTGTCCGGTGCAAACTTTGGTTTGTTAGACTCTATGGTTTGAAGAATGGATTTGTAAATAGTAGAGTCGTTTTGCGCATTAGCTAACTGTATGCTTCCCAAGTAAAAGGCAAATGGTAAGCAAAAGTATGTAAGTGTGTTTTTCATCATTAAATAATTGTAACGCCTAAATTAACATAAAAAAATGCATAAAATGGCAATAAATATTGTGTTTTGTTAAATGTTTTTGCGTTTTTTGTTTTATAAATAAGAAATAACGTAAAAAATATATGAAAGCGACATTTGGTGGTGGATGTTTTTGGTGTACCGAAATCATATTTCTAAATACAGAAGGAATTAATTCAGTATTACCAGGTTATATGGGAGGTAAGAGAGAAAATCCGACCTACGAACAAGTGTGTTCGGGAGCTACAGGTCATGTAGAAGTTGTTCATTTGGATTTTGATGAAACAAAAGTTTCGTTTGAGGATTTGCTTGCAGTTTTTTTTAAGACACATGATCCTACAACCTTGAATAGACAAGGAGAGGATGTAGGTACGCAATATCGTTCGATGGTATTTTATCATAATACTGAACAGAAGGAGCAAACGGAGAATTTTATTAAAGGTTTAGCAGAGGCAAATGTTTATGATGATCCAATTGTGACGGCAGTAGAGGAAGCTGTGACTTTCTGGCCAGCAGAAGATTACCATGTAAATTACTTTAATCGTAATCCTGAAAACCCATTTTGTTCGGCAGTGATTGCGCCTAAGCTCACAAAATACCTAAAAACTTTTAAGAAGTAAATAAACAACAAACGGCTAGAAAAATTTCTAGCCGTTTGTTATTAGAACAATCCGATTTGTCCGTCATCGCTTATTTGGATGTCGTCTGGATTGGTTATTTCTAAGGAGATGGGATTATCAGAACTTTCTGTTGATTGTTCTTCTTCTTTTTCCTGTTTCGGTGGATTAGTAAAGTCAATATCTTCTGTAAGTGCTTTTACAGATTGTACATTGTGGAATGATAAACGATTTCCTTGAGCTTTTATCTTTTTGATGTCTATCAATTCATTCAACGGTTGATCGATAATTTCTTCCACTTGCGATTTACCTTTCAATTGTTTGATTTTTACAACTGGATTTAAATTATTCGTCAATAAAATCAATTTAGAACCTGGTTCTTCGTTAATCAACGACACACGTTTTCCGATTTGTATATCATCAAAGACAAAACGTTTTACATAGTATGCACCTGATTTTCCATCTTGATGAATCGCAGTATAAACATGTTCTGGATAATGTTTTTCAATACGAATCATTTTCTCATCAAAATGATTGCTTAGATCGAAATTCGAAAGTTCGTAAGTCCCGTCCTTGAATACCATTAGAATTTTGTCGTCACCGTCAAATTCACCCAAAAATTTGCCTCTTTCGTCCGCATTCAGACGTTTTAATACATCGTCATACCAAATTTTCCGACCTGCCAATGTAGAAACACCTGCACTTTTAAACGTGATTTTTTTGACTGGATATTTAGAAACTAAATTACCCATCGAACCTTTACCTTTGATTGCTATCTCCGCAAAATCTAGATCAAAAGTCACTTTACGCAATTTCGTGTGGGGTTTTAATTGTACAGTCACTACTTCCGCTTCCCCATTTGGATTCGCTGTGAAATACAATAGTTTCGAACCTTTTGTTTCTTTGGTTACGTCGTATTCTTTTTCACGTGTAACAGCCGTTACCGCGAAACGTTTGACATACGTATTACCCTGCGTACCGTCACGATATATAGCGTTATAAATAGTGCGTTCGTCGCCTTTCTTGAAAACAGCGACGTGAATAATGTCTTTGCCGACAAAAACTTTGTCTTGAACTTTTACTACGCTGTATTTTCCGTCTTCACGGAATACGATGATGTCGTCAATATCCGAACAATCCGTGACGAATTCGTCTTTCTTCATGCCCGTTCCGATGAATCCTTCCGCACGATTTACGTATAGTTTAGCATTCGCAAGAGCTACTTGCGCAGCTTCTACCTTGTCAAATACACGAAGTTCGGTTTTGCGTTCGCGACCTTTAGCATATTTATTACGCAGGTATTCGAACCAATCAATAGCATATTCCGTTAAATGTTTCAAGTTTTTCTTTACTTCCTTGATTTCATCATTTAACGTCTTCATTTGTTCATCCGATTTTTTAACATCAAATCGCGTGATGCTACTCATCGGTTTGTCGATTAGCTTTTTGTAATCTTCAGGTTGAATTTCTCGGTAGAACTGATCGAAGAAAGGAGTGAATAATGTATTTAAAACTTGAACAACGGTATCAAAATCGCCCGCATTTTCATAATCTGGATGTTTGTACATCCCTTCTTGGATGAAAATTTTCAGTAGGGAATTGAAAAATATTTTTTCTTGAAGTTCGTTAAGACGAATTTCTAATTCTCTCTTTAGAAGATCTTTTGTCTGTAAGGTGTTTTCTGTCAAGATATCATTGACACTCATAAAATGAGGCTTGTCATCTTTGATCACACAGGTATTGGGCGAAATAGAAGATTCACAAGATGTAAATGCGTATAAGGCATCAATGGTCATATCTGGAGAAATACCTGGCGCAAGATGAATCATGATTTCTACATCTTTGGCGGTATTGTCTTCAATCTTCTTGATCTTAATTTTTCCCTTATCGTTTGCAGATACAATACTTTCAATCAAACTTCCAGTAGTCGTTCCATACGGAATTTCAGTAATGGCTAAGGTTTTTTTATCACGCTCCTCTATTTTTGCGCGTACGCGAATCTTTCCACCACGCTGACCTTCATTGTAATTCGACACATCCGCAAATCCTCCTGTCGGAAAATCAGGATATAAGTTTGGTCGTTCACCTTTTAATACTTGAATAGACCCGTCGATTAGCTCTATAAAGTTATGGGGCATAATCTTCGTCGCCAAACCCACGGCAATACCTTCTGCTCCTTGAGCCAATAGCAAAGGAAATTTTACAGGTAAAGTGATAGGCTCTTTGTTACGGCCATCATAGCTCAATTGCCATTCTGTGGTGTCCGGATTAAACACAACATCGTTGGCAAATTTGGACAATCTTCCCTCGATATAACGTGGAGCTGCTGCCGAATCTCCTGTCTCTGGGTCACCCCAGTTACCTTGGCAATCGAGTAATAAATCTTTTTGACCCAATTGTACGATGGCATCACCAATAGAGGCATCTCCGTGTGGATGATACTGCATGGTGTGACCTACGACATTGGCTATCTTATTGAATCTTCCGTCATCTTTTTCTTTGAAAGAATGCAGAATTCTACGTTGTACAGGTTTAAAACCATCATTTATATGCGGTACAGCACGATCCAAAATTACATAGGAAGCATAATCCAAAAACCAATTTTCATACAGTCCCGAAAGAGGGATAGTATTACTTGCTTGTTCGTTTTCAGGCGATGAATTATGATCTTGACTGTTATCTTCTGGGTTAATCGTTTCGTCAATCATCTATATTGTCTTATTTGATTGTTATACGGATTCAAGTTTTTGAATTTGGTAAAATTACGAATTTCTCTTTAATGCGTGCCATAATTAAAAATATATAAAATCTGACTAATATTCTTTATTGGTCAAAAAGTACAAAATTATGACAGGGATTATGCACTTGGGTTCAAGAGTAGAACTTAATTTTGTCGCTGTAATATTGAGAGGTGAATACCTTTTAGTAATGAGTTATTTATTATTAAATGTTTATTCTGTATGGCAAAGAGAAATTACGTTTCAAATTCTACCGAAAGTACGCGAATGTTTAAAAATGATTTTTTGGAGTCATTGACGAAGGTACATTATTCAGTTCCGCTAATTTTCTGGATACCCGTTATTATTTATTTTATCCGTAAAGCTTATGTTGTCGGAGAGATGAGTGGTTCAGCGGTGTTTGGATATTTTTTATTTGGATTAGCATTCTGGACATTGGCTGAATATGTTTTGCACAGGTGGGTTTTTCATTTTCATCCTAAAAGTGAGTGGGGTAAGCGTATTCACTTTATATTTCATGGCGTACACCATGATTTTCCAAAAGATCGTTTGCGTTTGGTAATGCCTTTGTCGGCAAGTATCCCTATGGCGACTATTATCTATTTGATGTTTTATGTATTCTTTGCTGAATTTACGTTGGCTGCATTTTTTGCTGGATTTCTGTTTGGTTATTTGATTTATGACGAATGCCATTATGCGATGCATCATGCTAATTTCAAGTCAGGATTTTTCAAAAAGATTAAAGATCATCACATGCTACACCATTATTCGGATCCTGAAAAGGGATTTGGGGTAAGTTCTGCCTTGTGGGATAAAATATTTGGGTCTGGATTTTCAAAGAAAGAAGCAAAATAAGAGCAATTTGCTATTGCTCTTATTTTTTACCCATGTGTGTGATTCTAAGAAAATTTATTATGATGGAATTTTGTTGTCTTCATAAGATTTGAAGTTTGATTTTTGAATTCTTATGGCATTCAATATTGCAAGTAATGAAACTCCCACATCGGCAAATACCGCCTCCCACATGGTCGCTAATCCGCCTGCTCCCAAAATCAAAACAGCTGCTTTTACCACAAAAGCTAATGTAATATTCTGCCAGACTACACGTTTGGTTTTCTTGCCTATTTCTATTGCTAAAGGAAGTTTTGAAGGCTTGTCATCTTGAATTACCACATCGGCTGTTTCAATAGTAGCGTCCGATCCCAAACCACCCATCGCTATTCCTACATCGCTTAATGCGACTACTGGCGCGTCATTTACACCATCACCGACAAATGCTACAGCTTGATTTTTGGATTTAATTTCTTTGACTTTATTGACTTTGTCTTCAGGAAGCAAATCACCATAATACTGTTTGATACCTAATTTTTCTGCGACATGCGCTACTACGGAGCTTTTATCTCCACTCAACATGGTGCTGTGGACATTTAACTTTGCCAACTGTTGGATTGTATAGGTCGCATCTTCTTTGATTTGATCCGCAATAGTGATGTAGCCAATATATCTATGGTCATAAGCAATAGCCAATGTCGTATATACTATCTGTGTAGGATCTGTATCGTAACTTACATCGTATTTATCCAAAAGCTTAAAATTTCCAACTAAAATTTCTTTGCCCTCAATCAAAGATCGAAGACCATGACCGGGAATTTCTGTTGTTTCTTGAATCTTGATTGCATTATCCACTTCGCCTACATATTCATGAATAGCTGTTGCGATGGGATGTGTACTATGGCTTTCTACAGCATTAATCAATTTTAGCATATAATTTTGATCAATAGTCGCATCGAAGTTTATTTCTTGTACTTTAAAGACACCTTCTGTCATAGTTCCTGTTTTGTCCATGACGATGTGTTGAATATTTGCTATAGCATCAAGATAATTGGAACCTTTGAAAAGTATACCATTTTTACTGGCAGCGCCAATGCCTCCAAAATAGCCAAGTGGAATCGAAATGACTAAAGCACAAGGACACGAAATCACCAAAAATACTAATGCGCGATACAGCCATTCGTTGAATACATAATTGCTCACGAATAAAGCTGGAACCAAGCAAATCAAAATTGCTAATACTACCACTATGGGCGTATATACTTTTGCAAACTTGCGAATAAAAAGTTCTGTAGGTGCTTTTTGTGCTGTTGCATTTTGCACCAACTCCAATATTTTGCTCAACTTACTGTCTGCGTATGCTGTAGTTACCCGAACTTGAGCTACTGTATTGAGGTTTATCATTCCTGCAAGAACGATTTCACCTTTTGTCTTGCTGTCAGGTTTACTTTCTCCTGTCAAGGCAGAAGTGTTAAAAGTAGCTGAATCTGATATAAGTTCTCCATCTAAACCTAGTTTTTCTCCAGGTTTTAGTTGTATTATAGCATCAATAGTTGCCTTGGTCGCAGGAATAGTTTTAGGAAATCCATTTTCTAATACAGTCACTTCATCGGGACGTTGATCCAAAAGTGATTGTATATTCTTTTTTGCACGTGAAACAGCCATCGTTTGGAATACTTCACCTACAGAATAGAACAACATTACAGCTACTGCTTCGGGATATTCTTTAATAGCGAATGCACCTACAGTAGCGATTGTCATGAGCAGAAATTCTGAAAAAAAGTCGCCTTTTATGATGCTCACAAAAGCATCTTTGATAACTGGAAATCCCACTATGGCATAAGCGAATAAATACCACATAAATCGTATTGTGCCAGAAAACCAATCTTGAGGTAACCAATTGTCAAAAGCTATTGCTGAAAGTAAAAGCAAAAATGAAAGTAGAGATGGTAAAAAGAGTTTAAATATATTTTCACTCATGTGACTGTGGTCGTGACCATCATGCTCGTCATGTGTATGACTGTGAGTATGCTCTTGGGGTGATTTCTTTAACAAATCTTCCGAATTTGCATTCTTATATATTTTGGCAGTTTGCGTGCAGCAGAGTTGTTCGCCTAATTCATTATATGTGTGTTCATGTGCCATATTGTAATATTTTTCACATTAAATGTGACTTTTAGGTTTGGCGTTGATAGATTTAAATATAGCTAATCTTTTCTGAATATTGTGTGTGTCCAGGCAAAACTTAATAATTAAGTCATTTGAATATTTTACAATTTAGTTAGTATTGCTTGCTAATATTTTTAGTAATTTTGAAGCCTAAGTTTGGAGTAAAAAATGAATTGGCAAGATACAAAGCGTTTTGTGGCACATTTGGATTTGGATACTTTTTTCGTGAGTGTTGAGCGATTAAAGAACCGTGAATTTGTGGGTAAACCGCTTATTGTAGGAGGTTTGAGTGATCGCGGTGTGGTCGCAGCATGTAGTTACGAAACTCGAAAATTTGGAGTACACAGCGCTATGCCGATGAAGTTGGCTTTACGTCTTTGTCCGCATGCGATAGTGGTGCGAGGTGATTCGGATAGTTATAGTTATTATTCGCGCTTGGTGACGGATGTGGTGTCGGATACCGTCCCTGTGATGGAGAAGGCGAGTATTGATGAGTTTTATGTGGATTTGACAGGAGTAGATCGATTTTTTGGCTGTAGCCAGTTTATGATTGAACTCAAAGAGCGCATTCGCAAAGAGTCTGGTTTGCCGATTAGCTATGCGCTTGCTTCCAATAAATTGGTCAGTAAAGTAGCTACAGACGATGCCAAACCTGATGGTCGAAAGGAAATAGCGCATGGCTTAGAGAAATCTTATTTGGCTCCTTTGCATATCGAACGAATGCCCGGGATAGGGCAGAAGACTTCCGCACTGCTGCAACAAATGGGGGTAAGGACGATTAAGGTGTTGAGTGAAATCCCAGTGCCGATGATGCAAAATTTGTTGGGAAAGAATGGAATAGATTTATCTCGAAAAGCTAATGGTATTGATCCTACACCTATTGTGCCATACTCCGAACAAAAAAGTATTGGTACGGAAGAAACATTTCAACAAGATACGATAGATTTAAAATTTTTGAACAGTGAGATTATCCGCATGACCGAGAAGTTGGCTTTTCAATTGCGTCAAAGTGGGAAATTGACAGGTTGTATTACGGTGAAGTTGCGGTATTCAAATTTTGATACGGTGAGCAAGCAAATGGTGATTTCATATACAGCTTCGGATGCGGTATTGATTCGAAAAGCCAAAGAGCTTTTTGCTAAATTATACGAAAAACGGATGTTGGTGCGATTGATTGGCGTGCGTTTTAGTCATTTGGTGTATGGTTCGCAACAGATTAATCTTTTTGAAGATACCGAAGAAGCTGTTCGGTTGTACCAAGCCATGGATGCAATGCGTAATCGCTTTGGCGAAGAAGTGGTAAAGCGCGCGATTTCAGTTCCTAAGCCTAATAAGTAATGTTTAATAAGTAAACTGATATTTGTTATCTACAACCTTAAAGTCAACTTCCTTTTTAGATTCTTGAAATAAAAGATATCCTTTTTGGATATTTTGCCAAAAAGCATAGGTTTCCTCATCTACTTGTGATTTGTAGGTGAGCATATTTTCTTCAGTCATTTCAAAAGGAAAGATATAGACTGGAATTTGTTGTTGTCCAGCATCTTTTGCCCAAAGGGCATACAGGTAAATTTCTTTCATGAGATTATCCGTCATTGGGAGACAACCTACAGTTTCGCATTTGCCATGAATAAAAATATCCGAACCTGTATAATGATGCGCTAAGTCATATGGATTTGGATAATCTAAACCTAATGATAGATAGAATTTACTTTTGGGGTTAAAACGATTGATGCTATAAAACCCTTCTGGAACTTGCTTGTCGCCTTCGGCTTTTTTTGGTCCTAATATTCCAGAGCGTGCACAAATTTCATAGTGTTGTATAAGTTTGTAATTTTCTTGGCTGGTAGATTTTGCAAATAAATCTAGCCTGTCCAAATCTTTGTAAGCAACGAAAAGAATATTTAAATCTGCACGATCCAACTGGTGAGTTTTAAGATTTTCTTGCACAAGTTTACCTTTTTGGGTTAGAGCAGTTTGGATGCGGTCTTCTTCCTGAGAATTGGATGTAGGTGTATGGCAATTTGTAAGCATAAAACAGAAAATCGGTACAAATATTAGAAGCTTCATCAAGTGATACGTAATTTATATTTTGTCAACAGATTAGGAAGACTTTGTATAGAAAATTTTGCGCTAGCGACACGATTTGCTTCGGGATCAAGTTGGAAATTATATGCTGTAGAAAAATCAGCTTTCTCCAAATTACTTTGATAAAAAGTTGCACGTTGCAAATCGCAATTGTCAAAAATTGCTTCTTTTAATAGCGTGCTTTCAAAATCTACTTCGTGTAGACGGCAAGATTTGAATTTTGTTTTATTAATTTTCAATCCAGCAAAAGAACAATGGTCGAGTATGCTTTCTACAAATGAAAAACCAATATTGAAAAGATTTGCTGTGTGAAATTGTAAACCCAATATTTTGCAGTGCATAAACTTGCAATCTTGAAACATTGTGTTTTCAATTTTAGCTAAACTTAAGTTACAATTCTCAAAAGTGCAGTCAATGAATTTTATTCCGTTTAATACTGTAGCTTCAAAATTGCAGTGTTCAAATCGGCAATATTCATATTCTGCAATTTCAATGCTTTCTTTTTGAAAGTCTATTTTCTGAAATGATTTATCTTCTATTAAGTTCATTCAAAATTTATAAATAAGCCACTTCTTTGCGAATACGACTCAATGAAGTGTCCGTAATACCTAGATAAGTTGCAATATGTTTTAATGGTGCTTGTTTGATGATCTGTGGTTTCTCCTGAATTAATTGCAAATACCGTTTGGAAGCAGGCTCGGTGATAATTTCTGTTGCTCGTTTTTTGCTCAAATATAATTCATAAGACATCCAAGCGCGCCCCCATTCGCGCATAGCGGGTATTTTGTGAAACAATTCTTGAAAATCGTCATAACTAATCTTGTATAAACTGCAATCCGTCAAACATTGAATGTATTCTTGGGAGGGCACTCTTGGGAAAATCGATGCTACATCAATTACGACTTCATTATTTCCTTTAAAGTCTGTTGTGATTTCATTGCCTTCATAATCGTACAAATAAGCACGAACTAATCCCGACTCGATGATATAATATTCATCTTGAATTTTTCCTTTTGAGAGTAACAATTCTCCCTTATGGGCTGTGATTTTTTGATGTGCTTGTGCAATTAACTCAAAATCTGATGCTTCAAATAGCGGATGTTGGTAGACTTGTTTGAGGATGTCCATTTTTAGTTTAAAATAATTCCTTTACAATTTAGGAAAAATCCTATAAATTAAAACGGGTCTGCTACTTCAAATTCAATTATTTGCTTTGTCGTGGGATGTACAAATTGAATGTATCCTGCGTGAAGATGTAATCTATCAGCTCTTTTTCCATACAAATCATCACCTACAATCGGCGTATTCAATCCTTTGTTGTGCGCGGAATGCACTCGCAATTGATGCGTTCTTCCGGTAAGTGGAAAATAGTGAATTCTTGTTTTACCATTTTCAATTGCTACGACGTTGAATTTTGTTTGGGCAGGTTTTCCGTACTCGTAGCAAACAACTTGTCGTGGTCTATCTTCTAAATCAACACGCAAAGGCAAATCAATTAGTCCTTCTTCTGGTGTAATAATGCCATCTAATAATGCCGTATAACGCTTTTGAATGGTATGCTGTATAAACTGATCTTGTATAAATTGATGGGCTTCCTTGTTTTTTGCAATAACCAAAATTCCCGAAGTCGACATATCCAATCTGTGAATGATGACGGGACCTGTTATTTCTGGATTTCTTGTCAGAATACGTGTTTGCACACTATCTTGGACATTTATTCCTGGAACAGAAAGAAACTCTGCGGGCTTGTTTACCACAATAATATCGTCATCTTCGTAAATAATTTCGATATCGACATCAGAGGCTGGATTTTCTAACATTGGGTTCGGATCAACGTCCAACCCTTGTAGCATATGTCCCAAGATTGGTTCACATTTACCGCGGCAAGAAGGGTAGAAATATTTGTGCTTACGAACCTCTGAACCCAGAGGAGCACCCCACCAAAATTCTGCTAAGCAAATAGGTTTTAGATTATGGAGATAAGCATACTGTAATAATTTAGGCGCAGCACATTCGCCTGCGCCTGCAGGTGGCAACATTTTTATAGCTTCTTCAAAAATATCCAACACCGCAAGTGTTTCACCTTTAGCATTTAAGAAATGGTATTGATCAAACAATCTATTTTGCAGATTTGATGATTTAGATTTTCTACTTTCTTTCTTTTCTTCTATCTCTTGAATCAACAGATTCAGCTCATTTTCTATAGCAGCTAATCTATTTTTGCAAGTGATTTTCAACACATCGTATTCGTGCTGGTCACGGTAACTTTGTTTGATTAAATCTTGTTCTAATTCTTGATAAGTATCTGCGTCTAACACTTCTTTTTGTGCAGTACGAGTGGATTTACGTTCGGCTTTATTCTTTTTGTGTAAGGCGCGTGCTTCCGCGAGATCTTGCTCATTTTGCTTTTTGCAAAGTTCGGCTTGCTGTTTTAATTCTGCAATCTTTGGATTTCTCTCCAATTTTTCAATTTCGCGATTTAACGCATTGATAGTTGCTTCTTCGAGTAAGAAAAATCCTTCCGGATCGAGCATATCAAAAATCGGCGGAATAAAATAGCGGTGTTGATTTGTGCCGGCAAGTTTTCCGGAACAAGCCGCGAGGTAATTCAATTTTCCTTCTTTGTCCTCCACAACCAAAACGCCAAACATTTTACCAATTACTAACCCTTCTTGACCATCATTCAATCCAAAATTGTGGTCAAAGTCTTGCTGCGTCTCTAAATACTGCTGAACTTCCTCAGCGGCAATGACGCTAAGCGGATGCGGTTCGTAGCAAAAAGGGAATGTGAATTTTTCGGGTTTTGCAATGGAAGTAATATCTCGTCGGAATGTATGTAAAAATGGAGTGCTCGAAGCCATTGTTGTCATTTGTTGAACCACAAAATTACTAAGAAAAATCCATTGCTGAACTATTGAAAATGGGTTTTTCATTATGACAATTTTATGTCTTGAAGTATTGTATTTTGGGTATGATAATGGCTAAATTAGAGCTGTTAAAGCAACTACTTATGGCATTTGAGAAAGTACAATTTGGACAATCAGACTTACAAATAATCCCTTTAATTTTTGGTGGAAATGTATTTGGATGGACATTAGATGAGCAAGATTCTTTTGAAATTCTGGATGATTTTATTGACAATGGTTTTAATGCGATTGATACGTCCAATAATTATTCCCATTGGGTGAAAGGTAACACGGGAGGGGAGTCCGAAGCCATTATTGGTAATTGGCTTTCGAAAAAAGGAGGTCGTGACAAAGTCGTTTTGATGACAAAAGTTGGCGGAAGGTTTGGTTATGAATCAAAATTCAACGTGCAAGGTGCATATATCAAAGAGCAAGTGGAACATTCGCTTCGTCGTTTCCAAACCGACTATATCGATGTATATCAAACGCACTATGATGACGAGGTGACGCCTATTGAAGAGACTTTGCGCGCATATGAGGATTTAGTCAAGGAAGGCAAGGTGCGTTATATAGGTGCTTCGAATATCAGTCCAGAGCGTTTAGTGGAAAGTTTGGACTTGGCGACGGCAAAGAGTTTACCAAGTTACATTTCTTTGCAGCCTGAATACAATTTATTCGATCGTGCAAAATTTGAAAATCTTTACCAAAAATTAGCATTGGAAAAGCAGATAGCTGTTATTCCATATTATTCTTTGGCGAGCGGTTTTTTGAGTGGGAAATATCAGTCCAAAGAAGACTTTAACCAATCTGTTCGCGGGAAGGGAATTCAAGACAAATATTGGAATGATCGCGGAAGAAGAATTGTTGCGGCACAACAGGAACTTGCCGAACAATATAATGTTTCACCTTCGGCTATTGCTTTGGCTTGGTTATTGGCTCAACCATCCATTACAGCACCAATTGCTAGTGCGACGAAGTTTGAGCATACAGATGCCTTTGTTGATGCGCTCTATATCAAATTGGCTGATGAAGATATTCAAAAATTAAATGAAGCAAGTACATATTAAAAGTTATACATTATGAAAACAAATATTGGAATAAAAGAGAAGGATACTGCAGCTGTTGCAGAGATTTTAAATAAATTGTTAGCAGATCATAACGTGTTATATACAAAAGCTAGAAATGCACATTGGAATGTTGTAGGTCCAGATTTTCATGCGCAACATTTATTTTTCGAAACAATTTATGATGCTTTGGCTGAAACTATCGATGAAATTGCAGAACGCGTACGTGCCATTGGGCATTATGCTGTAGGTTCTTTAAAAGAATTTTTGGATCTAACGCAACTTTCAGAGGAAAAACCAGCAAAAAATGATAGCCAAAGTTATATCAAAGCACTATTGAATGATTTCGAAAGTATTATCATTTCTATTCGCGGAAATATAGAAACAGTTGAAAAACATGGCGATGCTGGAACGGAAGATTTCTTAGTCGGCATTATGGAAACGCATGAAAAAACAGCTTGGATGCTAAGAGCGCATTTACAATAGAAAAGAGAGGTACATCCTCTCTTTTCTATTGTAAATAGTTTTATTTTTTCGCTTCTATCATTACAGTGCCTGCAGCCATATCGTGCAGCGCACGTCTTCTGTCATCATTATGTATCGTTAAAAATGAAATCCATCCCAAAAGTACCTTTACTATAAAACGAATAAATGCCTGAAAAAAATTAATTTTACTATCCAAATCTTCATTCTTTCGGACATTAATTCCTTTGATTCTATTTCCAATTGTACCACCTAAAGTTTGTAAAGTTGGTTCATATAAAATGAAAACAAATAGTAAAGCAAAACCTCGTAGCCAATCAGGAAAGTTCATTGAATCGCTGATTTGAGAAAATACAAAAATTAAGATCATAATAACACCAAAGTCAATGACACTAGATTGAATTCTGGTTAGCAAAGTGGGAAATTCGCATTCTTCTTGTATTTCTTCCATATATTTAGGTTTTATATTAATAAGATTTGTAAATCTAACATAGTAACTTTCTATTAAGTTAATGTATTTAATTTCATAGGTGGTGATAAATTTAAATAGCATAATCCCCCAAAATTCCGTTAATTTGTAGCTTCATTAATTTGTAAATAACCTTACAACAATATAATATGATTATTCAACCACGTGTAAGAGGTTTTATATGTTTGACGTCACATCCGGAAGGAACGGCGCAAAATATCAAAAACCAAATCGAGTATGTAAAATCAAAAGGAAAAATTGCTAATGGACCTAAGAAAGTGCTAGTGATTGGCGCCTCTACAGGCTTCGGTTTGGCATCGCGTATTTCAGCGGCATTCGGATCTGATGCAGCGACAATTGGTGTATTTTTCGAAAAACCAGCTGCACCAGGCAAACCTGGTACTGCAGGATGGTACAATTCTGCTGCTTTCGAAAAGGAAGCGCATGCAGCAGGTCTTTATGCAAAAAGTATCAATGGTGACGCATTCTCAGACGATGTGAAAGCGAAAACTATCGAATTGATAAAACAAGATTTAGGACAGGTGGATTTAGTTGTGTATTCATTAGCATCTCCACGTCGTACGCATCCTAAAACGGGTGTGGCTCATGCTTCAGTTTTGAAGCCTATTGGTGTGCCATTTACGGATAAAACAGTAGATTTCCACTCGGGTGTTGTATCTGATATAACCATTAATCCAATTGAGAATGATGAAGATATCGCGAATACAGTAGCTGTAATGGGTGGTGAAGACTGGAAATTCTGGATCGAAGAATTGAAAGCTGCTGGCGTATTAGCAGAAGGTGTTAAAACTGTTGCATATTCCTATATTGGCCCTGAATTGACATATCCAATCTACCGTAATGGTACGATTGGTCGTGCAAAAGATGATTTGGAAGGTACTGTTCCTGCATTGAATGATCTTTTAGCTGATCTTAATGGTGTATCTTATGTTTCTGTTAACAAGGCATTGGTTACACAATCCTCATCCGCTATTCCAGTTGTTCCTTTGTATATTTCATTGTTGTATAAAGTGATGAAAGAAAAAGGTATTCACGAAGGTACAATCGAGCAAATGCAACGTTTGTTTGCGGAGCGCTTGTACACTACGGATGGCGAAGTTGCTGTAGATGGAAAAGGCCGTATCCGCGTGGACGATTGGGAAATGCGCGAAGATGTACAAGAAGAAGTGGCTAAATTGTGGAAGCAGACAACTACCGAAAATCTAGAAGAAATTTCAGATATCAAAGGTTACCGTGATGAGTTTTTCCACTTGTTCGGTTTTAACTTCCCTGAAGTAAACTACGAAGCAGATTCAAACGAAGTAGTTAACGTACCAAGTATCGAAGGATAATTTCGATAATAAATTATTTGCAAAAGGTCAGTAACATATTGTTATTGACCTTTTGTGTTTTAATATGTTAACATGCTGTTAAATACCTTGTATGATTAGTGTTACTGGAAAAATTTCTCCTTATATTTAATATACTAATCAATTTTATATTATGAGAAAACTTCTGTTACTCGTATTTGTGTTTTTAAGTCATCAAATAAATGCGCAAATTCCAAAAGATTTACAAGGATATTGGCAATTCAAAGTGGATAAACCAGGTGATTGGAATGGGTTTGAAATTGGGGAAGATTATATTGAAAGTTTCTATCAAATCTATAAAGTAAGATCAGTAGAAAAGATTGATGGTAAGATTTTATTGGCATTGGATGCTCCAAATAATATCGTCTATGAGTTTCTAGAAAATGCTGGTCCACAACGGAACGTGAAAATTAGTACACGTAAAGATACCATTTTATGTACTCAGTTTGATCGCGATCCAGATATAGACTATATAAAGATTGAAGAATCATCCCTTACAAGAAACAATTGGTTGAACAGCAAAGATCTTAAACAGAAACTGGTTTTTGATAGTAACTCTTTGCAAATAGGAAGCGATATATGGAATATAAGATGGTTTGGTAAATATAAACTCAATAATGAATACCGCACATTGGTGGAGCACAATGGTATTAAGCGATTATTATACCTATCTCCAAACAAGAATTCGTTAAAAATGGTGTACGATATGAAACCCCATTTTTATTCAAAAGAAGGACCATTTCCTGCAGTATATGATTTCATCGGCAATTACTATGACTCCAAGTCTAATGATTGGAAATACGGATTTTTTGAAGAATTTGCATTGATAGAAGGGCAAACAGCTTTTTATAATACTGTTGAAAAAAGGGCAGATGGTTTTAAAGTAACTTTCTTTGATAAGAAGAAATATAAACCAATACATATAAAAGTTATAGATAAGAAAATTATAATCGACAAAGTAACTTATACTAAAGTCGACAAATTCCTGCCAAGTTATTCAGGAAAAGATACATCTTCTTTCTATGACTCAAAGTTTTCAAAATTAGATACGGCTATCATTTCTGGATATATCCGTAATAATAATTCAACAGATCCATTTTCAGTTGGCGTGAATAATTGGTTAAATGGTGAGGCTGAAAATTTTTATGGCGATGTAGATGAGTACGGCTTTTTTACAGTTAAGGT
The DNA here is from genome assembly GCF_008520265.1 of Sphingobacterium cavernae. Classification (GTDB taxonomy): domain Bacteria; phylum Bacteroidota; class Bacteroidia; order Sphingobacteriales; family Sphingobacteriaceae; genus Sphingobacterium; species Sphingobacterium cavernae. Next base: position 64,755 of record NZ_VIQM01000054.1, read on the forward strand.
TCCATTGTATAATACTTCACAAGTATTTATCGATTGGAGAAGGTCAAATATTACAGATGTTTTAACTCCTGGCGAAAAATACTTTTTATACAAAGATTTGTCTACAGGTGAGACTATTTTTCAAGGAAAGAATGCACGTTTTCATAATGAGTTAGTAAAACATAAGAATTACACATCTGGAAACAATATTTACCCAAAGACAACTCAAGCTTGGCAAGCTAAAAATAATTATGAACGATCACTGAAAGATACCTCATATTTGTATCTGAAATTAGCACAATTGGATAGTTTAAGAAAGATAAATTTAGATTTTTTGAATCAAAATAATTTGTCTAATCGTTCGAAGTACTTTATCAATAAGGAAACCGATTATACTATAGCTAGAGATTTAATGCAGAAAAAGTTTCAATTGAATTATCAGACCAAAGAAAAATTTTCTGAAAAATACATAAATACAGTCAAAAACAATTTCTTCGATCACAATGTTGTGCCAATAAGTCTTATACGCGATAATCAGATTTTTTTAAGAGATTATTTGGATTATCAGAGCAGATTTTTGGATATAGGTAATGACGTTCTTTATCATGATGAAATTGTTGTAAAATTAATCAATAACGGCGATATAGAAGCTAATGCAGAATTGAAGAAATATGCAGCTCTCAATCTGAGAAAAATTTTAAAAACGATATCTGATCAAGACTCCATTGAGTTTAGTAATTTTATTAAGCAAGACTCATCTATTGTAAAGAGATATTCTAGTTTGGTTGCCGAATCTAGTGAATTAATTGACAATGCAATTTCACAAGAATTTCAAGTTGTGCGTCATATAGAAGCATATGAAAATATTGCGCCGGAAGTTGTTAAGAATCTATTTTTGTCAGAAAATATACTAAGTTTATTCAAAAATAGACCAATTCCATTATCAGATAAAAATTTGAAAGACTTGACCAAATCTATCAGTAATCAATTTTTAAAATCACAAATTGTTCTCGAGAACGAAAAATTGAAAAAAATAGCTTCTGGTGAACTTAAATATGCAGATAATCTCAAAAATACAGATCATCTGAAAGAAGCAAAAGATGCGGACAAGATAATTGCAGAGATCTTGGCTCCCCACAAAGGTAAAGTGGTGTATATGGATTTCTGGGGTACTTGGTGTGGTCCTTGTGTGGCAGAAATGGAATATGCTCCAGCAGCGAAAATGGCTGTGGCGGATAAGGATGTCGTATTTATCTATATGGCAAATAGTACACCGAAGGCAGCATGGGAAAATTTTATTAAAGCCAAAAATCTTGAAGGTGCAAATGTTATACATTATAATCTGCCATCGGAACAACAGTCTATGGTTGAAAGAAGATTAGAGATTAATGGATTTCCAACTTATATGATATTCGACAAAGAAGGAGGTTTGGTAAATAATCAAGCTCCGAGACCTAGCAATTTAAACGCTTTAGTAAAGGAAATAGAAAAATTGTTAGAATAAGACTTTATAATCCTTGCCCAAAAGTGAGTAAGGTGTAGTCCGGGTCAAGCAATGAAAATTCAATTTGTCCCCATGGTTTTGTTTCTAGATGACCATTGGGATGAATTGGTATTTGATCCCCTAACAATGCTTGATAGAAATTTTGAATTTCGTTAGTACGGATATAGACTTGACCATAATTGTTCAATGGATCTAGATCTTTGAATAAAAAGAAATGTATTTCTATACTGTCTTTCTTCAATATTATATAATCTCCATAATCAGCAATTTCCGTAAACCCTAATTTCACAATATAGAATTCTTTTGTAGCCTCTTTGTTCCGCATGGGTAACTTTGGGTTAATAGCAGTCAACATACTATTCTTTTTAAAACGTTACTATAATCACTTTAGTAATTAAATATATAAAAATCTACCTTATAGTTTTTAAATAAAAATTATGATGGAATTTGAGTTTTGTTTCTAACAAAACCTCATTTTGAATGTTATAAAAAAATGAAAAATAGTAATTATGGGGATTAGATTAATACGCAAGAATATTTACTTTAGGCCAGACTCTAGTCGTGTACTCGCAAGGTATTTTAATATCAATGATGAACGTAAAGTTAAGGTAATAAAACGTGTGCTTTCGCTGACTAAATCAGAGACTGACATCGCATTAAATCAGCTTCTGCGAAATTTCTCGAGTCGACATCGTAGTGTTGTTGATATTTGGGAACGCAATTTTAAGCGTTGTATGGAATCGCCATTGGGGGATGAAATACTAAATTATTCGTATAGCCATCGGCAAAAATTGCTTATAGGCGCATATTTTACGATGGAATATTCCATAGAATCCGCTGCATTTTTCAATCCTTCTATCGTTGAGTCTCCTGACCAAACGCAATTGGAGGCTGGTCAAAAGCGAATAATACTAAGTTTTAGAGCTACAGGAGAAGGACATGTGTCTTCGTTGGTTTTTCGGTCGGGGATAATTGATGAAAACTTAGATATTCATTTGGATGAGGTTGGACGTTTACTCGAAAAGCCAAAGCAATTCAAAAATCACGAATATTTTAAAAAGGATTTTTTCGAAAAGTTGTCCAATATAGATGCTGTAGATGAAGAATTTCACAATATTGTGCTTCAAAATTTCCCGGAGAAATTCGTTTATGAGGAGTTAAGACGGTTTATTCGAGAACTGATGGCAGAATATGGGGATAATGCGATTTATAATCAATTCTTAAATCACATTCTTTGGTTGGCTTCATCCCATTATCAAATCACTTATTCCTTGGACACATCCATTTCAGAAAGAGTAATTTTTCCAATTTCAGATACCGAGAAAAATGGGATAGAGGATGCGCGATTTTTGAAGTTTGATCACAAAAATGGGAATTCCACCTATTTTGCCACTTATACGGCTTACGATGGATTGAGTATTATGCCAAAATTGTTATCGACGAAAGATTTCATCACCTTCAAAGTGCAGCCCATTAATGGCAAAATCGCAAATAAGGGAGCCGCAGTCTTCCCAAGGAAGATTAATGGGAAGTATGCAATGCTATGCCGTGTAGATGGGGAGAACAATTACATTGCTTTTTCCGAAGACATGATTAACTGGCACAATGAAGTTTTTCTATTGCGGGAACCACAATACCATTGGGAGTTTATTCAGATAGGCAATTGTGGTTCACCGATTGAAACGAAATATGGTTGGCTCGTGTTGACACATAGTGTAGGTCCGATGAGACAATACAGTATTGGTGTGAGTTTGCTGGATTTGGAAGATCCTACGAAGATAATTGGTAGGTTACATGAGCCATTATTGTACCCGAATCAAGAAGAAAGAGAAGGTTATGTGCCGAATGTAGTTTATTCATGTGGTCAAATAGTACATAACGGACATTTAATTATCCCTTATGCGATGTCCGATCATTCTTCGACCTATGCTACTATTAATTTGGATGATCTTTTAGAGGAATTATTGCGCAATCCATAATATTTGGATAAAACATATAGCGGAAGCATAATTCTCCGCTATATGTTTATAATTCTTTTAGCTTGATACTTCGAAAAGAAACACCACGTGACCAATCTTGAAGTGAGATATGACCTTTTGTATATTTTCCGAAATGCGGGTAATCTTTAAAATTGGATTTTGAAACTATTGTTTTCCATTCTTGCGTGTTGAAATCCATTTTGGCAGTTTGTTGTCCATTCAAATAAAATTCTATTTTGCCATCTTTTTGTACAATACGAGATTCGTTCCAATTTCCTTGGATTTTAGTACGTGCGGAGTTTAATTGTGGCGTAAAATTATATAAACAGCCAGATTTCTTAAGTGGAAGGTCAAAATCCATATGCGAATCTTCCAAAAGCTGATATTCAGGTCCAGAGAAATAAGTTTGTGCAATTGATGTGTCTTCTTTTACGTTAATAAATACACCACTATTACCTTCTTTCTCTAATTTCCATTCAAACTTTAATTCGTAGTTTTCATATTCTTCATTCGTAACCAAATCAATTCTATCCGCTTCACTATTAGGGTCACAATAGATGTATCCATTTGCGACAACCCAAGGTGATGTTGGTATACGATTATTATACAAATGCCAACCTTCTAAATTTTTTCCATTAAACAAAAGTTTCCATCCTTCTTTTTGTTCTTCTTCGGACAGAGTATTTGGTTCCGTCTGCGATGAGCAACTGTAAAAAATCGCTGAAAAGAGCAGCAGGTAGGTGATGTATTTCATAAAGTTTAAGATTGTGTCTTATGAATATACTTCTTTATTCACAATTTGCATCATCTTATTTCCATTTTTAGCAGCGATAAGATTGTTGGCAGCCATAATAGCCATTTGCGTACGTGTCTCTATTGTTGCAGAGCCAATATGCGGTAGGGCACAGACATTCGGCAATTGCAATAGCGGATTGTTTGGTGACATCGGCTCGGGATCAGTGACATCTAGTCCTGCACCCCAAATTTCGCCTTGTTGTAAAGCTTCTAATAAGTCCTGTTCTTGATGTACTTTTCCGCGCGCTGTATTAATAAAGATTGCTGTTTTTTTCATGCGTTGAAAAGCATCTTTATTAAAGCGATATTGCGTCTCTGCAGAAAGATTGGTATGCGCAGAAATCACATCAGACTGCGTCAGTAAATCATCAAAGTTCACATATTTGGCATCCACAGTTTGTTCTGCGTCTAAGTTTCGGCTGCGGTTGTAATAAATAATATTCATATTGTAGGCCGCTTTTGCTTTCTTAGCTAATTCTAACCCAATTCGTCCTAAACCATAAATTCCTAATGTTTTTCCATTTAGCTCGACTCCCAAATCTTGCATAAATTCAAAATCTTTCCATTTTCCTTCACGCACTTCATTCGCGCGATAAAATGCTTTTCTGGATACGGCTAACATCAATAAAAATGCAACATCAGCAGTTGCTCCGCTCAATACATCGGGGGTATTGGAAACCGGAATTTCCAGTGCTGTTGCCGTTTCTAAATCCACATGGTCGTAACCTACACTTACCAATGCAATTCCTTTCAAGTGTTTGCATGATTCTAAAAAATATTTATCTAAGTTAGCGTGGCCAACGTTTAATAGCAAATCGACACTTTGGCAAGCATCAATTAGCTCTTGTTGCGTAATCTTCTTGTTTTCTGAGTTAATCGCAACTTCAAGACCATATTCTTTCAAAACTTCAATCGCATCCGATGGAATATTACGTGATATATATACTTTCATGATCTTATGTTATTTTTTACTATTGAAATATGCGGTTATTTGCTCTAACGAAAATGCATTCAAACATTTATCTGCGGATAGTCCACCTTTGCGTCCTACAAATACACCATAATGCATATCTAAAAGACCTTCTGTACGGTGCGCATCTGGATTAATTGATAATAATACACCTTTTTCTACAGCGTAACGATGCCATCTCCAATCCAAATCCAAACGTAAAGGATTTGCATTAATCTCAATTACGACGTTATTTGCTGCACAAGCATCTATGATTTTTTTGAAATCCAATGGATAACCAGCTCTCGAAAGCAATAATCTTCCGGTTGGGTGTCCTAAAATAGTCGTATAGGGATTTTCAATAGCTTTTAGCAAACGTGCTGTAGCTTTTGCTTCGTCCATTTTCAAATTGCTGTGAACAGAAGCAACCACAAAGTCAAATTTTGCTAATATTTCGTCCGAATAATCTAAAGATCCATCGGATAAAATATCTGACTCAATACCTTTAAATATTTTGAACGGAGCCATTTTTTGATTTAACGCATCTATTTCAGCCCACTGCTGTTCCAAACGTTCTACTGGCAAACCATTGGCATACACTGCTGTTTTGGAGTGATCACAAATTCCCAAATATTCCAAGCCCAACTCTTCTTTGCAATAGCGCGCCATCTCAGCTAAAGTATGTACACCATCGGAATAGGTAGAGTGATTGTGCAATGTCCCTTTCAGATCATCAAAAGTAATAAGTTGAGGTAAAGTATTCGACTTTGCTAACGATACCTCATCTAATCCTTCACGAAGATCAGGTTCGATATACGCCAAACCCAAGCGTTCATAAATGGATTTTTCATCAGCCCCGTTTGGTATTTCTGAAGCAATCTCTTTTAGAAGTGAGATATGCTCAGGGGAGCCTGTCTTTAAAAGTAATTCTTGCGCGAAGTTATCATCTGCGGAAAACACTAAAAATGGGCAAGCATTTTCATCCACAAAAGAAATGGTATTGTCTTTGATTTCAATCTGTGATTCAAATTTTAAATCTATAATGGCTTTTTCCAGAGTAGACAGAGGTGCATTTGTGATTAATTCAACACGTTGCAAAACTTCACATTTTCGACGGAACTCACCTGTAAAACTCAAATCAAATCCCGACAAACTTGCTTTTAGCGAAGCGAAAGTTTTCTCTGCAAAAGGTAAGGTTTTAGCATACAAGAACCATCCTTGATTGTCCATCGCAAATTCTATGGATTTTTTAATATCTTCTTGTGTTTTTAACCCAAATCCTTTGGCTTCGATCAATCTGTTTTCATTGCACGCATAATACAATTCACCAACAGATTCAATTTCTAAATCATTCCAAATAATTTGAATTTTCTTGGGTCCAAGACCTTTAATTTTAAGCATTTCCAATATGCCTGCTGGCGTTTTGGAAATGAGCTCATCTAACTCTGGAAAAGATTCCGAAGTAATGACTTGCTTGATTTTTTCAGCTGTGCTTTTCCCAATTCCTTGTTGCGTACTCAGTTCTTCAAGCGAAGCTGTAGCCGCAGAGAAGGGGAGTTTATCTATTTTGAACGAAGCACTAGCCATTGCTTTTGTCCGAAATGGATTTGCGTTATAAAGTTCCATCAATTGTCCACAAAGTTTGAATGCGCGTGCGATCGTTTTATTATCCATAGTAAGTATTGTTTTATTATCAAAAGTACTAAATAAAAAAATGTCGGCAATTTTCATTACCGACATTTGTACTTATTGTTTGATTTAATATAGGGTCAAAATTACGCTTGTATCTGCGCTTTTTCTTTATCTGCAGGTCTTTCGTATTTATCTACGATAAGACGTACACCAGAGTTTTTAGTCATAAACTTAATTGTCCAGTTTACAAATGTAACTAGTTTATTTCGGAATCCGAATATAGACATTAAGTGTACAAACATCCACGTCATCCAAGCAATAAAGCCATTCATGTGTAATTTACCTAAATCAACAACAGCTCTGTTACGACCAATAGTCGCCATCGAACCTTTGTCAAAATATTTGAAATCTTCTGTATTTGGTTTATTCGAAAGAATGTTGATGATATGTTTGGCTACATATGTACCTTGTTGCTGCGCTGCTGGAGCTACACCAGGAAGCCCTCGTGGCGTTTCATCAGTAATCATAGCCGCTACGTCACCAATAGCATACACGCCATCCATGTTTTCTACCTGACATTGACCATTTGTACGGATGCGGTTACCTCTTTCGATGATCGAAGCATCAATACCGCCTGGAAATTGACCTTTCACACCAGCACCCCAAATCACGGTTTTTGTAGTGATACTTTGTCCATTATTAAATGTAATCGTATCTCCATCGTAACCCGTAACTTGCGTGTCAGTCAATACAGTCACACCCAATTCTTTCAAATATCTCTCTGAATCTCGAGATGATTTTTCCGAAAGGGCACCTAATATTTTACTTGTGCCTTCAACCAAATAAACTTTCATTTCGTTTACTGATAATTCAGGATAATCTTTTTTCAACACGTGAAGTTGAATTTCAGCGATAGCACCAGATAATTCCACACCTGTTGGACCACCACCTACAATCACAAAATTCAAATATGGAGCACGATCTGAAGCGTTTTTCAACAGTACTGCTTTTTCTAGGTTTTGCAACACATAGCTTCTGATATTCAAAGCTTCTTGAATACTTTTCATTGGAAGTGAGTTTTTCTCTACTTCTTGGTTGCCAAAAAAGTTACTTGTTGCTCCTGAAGCGATTACTAAATAGTCGTAATCATATGTTCCTACAGATGTATGAACTTCCTTCTTGTCTTTATCAATGTGCAATACATCCGCTAGGCGAAATTTAAAATTCTCTTGGTTTTTAAACATCTTGCGAATAGGGAAGGAGATGGAATCCGCTGCAAGTGTACCTGTTGCGACTTGGTACATCAAAGGTTGGAACGTATGGAAGTTGTTACGATCGATTAATAAAACTTCTACTTCTTTATCTTTTAATTTTCTTGCTACTTCGACACCACCAAATCCACCACCAATTATGATAATGCGCGGGAAAGAACGTTCAGAACGATTTAATAACATATCGCTAGTTTGTTTGTTTTTCTGTAAAATTTGAAATACAAATATCCTAAAAAAATAATATATTTCAATATTATTTTATTAATAGTTTGCGGTATAAATTATGTAAAATGCACTATAATAGCATTATAAAGCCGTTTTTGGTTGTATATACAATGTTATCTTAGTGTAATTTATACACATTTTATATTAGGACGTGGTAAATCTTCAATAGTTTAACCGTTGAATTCTATATTTATTGTAATTTATTTATTTTTTACGCTTGTGTTGAAGTGCTTTGGAAGTTGTAACAAAATAAAAAACGCTCTATAGCTAGAGCGTTTCAATATCCTTTAGAAATTCAATTTTAGTAAATCCATTTGAATTTGTATTCCAGTTCAGGAACTTTGATTCTGTCAGCTAAACGAAGCAAACGATCTGGCAGTTTCATGAGATAATCACGTGCTTTTTCGCCTTGTTCATTAAGTCCCGATACTTGATCAATTTTCCATTCAGCGATTAATTCTTTCAAAATATCGACATAGTCAATAGCCGTATACACATTCAAACGTTGCGCAGCATCTGAGAAATGGGCAAAAGTACCACCTTTTGCTTCGCCAGATTGTCTCAAAAAGTGAGCTGGCATAACAATTTTCTTACGCATCATATCTTCAAAAGCCAACATTACTTCACTAGGGTCGACTTCAAATGCTTTTGAGATAAATGACATGTATGCTTTGGCGTGACGAGCCTCATCTGCAGCGATAACACCACACATTTTTGCTAATAATTTATCGCCACTTTTTTTGGAAATACCTGCAACACGTCTATGCGAAACGTTTGTAGCAATCTCTTGGAAAGAAGTGTAAATAAAATTACGGTAGGGATCTGCTCCCGTGCCAATATCAAAACCATCAGCGATCAAATGTTGCGTACTCATTTCGAATTCACGCATATTGATTCTACCCGATAAATAAAGATATTTGTTCAATAAATCTCCGTGTCTGTTTTCTTCTGCAGTCCATGCACGTACCCACTTCATCCATCCACCTTGTTCGTTTTTATCAACATCTTCTACCATAGTCAACCAAGACTCATAGGTAGGCAATGCTTCTTCTGTAATCGTGTCACCAATTAAAACTGCGACTAAATCATAGGGAAGCTCTTTTGCACTTTCTTGTAAATCTCGAACTTCTTCGAAGAAAGTACTTCTAGATGAATCTGGAAGAAAATCAGCTGGTTGCCACATTTCTTCGACAGGCTTTAAGTATTCACTCATTTCGTTGAGCATGAATGGCTCCAAATAAGTCATTACTTCTTTCCTAGATCCCTCTGGAATATTTAATGGTTGTTCTTGCATAATTACTACAAAGGTAGGCATAAAATTAAAATAGTGTTTGGAAATTAATAAAAAATTCAGGCGTATAGTTGCACATTAACATCATTTTATCCGCATCTTTTACTAAAAGAATACATTTAAACCACGTGTTTTGCTTCGATATGTATTACCTTTGTAACGAAAATTTGGATTATAAATTGGAAAATTTCGATATACAAAAGATACGTGCTGATTTTCCTCTTCTGAAAAGAGAGGTGAATGGTAAACCATTGGTTTACTTGGATAACGGTGCAACCACGCAAAAGCCAAAAGTTGTCATTGATGCTATCACGAATTATTATTCGGATATGAATTCGAATGTGCATCGTGGTGTACATTATTTGAGTCAGATTTCTACTGATGCGTTTGAGTTGACACGTCGCAAGGTGCAAGAGTTTATCAATGCGAAAGAAGATTTTGAAATAATTATCACAAAAGGAACAACCGATAGTATCAATTTGGTAGCTTCTTGTTATGGTAAAGCTTTCATTCATGAAGGTGACGAAATCATCATTTCAGCGATGGAGCATCACTCAAATATAGTGCCTTGGCAAATGCTATGCGAAGAAAAAGGTGCAGTGCTCCGTGTCATTCCGATGAATGAAAAGGGTGAGTTGAATATGGAGGATTACAAAAATTTATTATCAGACAAGACGAAGTTAGTTTCTGTAACGTATGTCTCGAATTCTCTTGGTACGATCAACCCTATCAAAGAAATTATTGAATTGGCGCACGCTAAAAATGTGCCTGTCTTTGTAGACGCAGCACAAGCAATTCAGCATATCGCGATCGATGTTCAAGAGTTGGATGTAGACTTTTTGGCTTTTTCGGGACACAAAATGTATGCGCCAACAGGCGTAGGTGTGCTTTATGGTAAAAAAGACTTGTTGAATGCAATGCCTCCATATCAAGGTGGTGGCGATATGATTAAGGATGTAACTTTTGAAAAGACGACTTATAACGAATTGCCTTTCAAATTTGAAGCAGGTACGCCAAATATCGAAGCCGGTATTTGTTTAGCTGCCGCGATTGATTACATCAATGAATTAGGTATTGACAATATCAAAGCTTACGAAGACGATTTGTTGGCCTACGCCACTGCGAAAATCAAAGATATTTCAGGTGTAAGAATCATAGGTGAAGCCGCGAAGAAATCATCAGTGCTATCTTTTGTGGTGGATGGCGTGCATCCATACGACATTGGTGTGATTTTGGATAAATTGGGAATAGCTGTGCGTACGGGACATCATTGTGCACAGCCTGTTATGGATCAATTTCAGATTCCAGGTACAGTACGTGCAAGTTTGGCGGTGTACAATACCAAAGAAGATGTGGATAATTTTATCGCGGGTTTGACACGCGCATTAAAAATGCTTTTATAAAATGACAATAAACGAAATACAAGACGAATTAATCGAAGATTTTGCTTTCTATGGCGATTGGATGGAGAAATACGAATACATCATCCAGTTGGGTAAGGAAGTGGATTTAATAGACGAGCAATACAAAACAGATCAATTCATAATCAAAGGTTGTCAATCCAAAGTATGGTTGTATCCAGAATTGGTTGATGGTAAAGTTATTTTTAAAGCCGATTCTGATGCTATTATTACCAAAGGTTTGGTGAGTCTAATGGTAAAGGTCCTATCAGGTCACACACCTAAGGAAATAGCGGATGCAGATTTATACTTCATTGATCAAATAGGCTTGAAAGAGCATCTATCACCGACACGTGCTAATGGACTTTTGTCTATGGTTAAGCAAATGAAATTGTATGCAATAGCCTTGCAGAACAGATAAAAAATAAAGCGATTCCACTGGAATCGCTTTATTTTTTATCTACTTTGATATGTTTAGCTTCAAGATTTTTTCCGAAAAATATATATGCTTTATCTGAAAAATCTTTCGGATTATCTGTTGTGTAAAATTCTAAATTCCCACCTTCACTGCATTTTTCTTTTACTTCAGGATGTCGATTTAAATAATCAACTAAACTATCAGCCACTAATTCACCTTGTGCTAATATTTGAATATGGTCTGGTGTGTATTTTCGAATGATTGGATACAGAATAGGGTAGTGCGTACAAGCCAATACTATAATGTCAATATTTGTTGACTGACTTAATAATTCATTTACATCCTTTTGGATGAAATAATGTGCTCCTTCGCTATTAATTTCGTTATTTTCTACTAAGGGAACCCAAAATGGACAAGCATGTTGATAAACTTGAATTTCAGGATGAAGCTTTTCGATTTCTATTAAATAGGATTGGGATAAGACAGTACCTTGCGTGGCTAAAATACCAATGTTATTAGTGTTCGTGTATTCATGAATAGATTCGGTCGTAGGACGAATCACACCCAATACTTTTTTGCCTTCCGGCAAATCATTTTGTTGTATACTTCGTAATGCTTTTGCAGAAGCAGTATTACAGGCAAGGATAACAAGGTTGCATTCTAAATCAAAAAGCTTAAAAACACATTCTTTGGTAAATTCATAAACTGTATCGAACGAACGTGTACCATAAGGCACGCGTGCGTTGTCGCCAAGATAGATATAGTCGTATTGTGGTAATTTATTGTGAATCTCTTTAAAAACGGTTAAGCCGCCATAGCCAGAATCAAAAATGCCAATCGGTCCTTGTGTTTGCATATAAAATGATTATACGGATCAGATTCATTCAAATCTTTTACAAATATGGCTTTTCTTTATGTGATTTTGATAAATATTTGCCAAATCGATTAAATATACACCTAGTTAGCATGCCTTATTATTCTGTGATTGTTAATTCCTCAGCATCTAAGAAAATTTTTAATAGTTTTTAAATAATAGTATTTAGCTAACCGTTTTAGACGAAAATTATAAAAATTATTATTATTAAAATGAATGATTTACAATAACATGTGTATGTTGTTTATCAATATATGTAATTTACATTGCAAATTTGGCATGAATTTAGCTTTCAAGTATAAATATTTCTTTTAAAATACATTATTGAATCTATAATTATTGTATTTTATTGTATTTTTTTTATATTTGATATGAGGTCTACTTTTTTTTATACCGTTTTAAAATATTTTTTTAGTTTAATTTTTATTTGTAACTCGCTGTTTTCTAGCGCTCAAGTTGTTGATCAAACCTATTCGTTTGATCAATCTCAAAAATACAATAATATATTGTATAACACAAATTCTAGATATCATACTGCTTCTAAACCATTCTTGTTTAAAAACGAAATGTTGAATAGAAAGGATTCTTTAGAGAACGCGAATCAAACTTTATCATCAAATTGGATTATGCGTAAATTGTTTAATGAACATTTGGTAGATGTTGAAAAAGAGGATCACACATTTTATTTAGATTTCTTACCAGATTTTCAAATTGGTTCTGAAGTAGTAGATCCAGAAAAGCGTACCACATGGATGAACACAAGAGGTTTGCAGGCGGGATTAACAATCAAAGATAAATTTACTTTTCATACTGCGATTTTTGAAAATCAGGCTGTATTTGCAAAATATCTTGATGAGTATATTGCAGAGACGGGTGTAGTACCTGGGCAATCGTCATCAAAAGACAGGAATAAGAAAATAAAAGATTGGATGTATGCTACCGCTAGTTTAACGTATGACTTTAGTCCTTATTTTCAAGTAACTGCTGCATTTGATAAAAACCATATTGGTGATGGTTATCGATCATTACTGTTATCGGATTTTTCATCTAATTACACACATTTAAAGTTTACAGGTGAAATAGGTAATGTGCAATACACTTCAATATGGGCTTATATGAATGACCCTATGAATCCACGAATCGATTCCTTGAATTCAGGTGGAAGATTTGGAGATGGTATTAAATATGGGGCATTTCAATTTATTGATTATAATGCAACTAATAGATTGTCCGTTGGATTTTTTCAATCAGTTGTTTGGTCAAATCGCAATCAAGCTGGGCATAGAGGATTTGATTTTAATTATTTAAATCCTGGGGTGATCTTTAGACCAGTAGAAAATAATAACCGTACTTCTCCAGATAAAATGTTTTTAGGTTTAAATGCTAAGTATAAGGTGCTTAATAACGTAACTGCTTATGGACAATTTTTGTTAGGTGAATTTACAGCAAAAGAGTTTTTTGCAGGAAATGGCTATGCGCATAATAAATGGGGGGCACAGTTTGGCGTAAGAGGATTTGATATATTTGGGGTTCGTAACTTACATTTCTTGACAGAATACAATTTAGTACGACCATATACATATCAACATTTTGCATCGATTTCAAATTACAGTAATAATGGAGAACCATTAGCACATCCACGTGGTGCAAATTTTAAAGAGTTTGTAGGTACAGCTCATTATTCTTGGAATCGTTTTGAATTTTCTGGAAAAGGTATTGTTAGTACTTTTGGCACAGATCCAGATACTGAAACAAACATGGGGGGGGATATTTTCCAATCTTATAAAACAATACCTAATATGTATGGTAACTCAATTGGACAAGGAGTGAAGAACAATTTGTACTTTGCTGATTTAAGAGCGTCTTATGTATTAAATCCAAAGTATAATTTACGATTAGAGTTTGGCTATACACAGCGGTATAGAAAGATTGAGGGCGATGCTACTCAAAAATCTGGAGTAATCAATTTTGGACTACGTTCGAGTTTCCGAAATTTTTATGGTGATATTTAAAAACTGAATATCTATATTTAATCATTAATCTATAATATGAAGAAAATATTGGTATTAAATGGTCCTAATTTAAATCTATTAGGTGTTCGTGAAAAAAGTATTTATGGTGATCAGTCATTTGAAGAATATTTTAAGTCTTTGAAAGAACGCTTCGCTGATGTAGATTTGTCGTATTATCAAAGTAATTCAGAAGGCACTATTATCGATAAATTACATGAAGTGGGATTTGACTTTGATGGCATAGTATTGAATGCTGGTGCTTATACACATACTTCTATAGCGATTGGAGATGCTATTGCAGCGATTAAAACGCCTGTGGTGGAAGTACATATTTCAAATGTTCATCAGCGAGAAGCCTTTCGACATCATTCATATCTTTCGAAGAATTGTAAAGGCGTAATATTAGGCTTTGGCTTAGATAGTTACCGATTAGGAATCGAAAGTTTAAAATAAAAAAGAGGCTTATAATAAGGCCTCTTTTTTGTCGTCTTTTAAATTTCTTTTTACAATATGAAGTACCAAAGATAGTACCGCACATATGCACATTGCTAGGAGCATCGGTTGTGGCGTATTATTATGAAATATACTTACCAACCCTGAACTCAGCGCACCCAAACCCATTTGCAAAAATCCCAATAATGCGGAAGCACTTCCTGCACTTATTCTGAAAGGAGCCATTGCCATAGCAGAGGCATTGGGGAATATAAATCCTTGAAACATTAAGTATCCAAATGTTAATCCCAATATAACAGGGAAAGTAATCATATCTGTCCATAAGCTTACCAGCATTAATAGTCCAACAAGAACTTGCCCGATATTTGCCACAACACAGATTTGCTGCATAGACCATTTTTTCAAAAATACTCGATTCAACTGCGTGGATATGATTAGTGCTGAAGCCACAAAGGCAAAAGCCAATCCATATTCCTTTTTGCTAAGACCATACAAGTCTTGCAATACGTAGGAAGATCCTGCTAAATACGCATAAAGTCCAGCTGAGGCTGTGGAAGCGACTAGACAATAAAATATAAATGTTTGATTCGTAAATACCTGAAAATATTGCGAAACAATAGACTTTGGTGCTAAAGAAAAGTTTTTATTTCCAGCATAACTTTCTGGGAGCATGAATATGGTTGATATTAATATCACAAATCCAATGGCGAACAAAGCGATAAATATATAATGCCAATCGAAGTAGTCCAACAAAAAAGCACCAGCAGAAGGCGCGAGAATTGGCGAAATTGCGATAACCAACATCAACAGACTGAATACGCGCGCAGCTTCTTTTCCTTGGTAATAATCTTGCACCATAGCGCGTGAAGCAACCATGCCCGCACAAGATCCTAATGCTTGCGCGAAGCGTAATAAAATTAGGCTATCGACATCTGGAGTGAACACACAGAGAATAGATGTGACAACGTAGATGCCTAATCCAACCATTAGCGGTTTCTTACGCCCGTATTTGTCCAACAATGGACCATAGATTAATTGACCTATTGCGATACCTATGAAGAAAGATGTAAGTGATAATTGAACTTTCTCAATGTTTGTATTAAAATCTCCAGCGATCGTGTCAAAAGCCGGAAGATACATATCAATGGAAAATGGGCCGATAGCAGATAATAGCCCAAGGATGAGCAAAATAATTTTTCTATTTGTCTTCATAAGAATTTAAAAAGCCTCTTATTTATTTAAGAGGCTTCGTATGCTGTGTTATTTTTTACTTTTTGCAGTGGTGGCTGGTCTAAATATTAAATAAAGTCCAGCGAGTATAAATGGTATGCTCAGCAATTGCCCCATATTAATGAACATACTATCCTCGAATGCTTCTTGATTCTCTTTGAAAAACTCAACAAAGAATCGGATACTAAACAAACATACAAGGAATATGCCAAATAACAATCCTTGCTTTGGGTTCTGGTTTTTCTTGTATATCGCCCAAAGAATGAAAAATAAGATTATATAGCCTACAGCTTCATAAAGTTGACCTGGGTGACGTGGTACAGTGTCTATCTGTGTAAATACAACTGCCCAAGGAAGACTTGCGTCAGCTGCTTTACCAATGATTTCTGAATTGAAGAAATTTCCGATACGAATAAAAGCTCCCGCAATAGGGACAACTAATACCAATCTGTCGGCTATCCATACAAAATTGGTTTTCGTTTTCTTAGCGTATAAATATAGTGCAGTCAAAATACCGATTGCTCCTCCGTGCGAAGCTAATCCTGCAAATCCTGTAAACTCCCAGCTTCCTGAACGTTTACTGAATGGTAAAAGTATTTCCAAAGGATTTTGGCTATAATAATCAAATTCATAGAATAGACAATGACCAATTCTAGCGCCTAAAATTGTACCTAAAAATATATAAATTGTTAGTTTATCTAAGTCATCCTGTGTTTTGCCTTCTTTCTTAAAAACTTGCAACATCAAGATGTAGGAAACAACAAATGCCAGCAACCAGCACATCGAATAATAACGGATTCCAAAAGATCCAATAGTGAAAATATTTTCAGCACCAGACCAATGAATAACATTATAAATAAAATCCATAAATGATTGTTTAAAGCTGTAAATATAAAACTAAAAATCATTTAAATGTTATTGTCAAATAAGAATCTGTTTATTTTTTGGAATAGAATAATTATTTTTTATTTTGTACGAAAACAAATAGTAGACATGGCAAAGAAGAGTAGTAAAGAAGTAAAACATCAACCTGTTGTAACCAAAGAGTCGGTAAAATTCTTTGAAAAATATATAAATAATCCCTCGCCAACGGGATTTGAATGGGAAGGTCAACGCCTTTGGTTGGATTATTTGAAACCTTTTGTGGATGAAACATATATTGATAACTATGGTACTGCAGTAGGGATAATCAATCCAAAAGCAAAATATAAAGTTGTTATCGAAGCGCATGCCGATGAGATTTCTTGGTTTGTAAATTACATCACAAAAGATGGTCTTATCTACGTGATTCGTAATGGTGGCTCTGACCATCAAATAGCACCTTCTAAGCGTGTAAATATACATACGGATAATGGTATGGTGAAAGCTGTTTTCGGATGGCCAGCAATACATACACGTTCAGGTGAGAAAGAAGAATCACCGAATCTAAAGAATATCTTTTTGGACTGTGGGTGTACATCGAAAGAAGAGGTAGAAGCTCTAGGAATTCACGTAGGTTCTGTAGTGACGTATGAAGACGAATTCATGATTTTGAATGATCGTTATTATGTAGGTCGTGCTTTGGACAATCGCGCAGGTGGATTTATGATTGCTGAGGTCGCACGTTTATTAAAAGAGAATAAGCAGAAGTTACCTTTCGGCTTGTACATTGTGAATTCTGTACAAGAAGAAATTGGGCTTCGAGGTGCTGAAATGATTGCGGATTGGATAAAACCTAATGTAGCTATCGTAACGGATGTAACGCACGATACGCAAACACCGATGATCAACAAGATTACTCAAGGAGATTTAGCTTGTGGTAAAGGTCCTGTAGTATCTTATGCACCAGCTGTACAAATCAACTTGAATCGTCAATTGATAGACGTAGCACAAAAGAACGATATCCCATTCCAACGTCAAGCTTCCTCAAGATTTACGGGGACAGATACCGATGCATTTGCTTATTCAAATGGGGGAGTACCTTCTGCATTGATTTCATTACCTTTGCGTTATATGCATACCACGGTAGAAATGGTACATAAAGAAGATGTAGATAATGTGATTCGTTTGATCTACGAGACATTGTTGACAATCGAAGATGGACAAGATTTTAGAAGTTTTACGAAATAAAAAAGATTTAAAAATAGAATAGAGATGAGTGATAAAAATCAAAACAATCCAGAAAACAACGAATTAAGTATAGAATTATCAGAAGAAACAGCTGAAGGAATTTATTCTAACTTAGCGATTATTACACATTCTAATACAGAATTTGTATTAGATTTTATTCGTGTGATGCCAGGTGTTCCTAAGGCAAAAGTGAAGTCTAGAATTATCTTAACACCAGAACACGCTGCACGTTTGTTAGGTGCTTTGCAAGATAATTTGGTGCGTTTCGAAGCGCAGTTGAAAGCTGCAGCTCAAAATCAACAAGTAGAGCCCGTGTCTAAAGATTTTCCTTATCCATTGGATTTGCATCCTAAAGGCGAAGCATAAAAAATTTAAGCCCTATCAAAATTTTTGATAGGGCTTTCTTATTAAATCAACATACTAAACTTTTAAAGCTTTACCATTGGATGGCTTGATCCTCATCTGGAATCTGTGTATTCAAAACACGTTGAAGACTTAATGTACCTTTTACAACATATTGAATGTTAATATTAGGTATCATCGTGTAGTCCGTGAAATTGTAATCAATATTATTAATTGTAATAGTTTTTCTTAATAAATAGGGATAGTTTGGCTCAATCATTTGACTAACCGTATAACTCAAATCCTTATTAACTCTAAGGTTTAACAGTGGATTATCAGCATATAATTCTACACCGCCACTATCATTGAAGCGTGCATATATTTTATAATTTTGTCTGTCTTGTCTTTCTTCATCAATAGCTCCCGCATAAAAGAAAATTGTATTTTCATCAACAACGTAACTCTTAATTTCACTCTTCACAATCGAAGTTTCATTTTCCGCTCCATCCATAAAAGTTCTCAATGCTGTACCTCCATATGTACCAGAGAAATTGTTAAATGGATTAATCCTTAACAATGCTTTTTTATAATGCTTGCGCGGATGTGGGATATAGGAAGACGAACCTTCGACAATAGTAAGTGGTAGTACCCACTTTTCAACTAAATTTATATTTTTCAACGTAAAATCAATATTTAAAAGCCCAACATCTTCACCTGATTTAATATCAAGTGTCTGATTGAAACTGAAATATTCATTTGGCAACATTCTGTAGTAGAAATCAGTTCTATTCTGAAATCTCTCATAATTAAGAATGTCCAAACTATCGCGATCGACATCAATTTTAACAGAAATATTCTGTGAGTTTGTATTAGATCCACTAACTATTACAGGCAGTTTAAAACTTGTTTTTTCGTTATCACGATAGCGCACATAAATGTCTGACACACCACTTTGCGTGCTCAGAGGTGCTTTGAATGAAATGAAATTTTCGTATTGTTCATCCTTCCATTCATCATTGCATGAAGTATTAGCAAACAATAATGCCATTACTAGATATTTTATATAATTCTTTTTCATGAGATATACTTCTAATCGTTATACGTCCAGCCTGGATTTTGAGTAAGTTTTTTGTTTCTCTTCAACTCCGAATGCTTAATTGGCCAAAACCACATCTTATCCGCAAAAGTATTTTTTAAGACCCATGTAGCTACAGGCGTATGAAATAAATCTCTATTTCCTGCATTCATCAATATATTGCAACCATATACTGGTAATGATTCTTCTTCTGCAGCATCTAACCAACGACGCAAATCGTAATAACGTTGACCTTCTGCTACTAATTCAATAAATCTTTCTCTTTTCAATTTTTTTCTTAATTCATCTTTGTTTGAATAAATTGCAGACGCGTAATCCGGTACTCCCGCACGAATGCGTACCGGATGAATACCTTTCTGCATTTCAGAGATATCCCGAGATAAGGAATAAGTCGTACCTTTCCATGATGGAATAGTATGCGACCCGTCTAATTCGTTCAATGCTTCGGCATACATCAATAGAATATCTGCATAACGGATAGCTGGTTCTGTTTTATTAATTATGCGATCTGCGTTTCCGCCCTCGTAAGTATCACTGGGATGCACATATTTTTTAATCCCAAAACCAGTCCGTAACCAATAAGCGTTTGAAGAGTTGAATCCATTTCCTCTGTTATCTTCACGATAATAAAACACTTGCTGATTGCGATTACGCTCTTGTGACTCATTTAATAGTGTCCAGAAACTGCCATTAAACGCTACCGAAGCATAGAATCGAGGTTCTCTATTTGCATATTGTAAGGAAACTCCCGCGAGTAGAGGACGATAACGTTGCGCTGAAACATCATCCGCACTGACGTAACCTGTTAGGCGGTTAGAGCCATTACCACGGCCAATTTCTTTATCCTTCCCAGGAATATCGGAACCGTCATTCATAGAATAGGCGTCTACTAATTTTTGCGTAAGACCATGCGTATTCCAACCGGTAGCAGACCTCGGTAGGGAATGCGCTACCATTGCTCTTATATCTTCAGAACCTTGATTGTTTCCTCTTGTAAATATTATTTCGGGATTACCAGATGCGACGAGTGTACCATCGAACACCTGCGCATAGGATTTCGCAGGGTCTATATTTGCCCAGCCCAAAGGCCAATTTTTAGTTGCGAAATTGCCATCATTTGGTGGAACTATAGTTGCATCATTGCCAGTCAACTGCACAGGTACAGTATACAAGTTATAAACACCAAGTTCCATTACGTCACGCGCGGCCGCAGCAGCTTTAGCCCACTTTGCTTCTTGATAATCAGCTGACAATAATCTCTTTCCGTTGTGATCTATTAGTTTTGCCGCAAAAGCAGTGTTATTACCATTAGCCATAGGACTTGCTGCATATAATAATGCTTTGGCACGTGTTGCTAATGCTGCACCGACTGTAGGACGTGCAGAAGCATCTTGTCCTCGTCCGACACCTAATTTTTCCATTTCTTTTGCTGCTTGTAGCATTTCAGTACTGATGTATTCCGCACATTCTTCGTAAGTACTTCTAGGTGTTGCCAAGTCATCATAGCTGTCTGTATAATCTAGCCCATCATCAGGAAGTAAAGGAATAGGTCCATATTTGCGAAGCAGCAACCAATATAGATATGCTCGCGCAAATCTCGCTTGTCCCCGATAGTCTTCGATTTCATCTGCAGACATTTCTTTATTTACATGAATATTATGAATAAACGTGGTGGCATTTCTTATGCCGCGATACGATTGTGTCCAAGTTCCTTGCTTGTCATTTTCTGAATATTGTCCCATTTTGAACATATTGTACGATAGTTCATTTTTAGATGGATCATAATCTCTGTCCCTATCACCATAGTACATATCATCCGAAAAATTGTGCGGCGTCAAACCTTTACTTGCAACATCGGCATTGATACCTTTGAATTCTTCGAATATGTGGGCTAGCCATTCTTCAGAATAATTTTTACTTTCAAAGACTTTTTCCATCGTCATTCTATCTTTGAATAGAGCGTCAGATTCTAAATAGCCTTTTCGACAAGAACTAATACCGACTAATACGACCAGTATTGGCAAATAATATATATATTTTCGCATTGCTTTTACTTTTACAGATTAATATTAATACCGAAAGTCACAGATTTAGGTAGGGGATAATCCTCACCTCGTGGTGTTGCTAATTCTGGATCCCAAAGTTTGAAATTAGACCAAGTCATCAAATTGTGGCCAGCTAAGAACAATCTAATGTTATTGGTCTTGATTCTATTTGTAAAACTCTTAGGTAAAGAAAAGCCAATATCAATATTTTTAAGCCTTAAGTATTGACCATTTCTTAACCAAAATGTAGATTCTCTAAAATTGTTTGGGAATGCTCCAAAGCTCAATCTTGGGTAGGAAGCATTAGGATCCTCTGTGGATGGATCTCCAGAAATATCTGCCGAAATCCAACGATTATCTCCCATGACACCTTTCATCACTTGACCCCATTCTCCTTCGCTAAATGCATAAACTGTTTTACCATACGTAGAAAACGTAGATTTTCCAGCTCCTTGGATATGCATATTAATGTCTATTCCTTTCCATTGGAAGGAAGAGCCCAATCCGTAGATTAGATTTGGTCTTCTGGTAGCGCCAATCGCTACGATATCACCATTGTCAATAATACCATCTCCATTTACATCTTTGTATTTTATATCTCCAGGTTGATATGCCCCAAAAGTCTGTGTAGGACTATTTCTGATATCGTCGTAATCCTTAAATAATCCCAATGCAATTAAACCTTTGGCTTGATCCACGCGAAAACCTTCTGAATTTTGGTAGGGATAGACATTGTTCTCTTCGTCTCTTTCTAATATTTTGTTTTTGCTGTAGGTAATATTCCCTCTAGCGGTAACATTTACTTCACCTATTTTTTGTTTATAACTAAATCTTCCTTCAAATCCTTTTGAACTCACCGCTCCAACGTTTGCCCTAGGTATACTTTCCAATCCTACAATTTCTGGAAGAAAGTTTCTAGGCATATAAATGCCAGTTCGTTCTTCATCAAATAGTTCTATGGAGCTTTCGAATTTATTGTTAAATAAGTTGATGTCGAATCCAAGATTTTGCTTCAATGAGACTTCCCATGATACATAAGGTGAAGCCACTTGAGAATACCGCAATCCTCCAAAACTTCTGGTTGAACCAAAATCTGCCCATTGGTAGCCTCCAGCTCCTCCGATATCGTATAGATATGGAAAACGTTCTCTATTCATTAATTGGTCATTTCCTGTTTTACCATATGAAAATCTTACTTTAAGCAAATTCATCCATTCAGCGTTTTCTTTGAATATTTTTTCTTCCGAAATATTCCATGCAAAAGAAACGGCAGGAAAGAAACCATATTGATTGCCTCTAGCAAAGTTTTCAGAACCCGTGTATCCAAAATTGAAATCTGTGAAATAGCGGTTTCGATAATTGTATGTCACTCGACCAGCTAACGCTTCATTTTTACGTGCTAAACCATTCTTAATGTCATTACTATAATTCCTGTTTACGACCACCCCATTTTCTAACACACTTTCATAATTTACTGTCTCTACAAGTGCATCGCGTGTAAATCTTGCAACAGCACCGATATTGTGTCCATTAAAAACACGATCATAGTTAAACATAAAGTCTAAAAATTCTCTTCTATTGCCATATCCAGAGCCTAATTGTGTCATTTCCCTTGGATCAGATACTTTATAATAAATGATTTCTCCATTGTTGACATTACGTGCTCTATCTGCACGCCATTGCTCAGGCCATTTGATTCTTCTTATATTATTATTGTTATGTGTATCGTATCCAAAAATTCCACGACCGCGTAATCCTTGTGTGATAAAATCTAAATTTTGTTCAGCAGTTACATTAATCTGGATATTATTCGTCCAGTTTTCATTATAGCCCGTTTGTGTAGCCATTACCCATGGATTTGTTCTATTACCTTCACCAACTGCTGGTATACGTCCATTGGAATACGTAATAGGCATACTAATAGGAGAGTATCCGAATAGCGAACCCCAAAAATCAATGTCACCAATACCAGGACTATTGCGCAAGCCTAATGATCCTGCAACTCCGACTTTTAGAATTGTCGAGCTCGTGACATTCATATCCGTATTTAGTCGGTAGTTCCATCGTTTGTAATTGGCATTGGTATTGTAATCTTTTTTCAAACTTTCATCGATTTTATACATACCACCTTCGTCGACGTAGCTTCCTGACACAAAGTAGCGTGCTGTTGAGCCACCACCACTCATATTTAAATTTGCACGGTGTGTCATAGCACCATCATTCAAAAGCTTAGCTTGCCAATCAACATTTGGATAGAGGTCAGGATCGAGACCTAATCGTAATATTTCTAATTCTTCTGGCTGATACACAGGTTCGAAATTTCGTGTGATTCTTGCCTCATTCAAAAGGTTAGCATAGGTAAACCCATCCTCAAATTCTGGGGTAATTGTCCTTGTATTATAAATTGTTTCGTTTTTGAAATTGATGTTTATTTTACCTTCTTTCCCACGCTTTGTAGTAATTAAGATAACACCATTTGCGCCTCTTGAACCGTATATAGCAGTTACAGCAGCATCTTTCAAAACGGAGAACGATTCAATATCTTCTATATTGATGTCATTGATATTACGTTCGATATTGTCTACTAGTACTAATGCGGATGAACCACCTCCAAACGTAGAAATACCACGAATCCAGAATTCAGAAATATTTCTACCCGGTTGACCTGACTGCATCATAGCCATGACACCAGCGACATTACCTGCTAAAGCATTAGAAAGACTGGATGTAGGATTTGATTTTAAATCATCTACGTTCACTGTAGTCACCGCACCGGTGAGCGTAAGTTTCGTTTGATTGCCTGTACCCGTAACTACAACTTCCTCTAATACGCTGGACTCTTTTTCTACTAATGTTATATTCAGTGTTAAATCTTCTTTGATAACTACTTCTTGAGTCTGAAATCCTACAGATCTAAAAACTAATTTCTTATAACGTTCGGCTTTAATTTTATAGACACCTTTATTATCTGTGATCGTACCAAGACCAGGAGCGTCTAATACATGGACACTTATACCTGGTAATGGATTTTTCTGTGCATCGAGTACAATACCCGTTACTTCAACTATTTCCTGCGCTAGCGACGAATTGATGACGCTAAGAAGTAAAATACAGGTTAGTAAGAATTTATTCATAATTCCATTCTATTACTAAGGTTGTGATTTTGTTGATTATTACAATACTATTTGGTTAGACTAATTATCACCTTCCAAAGCAATCTTTCTGAAGCGTCTGTTCGCACGATCACCAATATAAAATGCTTTTTCAGTTTCATTGTATGCGATTCCGGTAGGTCTGTCAAAACGCGCCTCTAATCTTAAGTCTCCATCGACATAGCCCCAAGGGTTAGCATTCAGGCTTGAACTTCCTCGACCAGCAAAAGTAGACACTATACCTTCTGGTGTTAGCTTACGAATAGCGTGATTCATCTGATCTGTAAAATAGAAATCGTATTCATCCGGCTTGCCCACTGCAGCGTAGTCTTCATTTTTAACGAAAACACCTTGATATGGTTCATTAAGTCTTACAGTAGCACCAATACCGTCATTATAGCCTGCAGCTCTTAATTGTCCACAGACTAAATAAGGCTGATTAAATTGTTTCTTTTCCCAATTGTAATCTATACGCAGGATGTAATGTTGATTAATAACAACGATATAAGCATAGTTACCTGTAGGATGTATAAATGTTTTAAATTCCCACTGCGGATCATGCACAAAAAATAATGTTTCATAGTCTTTTTGTTCCAATCCTTGAGAAAAATATTTATTCATATCAAATCTGAAAAATTGACCTTTTTCATAACTGTTAAAATACATTTCTCCATTAATGGGATGTACAGTAGCACCGTTGCATTGACGATAACGCGTTAATATTTCAGTATCCAAGAAATTTCTAGCACGAGATAATAGTGTAGTAGCCCCATCATTTTCTCCCCCTCGGTCTTCTGAAATAATCATGTGATCCCCTTCAGCCGTGAAATCTATACTACGTGGTCTGTTAAAATTGGACCTTATTTTAGTAACTACGCTATCCTGAAAATTGAGCAGGTATAACCCATTATTATTATCAAAAGTAACATACAAATGTTTTGGATTTTTAGGATCAAATTTCATGTGTGAGGGTTCCCAGAATCCACTCGCCATTTTATTTTGGTCTGGATCTTTGAATTTTCCATCCCTCCACGGCTCGTCTCCACGTTCATTTCTATACCCTACAACGGTAGACACAATCATTTTTCGCTGATAAAGAAATTTTTCATTTGCCTTTCCGATAATTGGCAATTGTTCTTCACCAACACGAACTTCTATATCTCCTTCGTAGGCTTTTGTAGGCACTAAACAATAGATGGATTCTCCTTGAGCACTGATAACAATAGCAGATTGACCGCCAATTATTACAGAAATGATAGATGGGTCATTCCCAAAATTTTTTCCATAAATAACCAGACGTTGACCAGCTCCTCCAGTCTTAGGTTGAAAATCCGAAACAACTACGGGGTGTTTTGGATCAAAAGGCAAAGCGGAATCTATTGTTTTTTCATCCGATTTACACGACCATATTCCTAAAAATATTGCTGGAATCATCCATAACAAATACTGTAGGCGTAGGTTTGAACTTAATGTAAGTTTATTTCTCATAAGCGATTAGTTGGCTGTTAATATTATTTTAGGCAGATGTTATCTTTTGCTTATAGCAACTTTTAATGCATATATGATCAAAATAATCTATATGCTTCTAGCATCTAATTTCACCTTATTATTGTACTATTTAAATTTGATGAATATTGCTAAAACGATTTCCTAAATGTTGCGAATGATTTATTTTATAATTGATTACTCAAAGTTAGTTGATAAAAAAATCCATCGGATGTCAATTTATCTCATTAAATATTCAATTTGTCTCATATATTTTACAATAGCGGTTTTAATTTATAACTTTCAAAAAGCTTGGATAATAGCCACTTATTATTTAAGTCGAGACCTGTGAATTTTAAAAGCTAATTATATATAGACTAAAATGAAAATTTTCCAATTCCGTTATTTATCGTACGCGTGTTTTTTTGTTGTTATAGCATGTAGCACAATATGTATGCATGTAAATGCATCTGCTATTTCGAGAAATATTCATAAAGTAGCGAGCGAAGATGTACAAAGGAGCATGAATTTAATTGATAATGCGATGAAATATTACTTTACCCCAGATTCTTCTACTATGTATAGATTCTATAATCCATATACAATGAATCGAACTGATGAAAAGGCTAGTGTTTGGATGTATTCTGCTGCTATAGAGTCTGTTAATGCAGTTTTAAAATCGCTTAAGCACGTTAAACAACAGGATATCCAAGCTATAAAGAAGTATGAAAAGTTATTAGAAAAATTGTACGACAATGCCGATTATTATTTAGGAACTTTTGAACTTACATCATTCACTCAAACCAAAACATGGAGTGTATATGCTGTCGATAGAGTAAATAAAAAAGGTGAGGCAAGAGTAACAGGAATTTATAATGTTTATGACGATCAGATGTGGTTAGTTCGTGAGTTATTAGACTCTTATCATTTGACAAAAAATGATAAATACTTGGAGAAAGCTGAATACTTGACAGCCTATGTATTAGACGGATGGGATGCTACATTTGATGCAAATGGAAATGAACATGGCGGTATACCTTGGGGACCAGGATATGTTACAAAGCATGCGTGTAGTAATGGACCTATGGTGAGTCCATTAGTGTGGCTTCATGAAATTTATAAAGGCAAAAAAGATAAAATCACGCATAATTATATAGATATAAAAGATCAAAAAACGCGCAAGTCAAAATTAGTAGCCAAGGAGAATTATTATCTGGATTTTGCGAGGAAAGTTTATGATTGGCAAAAACGCAATCTATTAAATTCAAGGGGAGTATATGACGACATGATGGGAGATTGTACACCAGATTGTTCTATTGTGTATGAAGAAATAAATGGTGTAAAATACAGAGCACATACTAAATTATTAAAACCTATAGGTAGATCCTATACTTATAATTCGGGTACAATGCTCTCTGGTGCAGCGGATTTATATCGTGTCACCAAACGTAAAGATTATATAGAAGATGCAAAAAAACTGGCTATAGCTAGTTTTTCTTCATTCGCTAAACTAGATGAACAAGTACAGAATTATTATACATTTCCATATGATGGCTTTAGTAATTGGTTCAATACAGTTCTTTTAAGAGGTTATATGGATTACGCACGTGTTGATACATCAGCTCATCAATATATTAAGTCATTTAGAAATAATCTGGAATACGCGCATTCAAATTTCCTTTATAATGGATTGCTACCAACGGATTTATTAGGTGGATGGAACACAGACAAAACAAAAAATAATATTGAAGGAATGTTTGTTTTTTCATTTGCTACACAGTGGGCATTATTTGATCACATGATTCACCAAAAAAATTAAATTCAATAAGGATATCTTAGATGTCTGGGATGTCCTTGTTATTTTGTTTATTTTGAAATTCACTTGGACTTATCCCAAATTGTTTTTGAAAGTTTCGTGAAAAATGTTGTGCAGAGCTGTAACCTAGGAGATTCGAAATCTCATATATTTTAAGTTTTCCTTGAGCTAATAGTTCAGCTGATCGACGCAACCTTGTTAAATTAATCAGTTCATTGGGTGATAGACTTGACACCATATTTATTTTTCTATACAGTGTTGGTCTACTCATACACAGGATGTCTGCCATTTTATCTACATTAAACTGTGGATTGTCAATATTTTGAATAATTATTTCTTCTATTTTTATCAGAAACTCCTTATCGCTTTGGTTCTGCCCAATTTGTTGTATTTGTGAGGTTGGATTTTTAAAAAAGAATTCCCGTACTCGTGTTCTATTGTTGAGCAAACTTGTTATTTGTGCCCGTAAAAAAGCTAACGAAAATGGTTTTTCAACATAAGCATCGGCACCATATTCAAGGCCTTTTATTTTGGATTCAATTGTATTTTTAGCTGTCAAAAGAATAATAGGAATGTGTGCTAAATTTATATTTCCTTTGACCTTCGCGCAAAACTCGAATCCATCCATATCAGGCATCATAATATCGCTAATAATGAGATCAAAATTTTCTTGCTCAAATAATGCATACGCTTCCAAACCATTAGTGGCTTTGGTGATATGGTAGACCTCCATCAAATCATCTGCTATGAATTCAAGCAATTCAGCATGATCGTCAATGAGTAATAGGTTAGCTTTAGCATTCATAAACTAAGTTTGGTTTAAAGGTAGTCGCAAGGTAAAGGTATTAAGATTTTCGTTATCTATAGTATAACTGATGATGCCATTTAGTTTGATGGCGAGCGATTGCGCCAATGATAGCCCAAGCCCGCTACCTGGAATGCTCTTGCTGTGTTTCAGTCGGTTAAAAGGTTCAAATATATATTCTCTATCTACTTCCTTGATCAGAATACCATCATTTTTAATAGAAAGTATTAATGCACTATTAACAGAATCTTTTTGTAAATTCACTTTAATTGTTTTGTAAGAATACTTTAATGCGTTGTTCAGTAGGTTGTTGCATATAATCTCATAGGCTTCGAGATCAATATCACACGTAATATTAGGCTCTATATTACTACTTAATTTCTTATGTTGTGAGTCTAAAGTCACCTTGTAATTATCTACATATTCCTGTGTAGACGCACTGATGTCCTTCAATTCAAAATGAAATTTGAATCCTTTGGTTTCTACTTTTCTGAAATCTAAAAGTTGATTGCTCAACGAAATAAGACGTTCAGTATTGTTTTGAATATTCTTTAGCAGTTTATCTGTAATTGGGTTTGATGGAATTTTATCAATCAATTTTTCCAAAGGAGCTTTAATAAGAGTCAATGGGGTACGAATCTCATGAACCACATCTGTATAAAAATCTATTTTAGATTGATAAAGTTCTTGTTCGCGGAGATTTTGTATGGTCAATAGATGTTCTTTATTCTTTTGTTTTATACGCTCATTGAAATGATAAGCTATAAACAATATGAGACAAACAATAATAACGCAATATAAGACAAATGCGGGTATACTCGCCCATATTGGCGGTAAGATTTTAATTCTTAGTTTGCGTTCACTTGAGAAAGGTATTCCATTTGGATCTTCTGCTTTGACGATGAAATCATAATTACCAGGTAGGAGTTTGGTAAAATGTGCGCTCGTGGAGCCATTAGTTGTTACCCAGTCCTTATTAACACCGTGCAATTTATAGCTATATTTAATTGCATTTGGGGAATCATATAGTAGCGCTGTGAAGTCCAAATTAAAAGAGGACTCATTGTATTTGAGAATTATTTCATCTGTAAATAGGATGGATTTTTTCAAAACGGAATCTGCGTCGTTTTGATTTATTTCTTTATTATTAACAGTTAATCTGGTGATATAAATAGGCGTATTAGAATTGTATTTTATCTGATTTAGCTTTTCGGGTTCAAATCGAATCATTCCATTGATAGTTCCAAAATAGAACTTTCCTGCTCCATCATCATACGATGAATTGTAATTGAATTGAATTGATGGCAATCCAGACTCTATATTGAATAACCGTGTGTTATTCGTACCTTGATTATATCGAATTAAACCTTTAGAAGTTGTAATCCAAATATTTTTATGCTTATCCTCTAAAACGGCAAATACAATCTTACTAGGCAGTTTAATATCAGGATTCTGAAAATCAAATTCAATATTCTTATTCAGAATAATTTTTCCCAACCCGCCTTCTGTTGCTATCCATATTTTTCCATTTGAATCTTCAAATATGGAGTTTACTTTGTTATTCGGGAGTGAATTCGGGTTATTAGGTTCGTGAGCAAAATGCTTTATAATATTTTTACTTGGATGATACATGTACAATCCGTTTCTCCAAGTACCTAACCAGATGTAACCTTTGCTATCTTCTAAAAGGGTAGTGTATGACATTTCTGTGGGCACCTTAGTGATAGGACTGAATGATTTGTTTGTAATATCAAACGTATAATGCCCTCGTGTAGTAGCAATTAAAATTTCACCAGATTTACTTTTTTTAATGTCGTATAGAAAGTTGCTTTTTAGCGAGGAAGCTGAATTAGCATCGTATTCTGTGTGATAGATAACTTTTTTGGATTGGGTATTAAAAATATCCATGCCGTATACAAATGCTCCAAGAAGTATATTTTCTTCATACGGAAGAAGTCCGTGGATATTGTTGTCGGAGAGACCTGCATTTTCAATATTATAATTTTCGATATGACGAGTGATTGGATTTAGTTTACTAAGACCTCCATTCTCGGTTCCTAACCAAATATTTCCGTTCTTATCTTTATTGATACCACGGACGACAGTGCCTAATAAATTGCCGCCTTGAGTTTTTGACATAAACTTTTCGATAAGATTATTATTCTTATGATAATAGTTTATCCCCCCAAAATAGGTGCCTAACCAAATCCCTCCATCTTTATCCTTCAATATATTATAAATAGCATTATCCGAAATTCCCCAAGGATTATTTTCTGCTTTCTTGATATTTATGAAGTTTTTGGTTTCTATATTGTATATAAATAAACCTGATTCAGTCGCGAACCAATATTCTTGCTCATTCATCTGAAGAATATCCCGTACATACAGATATTGTTTTAGCTGTTTAATGCCTAATAACCACGTGACGGTATTATCTTTTGAGACGGAACCAACTCCAGCTTTCGAAGTTCCAAATATTAAATTACCCTTTTCATTTTTAATAATTTTTTGAATAACAAACCAATCTTTAGGCCCATGTTTTTGTTCTAAATCGATAAGTGTGGTTGAACGGAATTTTTCAACTAGACAGATTTTTCCATTGAATGTGCCATAATATAATTTATCCTCCTTCGAACAGAATAATGCGGAGATATTATTTTCATCTACATTTATTTTTGTCGTATTTTTTTTTGAATAATTATAAAAATATAGACTTTGGTTAGCTATAAACCAGATATTATTTTTTGAATCTTTTTTGATTACGGGTACATCAGCATTGGCAAACTCTTCACTTAAAAGAGCGAATGTTTCGTGTATTGGATTATATATATAGATTCCCTGATCAGTACCTATCCATATTTTTTTTTCATTATCTTCTATTAGTGATATGATATTATTTGCAACAGTATTGAGGACGTGATTTCGAATATCAAAATGTTTGAAATTATTTCCATCAAACCTATCCAATCCATCTTTAGTTCCAAGCCACAAAAACCCAAAACTATCTTGCATGTTGCAAATGACAGTATTGTTGGAAAGTCCATCGTTTATTTGATAATGATTGAAATAATAAGGCTGCGCATATTGCTGTGTGGGCAATACGAAAAATAACATAAGGATTAGCCAAGAATCTATTTTATTCATGAACTTACGAGCCTTGTTGGTTTATATTGGTAGAATGTTATACTTTCAAATATAACCTATTGCCCTAAAAATAGATAAACATTTTATCTTTCACTATCTTACCATTAGATAATCAAAGGAATGATACAAAAAGATATGATTTTGAGATAATTTGAAGTTTTGTTTAAAAGTAAGCGTTCTATATTTGGGATAATCAATTATTAATAAATTAAAATCTATCTACACCATGACAAAGCATTTATTTCTTGCACTCATATTAGGTTTTGGATTGAGCAAAGTATCTGCACAGCGAGAGACGATTACGAGTGTTCAAGAATTGCCTGTAGGCTCCAAGAATGCTTATTATATAAACAATAGATTGCCATTAAAACAGAATTTATTACTCAAACTACCGGTAGGTAACATACGTCCCGGAGGTTGGTTGGGACGATATTTGGAACTACAAAAGGATGGTTTGACGGGTAATTTGGGAGAAATAAGTGCCTGGTTATCCAAAAAGAATAACGCTTGGTTGAGTAAAGATGGAACTGGGGATCATGGATGGGAAGAGGTGCCCTATTGGCTTAAGGGATATGCCCACTTGGGATATATATTAAAAGACCCAAAAATCATTGAGGAGTCTAAAATCTGGTTGGAAGCAGCGATTCAAAGTCAACGATCAGATGGATACTTCGGTCCATTGATATTAAGAAATAATAAGCCTGACCTTTGGGGAAATATGATTATGCTGTGGTGTCTTCAATCTTACTACGAACACAGCGGCGACGAAAGAGTATTGACATTAATGACCAATTATTTTAGATGGCAACAGAAGCTTCCAGATAGTTTTTTACTAAAAGATTATTGGGAACATCCGCGCGGAGGTGACAATTTACTATCAATCTTTTGGTTGTATAATCGTACAGAAGGTAATGAATGGCTGATGGAATTGGCTGATAAAATTCACCGCAATACGGCTGATTGGACAAAGCATAGAGATTTACCGAATTGGCATAATGTGAATGTGGCGCAGAGTTTTAGAGAGCCAGCGACATATTATCTGAAAAGTCATGATATCAAGCATTTAAAAGCGACATATGATAATTTTCATTTTGTACGTGAGGTATTCGGTCAAGTACCAGGAGGTATGTTTGGTGCTGATGAAAACGCACGCCCTGGATATACCGATCCACGACAAGGCGTAGAAACCTGTGGAATGGTGGAGCAGATGGCTTCAAATGAAATTTTATTAGGTATCACTGGCGATCCTTTTTGGGCTGATCATGCTGAAGAAGTGGCTTTCAATACATATCCTGCTGCTGTAACAGCTGATTTCAGGGCTTTGCGTTATATTACTAGTCCTAACATGACTGTTAGCGACAGCAAAAATCATGCGCCAGGTATTGATAATAGTGGTCCATTCTTGATGATGAATCCATTCAGTTCTAGGTGTTGTCAGCATAACCATAGTCAAGGTTGGCCTTATTATGCAGAGCATTTGTATATGGCTACCAATGACAATGGTGTCGCTGCGGTATTGTATGCAGCTTCAGTCGCTGATGTGAAAGTCGGAAACAAAGGCGAGGTAAGCATTAAACAAACTTCCAACTACCCTTTTGAGGAAGCTATTGCTTTTGAAATTAATACCAAACATAAGAATATAAAATTTCCATTTTACTTACGTATACCTGAATGGGCTAATCAAGCGGAAGTAATAGTGAATGGCAAAAAATACAATGTTGCACGTGGAGCTAAATATTTCAAGATAGATCGTCAGTGGAATAGTGGAGACAAAGTTGAGTTAATATTACCGATGGCCGTACGCGTGAAAGTATGGGAAGAGAATAAAAATGCGGTTAGTATCATGCGTGGACCGCTCACGTATTCCTTAAAAATTAAGGAAGAATATATAGAGAAAGATAGTAAGGCTTCAGCTATTGGTGATTCAAAGTGGCAAGAGGATGCTGATCCCTCAAAATGGCCTTCGTATGAAATATTGCCTGCTAGCGATTGGAATTATGGTGTCGTAAAAAGTGAATTAGAACGTCCAGAAAATTTAAAAGTAATTAAGAAAGACTGGCCGAAAGATTCTTTTCCATTCGAGGCGAATGCAGTGCCTATATCTATTACGATAAAAGCCAAACAGCTAAAAGAATGGTTGATTGATCGGCATGGGCTTACTGGAGTTCTTCCTTTAAGTCCGCTTGTTGTAGATACCAAGGAACAAGTTGTTGAGCTTATACCAATGGGGGCGGCACGTTTGCGTATTTCCGCATTTCCTGTAGTAAATTAAAATATAATAAACCTAATAATATTTATTTGATGAAAAGAAAGATTTTTATAGCATGTCTCATGCTGGCTAGCCAGCTTAATTTTGCCCAAGATTGGAAACCTGCTGGTTCTAAAATTTTAACTCCTTGGGGAGAAAAAGTTACGGCACAACAGCCACACCCAGAATATCCACGTCCTATGTTGGTCCGTGAAAATAATTGGCAAAATCTTAATGGTTTGTGGAATTATGCCATTACAGCAGCAGATAGAAAAGATTTTCCTGAAACTTGGGAAGGTCAGATTCTAGTGCCATTTGCTGTGGAATCCGCATTATCTGGTGTTGGAAAAGAGGTAGGTAAAGATAAAGCATTGTGGTATCAAAGAACAATCTCAATTGATAAAAATGTAAATAAGGATAATATTCTATTGCATTTTGGTGCGGTGGATTGGCAATGTGACGTTTATGTCAACAATAGTTTGGTTGGAAGACACGAAGGTGGATTTAATTCCTTCTCTATGGACATCACCAAATTTGTGAAAAAAGGCGCTAAGCAAGATGTTGTTATTCGTGTATGGGATCCAACGGATGATGGGCCGCAGCCTCGTGGAAAGCAAATAAAAAATCCACACGGTATTTGGTATACACCTGTTACAGGTATTTGGCAGACAGTTTGGTTAGAAAGTGTTCCTCGCACATATATCGCTAATACTAAACAGACACCACAATTTGATGTAGGCAAACTGACTTTCGAAGCGAATGTAGAGGGTAGTCAAGCAGGTGATCAAATAAAGGTGGCCGTATTGGATGGTAAAAAACAAATCAAGGCACAAGTATTGGATGCAAATACTACGGTGGATATTCATGTTCCAAACCTCGAAGCTTGGTCTCCTTCTAATCCAAAATTGTATGACTTGGATATACAATTGATTCGCAATGGTAAAGTAATAGACAAAACGAAGAGCTATTTTGCGATGCGCAAAATTTCAATGGAAAAAGACAAAAATGGAATTCAACGTATGATGTTGAATAACAAGTTCGTGTTTCAATATGGGCCATTGGATCAAGGTTGGTGGCCGGATGGATTACACACAGCGCCATCAGATGAAGCGCTGAAATTTGATGTAATTAAGACAAAAGAAATGGGCTTTAACATGATTCGTAAACATATTAAAGTAGAGCCAGCACGTTGGTACCGCCACTGTGATAGTATCGGAATGCTTGTATGGCAAGATATGCCTAGTGGTGATTTAGGTGGGAATAGTTGGGACATGCAACCTGGTAAAATTTCTGGTGATCTAAGAGACAAAAATCGTTCAGCTGAGTCGGAAGGGTATTTCCGCAAAGAATGGAAAACGATTATGGAAACATTACACAATTATCCAAGTATCGTCGTATGGGTGCCTTTCAATGAAGCGTGGGGGCAATTTAAAACAAAAGAAATAACCGAATGGACAATGGCTTTTGATGATTCTAGACTAACAAATAGTGCAAGTGGAGGTAACTTCATGTATACTGGACATATTTTGGATATACACAACTATCCTGACGCAGCGAGTCCAGACCCCGCAGTTTTTGGTTCAGAATTTATATTAGCTCTAGGTGAATTTGGAGGATTAGGATTACCCGTTGATGGCCATACTTGGCAGCAAAAAGACAATTGGGGTTATCAAAGCTTTAAAAGTAAGGAAGAGTTACTTAAAAGATATCAAGAACTGATCTACAAATTAGATAAACTGATTCCTATGGGGTTGTCGGCAGCTGTATACACACAAACTACGGATGTAGAGGTAGAAACTAATGGATTGATGACATATGATCGTAAAGTAATTAAGATTTCTGAAGCTGAGTTAGATAAGGTACATCGTAAATTGTATTCACACTAATTCTATAAATAAAGTGTTTTAATATCTACACACACTATGAAATTAAAAAGTAAAATTACTTTTTTCGCCTTGTTGATTTGTTGTGCTACCAATCTGATAGCACAACAATCACAGGTTAAAAATGATTTGCGCGCACCAGCATTTCCATTGATCACTATAGATCCTAATACAAGTGCTTGGTCATATACTGATAATTTGTATGATGATGCGGTTCGCCATTGGACGGACAAAGCTTTTCCACTTTTAGGAGTAATTAAAGTAGATGGGGTAGCTTACCGTTTTCTGGGAAAAGAAGAAATAGAACTCGAGCCAATAGCAAAAATGGCTGAACATGAATCATGGTCTGCAAAATATACTTTTACAGAACCTTCTAAAGATTGGACACAAATCAATTTTTCGGACACGAATTGGAAATTAGGTGCTGCACCATACGGTACTTTAGATACTGAACCTAATTCAAAAACTGATTGGCAAGAGCCTAAGATTTGGGTAAGACGTGAAGTAATTTTGAAGGAAGACTTGAATGGGAAGCCCGTCTATATCGAATTTACGCATGACGATGATGCAATCATGTATGTGAATGGGATTGAAGTGGCCAATACTGGACAAGCAACGGGTAAAAATCGTAGAGTTAAGTTGCCTGAGGAAGTCGTTAAAACTTTAAAAAAAGGTAAGAATATAATTGCTGGTTATTGTTACAATAGAGTAGCTAATGGTTATTTTGATTTCGGAATGTTTACAGAACGTAAAAATACTATCTCTTTTACAAATGCAGCAAGGCAAAAATCTGTTGATGTACAAGCTACACAAACACATTATCAATTTGAATGTGGTCCAATAGATTTGAAGCTCTCTTTCATTGCACCTTTATTGTTGACGGACTTAGAACTTGTTTCAAGACCGGTAAACTATATCAGCTACGAAATTATGTCGCGAGATGGTAGAAAACATGATGTACAATTATATTTTGAAGCATCTTCTAATTGGGCGCTTGACTCGCCATTGCAGGAATCATTAAGCTCGCATTACAAATCTGGCAATTTGCAGTATGTAAAAACTGGTAGCAAAAGCCAAGACGTATTAGGCAAAAAAGGAGATCATATCCGAATTGATTGGGGATATTTCTATATGGCAGCAGATGCTAACAAGACTAAATCCGCTATAGGAAACGGAGCCAATCTGCGCGAACAATTTCTGAAAGGTACTTCAATTCAATCTGCACAAAATGGAAGCCAATTAGTACTCACCCAAAACTTTTCGGGGTCAGACAAGTATGCAGATAAAATTATGCTAGGTTATGATGATATTTATTCCATCCAATATTTTGGTAAAAACCTGCGTCCATATTGGAATCGTAATGAAAACAGTACTATAGAAAAGCAATTTGAATTAGCAGACAAACAGTTTTCAAAACTAAAATCAGCTTGTGATAAGTTTGATGCTGAATTGTGGGATACTGCATTACGCACTGGAGGTAGTGAATATGCTGCTTTGTCTGCATTAGCTTATCGTCAGTCAATTGCAGCACATAAGTTGGTACAAGCTCCTAATGGCGATTTGTTATTGCTTTCGAAAGAAAATGACAGTAACGGGTCAATAGGAACTGTGGATGTAACTTATCCTTCAGCTCCTTTATATTTGTATTATAATCCCGAATTAGCTAAAGGATTGTTGAATCATATCTTTTACTACAGCGAAAGTAAACGTTGGACCAAGCCATTTGCCGCGCACGATATAGGCACCTATCCGATTGGTAATGGTCAAACATATGGTGGCGATATGCCTGTAGAAGAATCTGGAAATATGTTGATTTTGACCTATGCTATTGCTTGCATGGAGAAGAATGCTAATTACGCAGCAAGGCATTGGGATGTGCTCACGACTTGGACGGATTATCTAGTGGAGCACGGATTAGATCCAGACAATCAATTGTGTACGGACGACTTCGCTGGGCATTTTGCACATAATGCGAACTTATCTGTTAAAGCAATTGTAGCTATTGCGTCATACGGCTATTTGGCAGAAATGCTTGGAAAGTCTGATGTTGCTAAAAAGTATATTGGAATAGCAAGAGACATGGCTTCGCAATGGAAAAACATGGCTGCTGATGGCGATCATTACAAGTTGACTTTTGATAAATCCGGCACATGGAGTCAAAAATACAATTTGGTATGGGATAAGTTATTAGACATGAATATTTTTGACAAATCCATATTCAAAACAGAAGTAAACTATTATTTGACCAAACAAAATCAATATGGTTTGCCACTCGACAATAGAAGAACCTATACAAAGACAGATTGGATAGTGTGGTCTGCTACTTTAGCTGACGACAAAGCAACATTTCAAGAATTTATTTCTCCAGTATACAAATTTATGCATGAAACCACGGATCGTGTTCCTATGTCAGATTGGGTATATACTGACAAACCCACACGCTCTGGATTCAAAGCTAGATCAGTAGTTGGTGGATACTTTATCAAAATGCTAGAAGAAAAAATCAATAAGTTGAAATAATTACATAATAACAATTAAAATAGACAGCCTTATCAAAAGTTTGATAGGGCTTTTTTGATGACTGTACTGATTATTATGGTATCAGATTTGCGTATATTTAATAGACTTAAAGCTGAAATTTTATGGATATTAAAGTTAGGTTGCTTTCGAAGAAAGATTATTCGGATTTGAAAAAATCTATGACCGAGGCGTATCAAGGCCAAGGAGACATATGGACACGTGAAAATATTGTGGATCTGATTGATGTGTTTCCAGAGGGACAATTGTGTGTAGAAGTAAATGGACATGTGGTGGCATGTGCATTATCTATCATTCTTCATTCAAAAAAAAATAACATATACGATTCCTACTATGAAATCATCGATGACGGAAAGTTTTCGAAACACGATTATGAAGGTGATACCTTATATGGTATAGAAGTTTTCGTACATCCTGAATACCGTTCATTGCGTCTTGGGCGACGCTTGTACGATTCGCGTAAGGAATTGTGCGAACAAATGAATTTAAAGAGTATTGTCGCTGGTGGAAGAATTCCGAATTATTATAACTATGCGCAGGACATGAGTCCGCGTGTATATATTGAAAAGGTAAAGCGTAAAGAGATATTTGATCCCACCTTGACTTTTCAACTTTCAAATGATTTCCATGTCAAGAAAATTCTGAAAAATTACTTGCCAGAAGATGCAGAATCTATGGAATTTGCCACGCTGTTGGAATGGAATAATATTTATTATGAACCTGATGCCCGTTCCAATTCTGCTTCCAAACAAACCATTCGTTTGGGATTAGTGCAATGGCAAATGCGATCATTCAAAAATTTGCAAGAATTCTATGATCAGGTAGAATTTTTCGTGGATTCAGTTTCAGATTATGGAGCTGATTTTGTGATGTTTCCGGAGTTTTTTAATTCTCCGTTGATGAGTCCTTATAATGATATGCCAGAACGGATGGCAATGGAAAAGTTGGCGGAACATACCAAGGAAATTAAGCAGAAGCTAACACAATTTGCGGTATCGTACAATGTCAATATTATTGCAGGTTCAATGCCGTTGTACGAACGTGGAAAATTGTATAATGTAAGTTATTTGTGTCACCGCAATGGACATACAGATCAATACCGGAAGGTGCACATCACACCTAACGAATTCAAATATTATGGTATGGTAGGTGGGAGTGAGGTCAAAGTTTTTGATACGGATTGTGGTAAGATTGGGATGTTGATTTGTTATGATGTAGAATTTCCAGAATTGAGCCGAATATTAGCG
This sequence comes from Sphingobacterium cavernae, assembly GCF_008520265.1. Taxonomy (GTDB): domain Bacteria; phylum Bacteroidota; class Bacteroidia; order Sphingobacteriales; family Sphingobacteriaceae; genus Sphingobacterium; species Sphingobacterium cavernae. The sequence continues at coordinate 104,677 of NZ_VIQM01000054.1, forward strand.
GATCAAGGCATGCAGATTTTGTTCGTTCCCTTTATGACTGATACACAAAATGGATATATTCGGGTACGTCATTGTGCGCAAGCTCGAGCCATTGAGAATGAATGTTACGTCGCTATTGCTGGTTCGGTGGGCAATTTGCCACGGGTAAATAATATGGATATTCAATATTCGCAATCTGCGGTGTTTACACCTTCGGATTTTGCTTTTCCTAATAATGCTATTAAAGCGGAAGCCACGCCAAATACCGAAATGGTATTAATAGCTGACGTAGATTTATATGCTTTACGTGATCTGCACGAATATGGTACCGTGAAGATTTTGAAAGATAGAAGGAAAGATTTGTATGAAGTGAATTTATTGAAATAAGAAAGAGCTGGAAAACCAGCTCTTTCTTGTTATAATAAACTTATATTTTCTTCTGCTAAAATTTGCTTTTTGTGGTCATCCCAAATACTAACTTGGACTTCGCCAATGTGGGATAATTTAAGCATGAACATACATACTCGAGATTGACCAATTCCGCCACCAATGGATTCTGTTAATTGATTGTTCAACAACATTTGGTGAAAGGACAATTGTGCTCTATCTGTACAATGTCTTATTTCTAATTGTCTTTGTAACGCATCTTTATTTACGCGAATACCCATAGAAGACAATTCAAAAGCGCTATTCAATATTGGATTCCAAATCAAAATATCGCCATTCAAGCCTTGGTAACCATCTTCGTTGTCGGTACTCCAATCATCATAATCCGCCGCTCTGCCATCGTGTGCGAAACCATTTGACAATACACCACCAATTCCATACAAGAATACCGCACCAAATTCTTTAGCGATTGCATTTTCTCTTTCTTTTGGTGTAAAATCTGGGTATTTTTTTAATAATTCTTCGGATGAAATAAAAGTTATTTCTTGCGGAAGAATAGCTTTAAGATGTGGGTATTTTGCCTCGACTTGTTTTTCTGTTTGAACCATCGAATTGTAAATCGCATTTACGGTCTGCTTTAGAAAGGCTAAATTTCTATTTTCAGGAAGGATAACTTTTTCCCAATCCCATTGATCTACATAAATAGAATGAATCGGTGAATAATCTTCGTCTGGACGTAATGCACGCATATCCGTAATAATACCTTCGCCAGCTTCTAATTCAAGTTCTTTTAAACGAACACGTTTCCATTTTGCTAAGGAATGTACCACCACGGCGCGTTGCTCATTCAGAGATTTGATCGGAAAAGAAACAGGTCTTTCAATCCCGTTTAAGTCGTCATTGATTCCAGTACCGTCAAGTACGATCAAAGGTGAAGAAATGGGTGTTAGGTTTAATGCTTGTTTTAGATATGTTGAAAAGGTATCCTTTACAAACGTAATAGCTTGTTCGCGTTGTAATAATTCTCTGCCCATTAATTGTATATATAACTGGTTATTATTCTGTGATAAATGTAATGAAATGTACACATTTTCATTAAAATAATAACATATAAAAGTTTTTTTTAATAATATTATAATACAAAAGAGCTGCATGTGCAGCTCTTTTGTATTTTCAAGTAGATCACTGCTTAAACGGAGAAACTTTCGCCACATGCACAAGTTCTGGATGCATTGGGATTGTGGAATTCAAATCCTTTTCCGTCTAAACCATCTGAATAGTCTAATTCTGTTCCTGCTAGATATAAGTATGATTTGATATCTAAACAGATTTTAACACCATTGTCTTCAAAAAATTGGTCGCCTTTTTTTTCCTCGTTATCAAACTTCAAATCGTAAGAAAGACCCGAACAGCCACCGCTAACTACAGCCACACGTACGAAATAGTTTTCGTCGTAGTTTTCGTCTGTCATTATTTTTTGAATTCGCTCTTTCGCTTTCTCTGTAACCGTTACCATAATTGTTAATCTTTTAAGATTAGGACAAAGTTCGTAAATAAATTGCAACACACAACTACAAAAAGTATGAATTTTGTCACAATATTAGAGCAAATTTGCTTTATACATCTGCCAAATAGGAGATTCGTTGCGAATCTTTGCTACAGCGGATTTTAATTCAACTATTGTGCTGTCTAAATCCTCTTTTGTTGTATATTTTGAAAGTGAAAAACGGATGCTACAAAGTGCGTCTTCTGCTGAAATACCCATAGCGGTCAATACATGTGATGGATCGCGATCCCCCGAAACGCAGGCAGAACCTGATGATACAGCTATATTAGTTAATTTTGGCATTAGCTCAGCACTTTTCACGTGTTTGAAAACAATATTACTGGTGTTATTTAGACGAGTTGCTTGCTTTGCATGGATTGCAATGTCTTCGATTTCATTATATATTCTATCTTCGAAATAATCTCGAAGAGTGCCTAAATCTTCTAAATCTTGAGGATTTGCGATTTCAAAAGCTTTTCCCATACCAGCAATTGCTGCGGTATTGTAAGTTCCACCTCTAAAACTATTTTCTTGTTTACCACCTGTGATAAGTGGCTCGATTTGTATTGGACGAGATTTTCGACACACATAGAGTGCGCCTATTCCTTTTGGACCATGTAATTTATGCGCGCTAAAACAGCAAATATCTACACCAGACTTTTCATAATTGGTATGTATCTTTCCGATGGCCTGCGTAGTATCACTAAAGAGCAACACATTTTTTTTAGTTGCTATTTCAGCGATGTCTTCAATTGGATGTACGACTCCAGTCTCATTATTAGCGTGCATGAGACATATTAAAATCGTATCTGTTCGGATTACTTCTTCTAAATCATCTAAATTGATGTTTCCGTTATGATCTATTGGTAAGTAAGTAATTTCTGCACCGTTCTTCTCTAATATTTCCAGTGTAGAAAGTACAGCTTTATGTTCTGTCTTGGCCGAAATTATGTGTTTTCCAATACGTTGATAACGTGCGAATACACCTCGAAGTACTGTGTTAATTGCTTCTGTAGCTCCTGATGTGAAGAAAATTTCTTTTGGATTAGCACCGATTGATTTTGCAATACTTTGTCGTGATTTTTCAATGGCTTGATGTGCAGTTCTACCCATTTTGTGCTGAAGACTAGAGGCATTTCCATATTCTTCTCTGAGAAAAGGTAGCATCGTATTCAGAACTTCATCATCAATTCTTGTGGTAGCGTTATTATCCAAATAAATCATAGGCTAAAGTTATCTAAAAACTAAAGATATATCATTTGAAAAGTTGGATATTTTGTAGATATTGTGACTTAAAAATTGAAATTATATGGAAAACTTTGAGGGAAGAATTGAAAAATTAATAGATGTTTTGGTATTAAAAGTACCTGATGTAATAGCAGCTATTTTAATCTTAATCGTTGGCCGCTATGCAATAAAGTTAATTTTACGCATAATCAACTCCAGATTTGAAAAACGTAATATTGATATTTCAATAAGAGGATTTGTCGCAAGTTTATTAAAATTTGTTCTATATGCTTTACTCATATTAACCGTTGCCAGTACAGTAGGAATTCAAACAACTTCTTTCATAGCTGCATTATCGGCCTTTGGTTTGGCAGTGGGTATGGCTTTACAAGGAAGTTTATCGAATTTTGCTGGAGGCGTACTAATCCTTTTGTTCAGACCTTTTGAAGTGGGGGATGCTATTAATAGTGCCAATGGTTCGAGTGGCACAGTAGAAAAAATTGACCTTCTGTATACGACATTAATTGATGATGATGGTATACGTATATTCAGTCCAAATGGTACTTTGGCGAATTCAGTAATCAAGAATTTTACTAAAATTACAAATAGAAGAGTTGCGTTCACACTTTTGGTATCGTACGACGCGAATGTCAAAATAGCAAGAGAGACAATTTTAAAAGTAATTTCATCCGATGAACGTATAGCAAATAATCCCGCTCCTGTGGTACAAATTGGTGATTTGAAAGATGGTGGTATTGAATTGTTGATACATGTTTGGACGCCAAGAGGAAGTTTTTGGGCTGTGAAAACTGATTTAGCGGAAAGACTGCAGGAGGTATTCGATGGTGAGAATGTAGTATTTCCAACAAATAGCTTGAAAATAATTAATAGTGAGAACTAATCCAGCGAATTGGTAAGCACATAGTAGCGATAGGCTAAAATTGCTTGTTGAAATTTAGTCAATTTGGAAGGATCAAGTTTACTGTACTTTGGCAGAATGGACTTGTTGATGTTGTTTAATATTTTAAAAAACTGCTTTTTCATCCTTTTTTAAATTATTGCCTACACTAAAATAACAAAAAGTCTTGTGAATCGTTCACAAGACTTTTTGGTTTAGGGTTTAATTCAGCTATTATCTTCCGCTAAGGAAAGTTTTTTCTTGTTTCCAGGTGAATGCTGTAAATATAATAGCCAACACGCATGCCGCTAGAATAAGTTCAAAAGCGCCGTTCCAACCACCGAAATCAACAACAGCTCCTAGAGCAGCGTTTGCTAATAAATCGCCGATAAAATAACCAAATAAACCAGTTAATCCCGCAGCAGTACCCGCAGCTTTTTTAGGTACTAAATCCAATGCTTGCACTCCGATAAGCATTACTGGTCCATAGATCAAAAATCCAATTGCCCATAATGCAATATTAACTACCCATTGGCTGTCGCCAGGCGCTAGCCAGTACACCAATACGGCGATAAATGTAAAGAACATATAAATGATAGTCACTGGAGCACGACGACCACCAAACAGTTTGTCACTCATTACGCCACACAAAATTGTTCCTGGAATAGCAGCCAATTCATAGAAAGATGCTGACCAAGTAGCCTCAGATGCTGTAAAATTCTTCGCTTCTTGTAAAAATGTAGGTGCCCAATTTACAATACCATTTCGTACCAAATAAACAAAAGCATTAGCGATAGCAATAAACCACAACAATTTATTGTTGAAGACATATTTGAAAAAGATTTCTTTAGCAGTGAATTCTTTCTCTTGACTTGCTTCGTAAGTTTTTGGGTAGTCATTCTTGTATTCTTCGATAGGAGGAAGACCACAGGATTGTGGTGTATCTCTAACCAATAAGATTGATAATAAAGCAACAGCCAACGCTGCAAGACCTGGGAAATATAATCTTGCTTCCCAATCTAGGAATAATTCGACACCTAAAATTGTCAAGGGACCAACTAAAAATCCTCCAACATTGTGTGCTAAATTCCAAATTGACATTGTAGTACCTCTTTCTTTTATCGAGAACCAATGCACCACTACGCGTCCACATGCTGGCCAACCCATTCCTTGTACCCATCCATTGATAAAGAGTAAGGCAAACATAATTCCCACAGAAGATGTCGCCAAAGGAGAGAATCCCATAAAAATCATCGTCAATGAGGATAAGATAAGTCCTGCTGCTAAGAAATAACGGGCATTGGATCTATCTGAAACATTTCCCATCAAAAACTTGCTTAGTCCATATGCAATGGAAATTGCAGACATCGCTATACCTAATTCAGCCTTCGAATACCCAAGCACATCTTGTAAATCTTTGACCGCGAAGGAGAAGTTCTTACGTACAAAATAATAGGCTGCGTATCCAAAGAATATACCTGTGAAAACTTGAATTCTTAATTTTTTGTATTCAGGATCGATGCGGCTTTCCGGTAGTGGGTTTTTATGGGCAGCGGGTTTGAAAATATTAAACATATCTAGAATAAATTAGGATAATCAGAAATAATTCCATCAACTTTCAAAGCTTTTAGCGCTTCGATCTCTTCTTTTGTATTCACTGTCCAAGGGATAATTTTGATTCCTAACTGGTGTGCCTGAGTCACAAAATCTGTAGTCACAATTTTATAATTAGGACTGATGATAAAAGGTTTAAAACCCAAATCCTCAACCAATTCTTCTGGCGTTTTGGTATTTTTTGCATCTACCAAATATGACGTACGAATAGTTGGGTATTGCTTATTAATATATTGAATCGTACGCTTATCAAAAGATTGGATTACCGTGCGAGACGCAATTCCTTTGTCTAAAACTATTTTTACCAATAAGTCAGAAAATTCTTTTGGCTCTGGGTGAGCTTTATTATCTTTTTTTTCGTTACTCTTCGTTTCGATGTTATAAAACATCTTTCTGCCTTTAGAGTTAGCATATTTTTCAGACTCATCGATTAAATCCGATAATAAGTCAATTTTTGTTGCTGTTTTTTTCTGTTGTGGGAAATCTACATTACCTTTTAAACCTATGTCAAATTGTTGTAATTGGTCGTAGGTATAATCGTAAATCAGTCCTTTATTATCTTTTCCAGTAAGCTCTTTACCATCAGCATACGTGACGAATTTTGGATTTAAGTAATCATCATGATAAACCACAACTTTTTTATCTTTCGTGATATGGCAATCCATTTCTAAAGTAGTCACTATTGGCAAATCAATAGCAATTTTCATTGCTCCTGTAGAGTTTTCAGGATATAATCCGCGCGCACCTCTGTGCCCTTCGTAGGCGAAAGTAGGGAAGGAGGGTTCTATATTAATTGATTTCTTCAACGCACATGAATGATTAAGTACAAATGCCGCTATAACTGCCAATGATAATTTACAAGTTTTATGCATAAAATATAATTTCAAAAATAATGAATTATTGAATGTTTAATTTTTCATCTCATTGATGTTGAAAAGATTTTTGGTCTGATCATAGTTTCTTTATAAATGTTACCAAAATCATCTTCAACAGTTATTTCTAAAGTAGAAGTAGGAGATGATGCCTTAGTCATAAACATATGTGAAGTATTGAAAGTGACAAATGATGAAGTCGGATTTGCATTTACATTCAGTCTTTTCATAGGATATGAAATGATATGTAGCGGATCATATTTCATCACACGATTTATAACCAAATCCTTATTATTTTCTTTGATCGTGATTTTCCAATTTGGGTTATATCCCCAGATATTCAATAAGACTTCATTTGCCGTATTCGATTTTGTATATTCTCTCGCATATTCAGGTACTTTGGCTTTAAAGCTATCATTGGCATGTTGAGTATATTTTTCAGATGTAATATGAACATTATTTAGATCATAGGTTCGGAATTGGTATTCTTTTGCAAAACCTATGCTTTTGTAATAGAATTTTTGATTTTTACCTGAATTCTCTAAAACGCCATATCCACCTGGGCTTCCATCTTTACAAATATGGTTGTCCGCATATCCATCTTTCCCTGTCCACCACCATGTTGCACTAACAGAAGCAATATTATATTCGTTTATTTTATTATTCTCATTTACTATTGTCGAATTGATATGAGTGTGTCCAGACATTATTTTAACATTAGTAAACTCTGCCATGATGCTCTCAAATTCTGCTGCATTAGTTAATTTGGTTGAAAACTTATTTTCTGAATCAGGGATTGAATAATAAGGTATATGCATAGCAACTACTACTGGTGTGGATTTATCTTCGATCATTGCCAAATCCTCTTTCAGCCATTTCATTTGGTTCTGAGTTAACGTGGATTTGTAGTTTCTATCACCTATCACACCAGTATTTGCGCCAGCATTCACCCATACATTATTATCTAATACTATATAGTGAATATTTCCAATATTAAAAGAGTAATATGTGGGACCAAGTGTATTTCTATATTTATTTTCTGCAAGAAAATCATTTGAAATATATGGGTCATTGTCATGATTTCCCATCACATGGAATATTGGGAAATCAAAATCTTTAATTTGATTTTTGAATTCTTGAAGACCAAAATTATTTTCATACCAATATATATCCCATGTCTGATCTCCTAATGTCATGGCATAGAATTTTTTGTTTTGTGCATGTGTTTCTTTTGCTAGCTTATTTATATCAACTCTAAATCCTTTGTTGAATTGTGAAATATCGTTATTACGATTGGCTAGATGCATATCTGCTAAAAATGCCATAACATGATCAGCATTGTTTGTCGCTGATAATTCGAAATCAATTAGCTCTGTGACGTGATTGTTATTCGAAACGTATTTGAAAAATTGAGGAAACGAATTATTGACAGATACTTCGTAATTCGATGGTATAGACACAAAGACATATCCGTTTCTTTTGTTTGATGGTAAGTAATAAATGCCGTTTTCATCAGTTTTTGTAACGGTTTCACCATCAGAAACAACTACACTGGACAAGCCTTTTGTATCGCAAAATACAGTACCTTTTATTGTCATACCTGCTTTTTCGGGTATACTAGCATTAAAAGCTTTTAATATGTTAGTTTCACCAAGTAGTTTACTAGAATTATTTCTTTTAACAAAGATTTCATATTTACCAGCAATAATAACTTTAGGGATTAAAATCTTTATTGTTGAAGTATTCAAAATTGTGATTTCACAATTTATATCTTCTGCTATTATCTTATTCCTCAGTATTATGCTATCAGATGATTTAAATCCTTGACCAGTAAAGGTAATTAATCTATTATTGTCAAAATAATAGATAGGTGACAAAGTAAATTCTTTTATTTGGATGTCGCTTCCTATAGAGGTGTTGATATCTTTCTTGTCAGGTAACTGGCTTTTACATCCTAATGAGAATATATGAATGAGAAAGAAAGCTATAATAGTATAAATTTTCAAAGTAGAATAGAGTTATTTAGAGGTTTAAGTAAATATAAAACAGCAGTTGAAATCAATTCAACTGCTGTTGATGTATTATTAATCTTCTTGAGTAGTAACACCTTCACCTGTTTCAATTTCAGATAATTCTGAAGACTTAGTTAGTGTTGTAAAAGTATATCCTCTTGGAGTTGTCCATTGACGTGTAGTTGTATTAAATACTCCGCCTAATTTTACAAAAGCACCAATATCTGTCGGAGTAATATGTGGTATTCTGTACATATTAGTTCCCATTGAGAAGAATGGTTGTAATGAACTGTCATCAGGATTTGTGATTTTGTAATGATCATTATTACTAATACGATAGCCCTTTTCATTCTCGACATCGATAATTGTTGCAGTACCATTACCTCCAAACCAGACTACATCAATAGGTACTGATTTTTCAGTAACGTTTACTCCGATAAACACAGCCATACCACCAGCGTTACCAGAGTTTGGAAGCAAACCTGAACTTGCATTACCTAATCCATCACCAGGTGTATTGGAGTACTGAATATATCTAGCCCAATTTGCACTTGATATAGATGTTGAATTTGGTCCATTGATACGACGTTGATGCCCACCTACATAGAAGTAATCTCCTTTTTTTACGGACCCTTCAGTTATATTAAATTTATAGGTTCGTCCACCACCTGTAGCCCATCCTGCACCTGGGGCAGCTCCTGGATTTGGTTGAGCAGCGCCTGCATTGGTGCTTAATACAAGAGAAAATGGAACCTCATTAAAATTAATATCAACATTAGCTTTTAATTGAATGTATTCATAATTACCATCTCCACCACTTGGATCATTCATATAACCTGTAATTATCACTGGATTTGCGCCTATATATTCTGGTACCTCTGGATCGGAAATATCTTCAATATCTCTTAAGTGTCTAGGGAATATGTCAAATTTATTCATATCACTTTTTGTACCGAGCGGAATACCTGTCACATTAATATTTCTAGGTAAAATTTCATTGGCAAAATTTGCTGATGAAAGCGTAACAATATTTACGGTGTCTGCACCATTAATCATTACTTTACTACCACTCAAAGTTTCTTGTGCAGCAGGTCTTGGATACATTTCACCACCAATGATTTTGATGACTGTACTTTCGAAATCATTTGGTTGTTGGTTAAGTGTACCAGCATTAGTATTTCTAACAGTGAATCTGTGACCACTTGAGACTTTTTCAATATCAGTTTCAGATATACCATCTAGATACAAGAAACCATCTTTATTAAGTGATTTATCTTGAATGTTGATCACCAGTGAATCTCCAGGAACAAAAATTGCAGCATTTGACATTTTAAAAGCGATACCTCGTGTTCGATTTCTTTTGTCTTGTTGGATAATAACAATATCATCTGGTAAATTACTATCAGAGTGATCTGAGACTACTACACCGTATATTTTTTTTGCATAGCTAATTTTATCACTCGTCAATTTGACTTCGCTTCCTCTATATAATGCTCTAATATCTTCAATAGCGATATATGGACTAAATTCACCGATATAGTTATCCTCTTTATTATCACAAGAAGAAAAAAGGGCTATACTGGCCATGATGCCAAAAAGAGCTTTTTTTATGTTGATTATATTCATTATGCTTTTCATAATCTAGAATTTATGGTTTTTGCCACCAAACTAAAGTGTTGATATCATCTTGTCCTTGACGTTGTACTGCAATATTGTAGTTTTCTTTATTTGCGGACTGTACATATACCGGATAATTTAGTCGAGCAGGCATTTTTCTATCATTTAAATGGCCTGATAATATTGGTAATTCAGGTAATCCTGTACGTCTATATTCAAACCAAGATTGTAAATCTGTGAAGAAAAGTGCATAATACTTTTGTTGGTGTATTAATTTCATTTTTGTGGAAAGATCAGCTTCCTCATTCCAGATTATATGTTCTCCAGTTAGATAATTGTCTGATAGAGTAAACCCCCACATTTCAATTGCACTTTTTATTCCTCTTTCATAATACGTTTGTGCAGATTTGCTGGTATAACCTTTTGCTGCCGCTTCGGCGAGAATAAATTGTAATTCGGCGTAATTCAAAATATTTCCTAATAATGGTTCACTCATGAGTGTAGTAGGGAAGGCTGATTTACCTTGAGGGTTACTACCAATCGGATACCCACTAGGTACTCCAGCATACTCGCCATCCCAAAGTGAAGCCCACTTTTGAATTCGTGGGTCAGACCATTCATTCAAATTGTCAACAAAGAAGGTTGATAGTTTAGGGCCATACCAGTCGCCTGGTCGCCAAGTTGCGAAAGGGGAAACATATGGTGACACACCTGTCCATCTTAAAATCGCCGATTCTTCAGTACTATTTATCAATGGATAATTAGTAGACAATTCATCTACCATCTGTTTGATTTTATTTTTCGCATTTAATTCAGATTTATGAGCTACTCTTAATAATAATCGTAAGTGTAGCGAATTACCAAATTTACGCCATGATGCTACATTTCCTTGATAGATAGGATCACTCGAGCTTGGTATATTTGTTGCACCTTGCAAATAAACATTCGCAGTGTCCAAAGCTTTTGATATACCTATATATACATCCATTTGAGGATCAAATGTTGGTGTAACATTGTTTTGTTTACCTTGTAAAGCATCTGTAAATGGAATATCTCCATATGTATCTGTCAATATAGAAAACAACCAAGCTTGACAAATCAATGAAATGCCCATAAAGGATTTATCTCCTTGTTGTTCAGCTAGGTTATATATGTCTCTAAAATTATTTAGTTGCACATAAGCATTATTCCACATATAATCTGCTACGTTAGCACGAATGTCATATCTGAAAATTTTACCATCACTGTCACCCATGTTTACAGTAACTTGCATTAATTCGTTGGTTACAGCTTGGCTTCTGTTCATACTGTATTCCACAGATTTCTTTAATGCCGGAGCCAATAAATTGCTTGGCGTAACTTCTGACAATCCATTTGGATTAGTATTTATTTCTTCAAAGTTTTTATTACAAGACGAAAATCCAAGTAATAAAACAAATGATAAGATTATATTTACTTTTTTCATGTTTTTCCTTTCTTCAATTAAATACCAATAACTATGTTTAGACCAAATGTACGTGTAGAAGGCATTTGCCCTAATTCAAATCCTTTATTGATATCCGAAGCACCTAAGGTTCCGAATTCTGGATCAAATACTGGCCAAGCTGTCCACATGAACAGATCTCTTCCAAAGACACCTACTGTTGCTCTAGTTAAACCAATTTTGCTCAACTGTTTTGGTGATAAAGAATAGTCAAGACGCGCTTCACGTAATTTTAAGAAATCGGTTGAATAACTTGTACCTTCGACATTGTCATTGCCTAGGTGTGCGTTGTAATAGTCCCAAATATTTTCAGCTATATAGTCATTTGGTCTGAATGTACCATCTCCATTATCAATTACACCTTTGCCGATAATACCATTGTAACGACCAGGAAGCGTATTTTTAGTTTTACCTTGGTTTGCAAGATTTGCAGCTGTTAGAGAATATGCAACCGCGCCTACTTGTGCATCAAACAAGAAACTAGCTCTAAATTGTTTGTAGCGGAATTCATTGTTGATACTTGCCCTCCATTCAGGATTTGTATTGCCTATATATTGCATTTCCGCACCTAATTGAGGAATACCATTTTCGTAAATAATGTCACCATTTGGTGAGCGTAAATAACCTCTACCATACAAGTCACCCATGCTACCACCTACATAAGCAATTATAGCTCCTCTACTACCTGGACCATTTTGTAGAATAATATTTGGTAATATATCCGTCAACTCGATCACTTTGTTGCGGTTGGCTGAATATGTACCATTTATTTTCCATTGAAAATCCTTTTTTTGCAATGCTGTTGCCGCAGCTTCTATTTCGATACCACTATTACGGATTTGACCTGCATTCAATAATATTGTGCTATAACCTGACGCTCTGTCTGTCGTAGCTTGTAAGTGTTGATTATACGTGTTGCCTTGGTAATAAGTGAATCCTAATGTAAATCTGTTTTTCAACAACCTCATATCTGTACCAATTTCAAAACTGTTAGTGCGCAATGGCTCTAATTTTGTATTTGGAATTGAAGTAGGATTAGAAGCACCACCGGGGAATGTGATTTCTGGATTATATGTGTATGAAGTCAAGTAAGCTTTCATACCACCACTACCTACACTAGCAATGGAAGAGCGTAATTTCCAAAATGAGATGGCTTTAGGTAATTCGAACATTTCATTAAGGATTAAACTCAAGTTGGCAGAAGGATAGAAGAAGGATGAGTTACCTTTTCTTAATGGTGTTGCCAATGCACTATTCCAGTCATTTCTAGCCGAAACATCCACAAATACATAATCTCTGAATGAGAAAGTTCCGATACCAAACCAGCTATTCAATACTAAGCGGTCCTCTAAAGGCGAAGTTACAACTAATCCAGCGGCATTCGCTAAAGTATAGTTGCCTGGAACTGCTAGTGAATCGGCATAATTTCTTTGCTGATTTCTTTCATTACGAATAGTACTAGTTCCTACTGAAAAACTAGTTTTAATATCTTTATTTAAATCTTTGTTGTAATTAATCATTAAGTCCGCACCAGACTCTTGATTAAAGATAGACTGCGTTCTATACATACCTTTTTTGAATTTCTCTGTATCAAAAGGACGTTGCTGTGAACGTCTTTCCATTCCTAAATCCAAATTGGTACGAGCCATAATGTTCAAGTTTTTCGAAAACTCATACGTCACCTCTACATTACCTGTTATGCCATGCCTATTGTTTTTGTTTAGCATTTCATAGGAGATTAAGTAAGGATTATCAGGGTAAGAACTGAAAGGGTAATTTTGTAATTCATTTTCTTGTCCATTCATCCAATAATTCTTCAACCAATCCAAAGGTGCATTAGGCATCCAGAAGATATTCCAATACATCAAAGATTGATTATTGTATCCTGTTGAAGGTAAATTATCACTTTTGTTTTGTTTATAATTAATACGCGTTTGAATTTTCAATTTATCAGTTACTTTATGACTAGCATTGACAGATACAGTATTTCTATCGTAACCTGTGTTTGGTATTATCCATTTGTTATTCAGGTTAGTATACGAAAAGCGCATGTTCGTTTTATCGTTACCACCATCTAAAGTGACAGAATTTGTAAATGTTCTTCCTGTATCGAAAAATTCTTTTCTAGCATTAGGATAAGGTACCCATGGGGTTCTTTCCGTACCTCTTGTTTGTGTAACTGGATCAAATTGGTAATACATTTGACCATCAAATTTCGGTCCCCAAGCTGAACTAGTGCTTCTGGTACTCGCACCATCAGGTGATGCATTATAAGAGTAGTAATTTGCGCCTTCAACACCTTGACCATATTCATATTGATAATCTGGCCATCTAGAGATAGATTCGATAGTTGAATTGGAAGTCACAGTGACACCAACTCCTTTTCTGTTTTTTCCTGATTTTGTGGTGATGATAATCGCACCATTTGCACCACGCTGTCCATATAGTGCGGTTGCATTCGGTCCTTTTAATACCGTAATATTTTCTATATCTTCCGGGTTTATGTCGGATAATCCCGATCCATAATCCGCAGGTGAATCTCCAGAAAGATAAGCTCCATGGCCAGTTCCAGTCATTTGAGCTGAACTTGAACTTACTACGATTCCATCTACTACGATTAACGCGTTGTTGTCACCCGTCAAGTTATTTTCACCGCGCAAAATGATTTTGTTCGACCCAGCAGGTCCACCACCTGAACGTACTAGATTAACTCCGGCAACTTTTCCAGATAATGCATCTGTCCAGTTATTTGAAATCGCATCTGTTAATTGTTCACCTTTTAATTCAGTAGCAGCGTATCCAAGTGCTTTCTGTTCTCTTTTAATACCTAGAGCAGTTACAATTACTTCTTCGATGCCAGTGGATGATTCTGTTAGTCTTACTGTAATATTATCTGCTGCAGAGTTGAATTTTTGAACATTAGATTCGTAACCAATCAAGTTAAATCTAACGTCTGCTCCAACAGGAATATCCAATGCAAATGACCCATCCACTTTTGTAGACGTTGCTGCCTTGCCATTCACTTGGATAGATACATTGGATAAAGGTTGATTGTCATTTGCATCTATTACCTTTCCTGTCACTTTTATGGTTTGTTGTACCATAAAGGCTTTTTCTGCATTGAATGCTGAAGCATGAATGGTTCCAACAAATGGACTAGAAAGTAGTGCAAGCCAAATAAGTTTGGTCTGAAATGGTTTGTGCCCATTTCTCCATTTAATTTTATTTAACATAGGTGTGTGATTTTTCGTTGCTAAATTGCAGAGCTAATATTAAGTCAATGTTAACTCAATATTAAACTCATAATAATCATATGTTTTTAATAGGTTTTTGTGGTTTTATTTCACTTTTTGTTTTTAATAAATTAAAATATACAATACTGACGCAAGAGCAGATCCTATGAATGGACCTAGCACTGGAACCCAAGCATATTCTAAATTAAAAGTTGCTTTATTCTTAATAGGTAGAAGAGCATGAATAATACGGGGACCTAAATCTCTTGCAGGATTGATCGCATAGCCAGTAGTTCCGCCTAACGAAAGTCCAATTGCCCATACTAAAAATGCAACAGGAAGTGCCCCAATTGATCCTAAACCAATAGGAGTAGTGGTATCTAATGTAGCATCCTGAAAATGTAAAATGGTAAAAATAAGTACAAAAGTACCTACGATTTCACTCAATAAATTTCTCGGAAGATTTTTGATCGCAGGTGCTGTGCAAAAAACAGCTTGTTTTGCGCCGGCATCTTCAGTGACATCAAAATGATCTTTATACACTGACCAAACAACAAAAGCACCCAACATGGCTCCAACCAGTTGTGCCGCCATATAACTCAATGCCGTACCAAAACTAAGTTCGCCCATCAATAATACAGAAAGGGTAACTGCACAATTGAGGTGCGCACCACTATAAGGTCCAGCGATAGTCACACCAACAAATACAGCGACTGCCCAAGCTGTTGTAATTACAATCCAGCCCGAATTGTTGCCTTTTGTTTTATTTAAAACGACATTGGCAACAACTCCTCCCCCCAAGAGGATCATCACTGCAGTACCAATGAATTCAGCTAAAATAGGTTCCATAATTTTAGAGTTTTAATAAGAAGGTCTTAATCGTTATAATTTGCCCAGAATTTCGCTGTTTCAGTAGCTCTTTTCCATTCTTTCAGTAACGTTTCATTTTTAGCTGAATTTTCTGTGTATTCAAAAACTTTGTCTTCTTTCCACAACGACTTTAATTCATCTAAATCTTTCCAAAATCCTACTGCTAAACCAGCTAAAAATGCGGCGCCCATTGCTGTTGTTTCGGTAACTGCCGGACGAATTACTTTTGTCTGTACAATATCTGCTTGAAATTGCATTAAAAAATTATTGTTCGTCGCACCGCCGTCTACACGAAGCTCTTGAATCTTGTTTTGGGAATCATTTTCCATAGCTTTTAAGATATCATGAGTTTGATAAGCTATACTTTCCAGCGAGGCACGAGCTATATGAGCATCTTTTGAACCACGTGATAATCCCACGATAGTTCCTCGCGCATTAGCATTCCAATGAGGAGCACCTAAGCCTGAAAAGGCGGGAACTAGATATACACCATTCGTATCGGGAACACTTGTTGCTAATGCTTCTACGTCGGAAGATTTTTTGATAATACCTAATTCATCACGAAGCCATTGTACTACTGCGCCTCCGATGAAAATACTTCCTTCCAAGGCATATTTTACATCGTCCCCAATCTTCCAACCCACAGTAGTAACCAGTTTATTTTTTGAAATTACTGGCTTATTTCCAATATTCATTAGAAGGAAACAACCTGTGCCGTACGTGTTTTTCACCATGCCTTCTTCTGTACACAATTGACCAAAAAGTGCAGCTTGTTGGTCACCAGCAATACCTGCAATCGGAATATTCACATTTCCAATTTCCAAGGAGGTATGGCCAAATAGTTCAGAACTACTTGCGACTTGTGGCAACATTGATTTTGGAATTTCAAATATGTCCAAAAGCTCTTGATCCCATTCTAATGTATTTATATTTAGAAGTAAAGTGCGTGATGCATTCGATACATCCGTGACGTGTTTTTCGCCATTTGTCAGATTATAAACTAACCAAGAATCAATTGTTCCAAATGCTAAATCGCCATTTTCAGCCATTGTTCGAGCTCCATCTACGTTTTCAAGAATCCAGTTAATTTTGGAAGCTGAAAAATAAGAGTCGATTAATAAGCCCGTTTTTTCTTGAATTAATGTGGCCAAGCCTTTTTCTGCGATGGATTTGCAATATTCGGCCGTGCGTCTGTCTTGCCATACTATGGCATTGCAAATTGGTTTTCCAGTTTTGCGGTGCCAGACAACCGTTGTTTCTCGCTGATTAGTAATGCCAATACCTTTTATAGAGTCCAGCTTTACATTCGCTTTGGCAATAACTTCGGTCATGACAGCAAGCTGCGTAGACCAAATTTCTTGCGCATCATGCTCCACCCAACCCGATTTCGGATAAATTTGTTTAAACTCTTTTTGAGCTACTTCCACAATCTCCCCATTGTGGTTGAATAAGATAGCTCTTGAGCTCGTTGTACCCTGATCCAAGGAAAGAATAAATTCCTTTTTCATATCAAATTTAGTTTATAGAGTTACAATTTTATTTATAGTGTGTAGCTTTTCACGAGTGCACTATACATTTCTAGCTGTGACTTAATCCAATTTTCATCCTTATGCAGCTCAGCAGCCATCAATGCAGCTACTCGTGGAGCAGCTTGTAATGATGCTTTTGCATCCAATAAAAGAAAACGTATTCTTCGTGCTAAAAAATCTTCAATATTATAGATCATCTCATTTCTGCTAGCCCAGACTACTTCGGCTTCAATGAAATCAAAATTTGGATGAAGCTTATTTCCTAATGAGGAATCAGTTTTTACTAATTTTTGAATCTCCTCTGTATCAGAACCATAAACTTGCCAATGACCATCGCGTCTTTCTGTTGAATAACCATGAATCTGTAGGGTCGTAGTAGCACATATCTTTGGTTGCAAACCGCCCACAGAGATAGCCATATCTACAGTCTCTTCAGCCATTTTACGGTATGTAGTCCATTTTCCACCAGTAATCGTTACAAGACCTGAAGTACTTTTGATTAATTTATGATCACGTGAAATTTCTTTCGTGCTGTTGCTATCTTTGTCTGTAGGTGCAGCCAATGGTCTCAATCCAGCGAAAACACTCAAGACATCGTTGCGTGTTGGCGCATTGTCCAAATAGGCATTAGCGGTATTTAATATAAACTCAATTTCTTCTTCCAATGGACGAGGTTCGATCTGATGCTCATTTAATGGTGTGTCTGTCGTTCCTAATAAAACTTTGCCATGCCAAGGCACACCAAATAATACACGACCATCACTTGTTTCAGGAATCATCAATGCATCGACATTTCCTAAGAATTTTTTGTCAATAACGATATGTGCACCTTGACTCGGTCTCACTAAGTTTTTGTGTGCAGCAACATCAAGCTTCAAAATGTCATCAACGAAAATACCTGTAGCATTAATTACAGATTTGGATTTGATGCTGTATTTTTTATTTGATTCTCTTTCAATAAATTCGATACCTGTCACTTTTCCCTGAGCATCTTTGGTAATAGCAGATGCTTCGGCATAATTCAATACTACAGCGCCGTTTTCAAATGCTGTTTGGCCAAGATTTAGCGCTAGGCGCGCATCATCAAATTGGCCATCATAATATTGAATACCACCGATAAGATTTTTCTGTTTTACTTTTGGCAATTTTTCGATAACCTCTGCCTTGCTCAATAATGTGGATTTTCCAATGCGAAGTTTTCCGGCCAACCAATCGTATAATTTTAATCCTATCAAAAACTTCATTTTGCCAAAGAAATTGTAGGAAGGAATTACGAAGCTTTGAACAAAAGAAACATGAGGTGCATTTTTAAAAATTAATCCTCTCTCTTTTAGCGCAGACATAACCAACTTCACGTCGCCATTCGATAAGTAGCGAACACCACCATGTACTAATTTTGTGCTTTTGCTGGAAGTACCTTTTGCAAAATCGTACTTTTCAATAAGTAAAGTTTTATAACCTCTGGATGCGGCATCGACTGCTATACCAAGGCCTGTAGCACCACCACCGATTATAGTAATGTCCCATTCTTGAGTGCTCGCAATGCTTCTTATAGCTTCGTTTCTGGTGAATTTCATTTTGAATAGATGTAAAAATGTTTTGGTTATCGCGTAAAATTACTAAAAAACGTAAATAAACGAAAGAAAAGGAAAAATATTTTTTCTTTTGCTTTCGTTTTGAAATAAATTGATAATTTAGATTATTATGAATAACGTCGAACGTCATCAGCACATTATCAAGGAAGTAAATAAAAAGGGGCACGTCTCTGTGGTAGAACTATGCGAAACCTTAAGTGTGTCATCCGTAACAATACGAAAGGATTTGCAATTCTTGGAAGATTCAGGTCTGGTGTATCGTACGCACGGAGGCGTAACAAAACAAAACCCCTATCAGACCGATAGGTCTGTCATTGAAAAAGAAAAAATACACGAAAATGAAAAACGTAGTATTGCAAAAGCTGCAGCAAATTTCATTACCCCCAATGATTCTATAATCATTGGTTCGGGTACGACTACGCAATTTTTTGCACGAGAAATAGTTCCACACGGTCATTTAACAGTGGTCACATCTGCATTAAACGTTACTTTCGAATTAATAAAACATACCAATGTAGAGGTTATCCAATTGGGAGGGACGGTCAGACATACTTCATCGTCAGTGACTGGACAATATGCGATGCATACATTGGAACAGTTTTTTTGTTCCAAATTATTTTTAGGTGTGGATGGTATTGATTTGGAATATGGGATTTCGACGACAAGTGCGCAAGAAGCTTTATTGAATCAAAAAATGATAGCCGTGGCGCAACAAGTAATTGTGCTAGCTGATTCAAGCAAATTCAGCCGAAAAAGCTTTGGTAAGATTGCAGATTTTTCTAATATCGATGTGATAATTAGTAATGAGATTCCCCCATCTTTTCAAGAATTATTTGACTCTTTAGGAATACAAACAATTGTTGCTAAATAATATATAGCGTAAACAAATGCAAAAACTTATTGTTATAACTATCGTATGACAATAAGTGCATTATACCGAAATATTCTTCCGTTTGTTAAACCATACAAACACCTTATTTTTCTAACTTTAGGATTGACAGTGGTCGGATCTTTTGCTGCTCAGATCAATGCCTTTGTATTAAAATTCACTGTAGACAAAATTAGTGATCTTCTCGTCTCACAAACACCATTGCGCGAGGGGATGCATATTATAGGTATCATTTCGATCATTCTTCTAGGGAAGGAAATAATCTATTCATTGGTGCAATTTGGTCAAAAATTCTATGGCGAAAAATTGAAAATAATGATAGCGCGTGATATTTCACAAACTATAGTTGAAAAAATATTGACCTATAGAATGGCGTTTTACACGGCAGAAAATAATGAGTCTGGAAAATTGCAAACACGGATTGACGCTGGAATTAGTTCTCTAACACGTTTGGTTCAGAATTTCTTTATAGATATTCTACCGTTATTTACAACGGCAATTGTGGCATTGGTTTTTATGTTTCTTGCAAACTTCTATGTAGGATTGATCGGGTTGATTACAGTGCCTATTTATTTCTATATTTCACAATTGCAAGCTTCAAAACTTTCGGGATTTCGAAGAAATATGCGTTTCTATAGAGAAAATAAAAGCAATCAAATCATAAATCTTATCGATTCTATTACGGTTATTAAGTCATTTGTACGTGAAGGTGAAGAGGCGAAGCGTCACCAAAAAATCCAGTATGACATGACCGAAAATCAAATGTCTACGCGTAAAACAAGTTATATTTTCGACAGTTTCAAAAGCTTTATTGAGCAGATAGGTATTGTTTTAGTTATCATTCTTACGGCATATTTTGTTCTTAATGAGCAAATGACTTTAGGTGCTATTATGTTTCATATTATGTTGTTTAATAATGTTTCTGCACCAATTCGTCAATTGCATCGTATCTACGATGAGGTAAATGATGCGTTAATTTATTCCGAAAGCTTTTTTGATATTTTAAAAGCAGATGATCAAAAAGAATTATCAGGAAACTATCGTCCAACAAAAATTGTCGGGGCTATCGAAATGCGAAACGTGAATTTTGACTATCCAAATGGAACTTCAGCATTACATAATGTGTCGATGCGTATAGAACCAAATCAAATAACTGCTTTGGTAGGTCTTAGCGGTGCCGGAAAAAGTACAGTTATTAATGTATTAGACAAATTTTATTACCCTTCCTCAGGCGCTATTTTCTTGGATGGAGTAGAATTAAGAGAATACGATACGAAGTTTTTGAGAGACAATATTGGATTGGTCTTACAAAAGAATCATATTTTTAAAGGATCTATAGCAGATAATATCCGTTATGGAAAGATTTCAGCGTCACTTGAAGAAGTTGTTGAAGCAGCGAAAAAAGCATATATACACGAGCAGATCCTAGAATTGCCAAAAGGCTATGATTCTGAAGCGCATTTATTGTCTGGAGGTCAGCAACAGCGAATTGCAATAGCGCGAATGTTTCTAAAAAATCCTCCAATAATATTTTTGGACGAACCAACAGCGAATTTGGATGCAATCGCAACCGAACAAATAAAAAATAGTTTGGATGCTATCAAAGTCGGTAGAACTGTGGTTATAGTTTCGCATTCTATATCTCAAATTATAGATGCTTCGCACATTATTGTCATGGAAAAGGGTAGGGTGGTTGAAGATGGCACACACGAAGATTTGTATGATCAAAAAGGAACTTACCATCGCATATTTTCGGCTATGGCCAATAGTTTGAATATTGATAAGATCACAAAAAGTATGCAAGATAATTAGGATTCGGATTTCAAGTCTTTTACGAAAATCTTACTCCACATTCGTTTACCAAATCGTATAAAATAATACATTAAAATTACGGTGAATAGTAGTGCTAATAGGGGTAGAAATATAGCTAAAACACTCATTACTGTTGCACCTGTATTTTCAACAGTGGACACTACAGAATTGCCTAATCCACCTGTTGTGGATGTCGATGCCACTCTGAATGCCGATAGTGCGGAACTAATTGTGGCGGCTGTACCTCCTCCAGCTATTATCCCTAATCCCCATTTTAGTATGTCGTTGGATTCAGTAAATTGGGATGAAAACAATAACGTGCCAGCGATAGCGGAGAGTGGTATCGCTATAGAATCTAATAAATTGTCAATAAAAGGAATATAATAAGCTAATACTTCGAAAACCATTGCACTACCGAGTAAAATCAATGCTGGTAACGATGCTAACCAATTCCAATTTTCTTGTAGTGGAATCCATTGGAAATACGAAGCCAAACTGACGAAGAATAGCGGCAGGAAGACGCGAAAGCCCGTAGCCGCAGCTAAACCTATACCGATAAATAGACTAAGTATGTAAGGTCCAATTTGTTCCATCCGAATTCTATTTTTAATTAAATGTACTATTCTAGAGGAAATAAAATAAAAAGAGTGAAAGACATATCTCTCACTCTCTTACAACAGTATATTTTTTAATCTAAAATTTAGCGCCGATTGTTAAGACAGCATTTGTGCGTTGATGTTTTAAATCTGCAATAGGTTCGTAACTACCTCTGTCGTACCAAAAGTCACTTAATACATAAGGTGCGACACTGTATGTGTTAACTTGATGTACTAACGCAAAATCCATGTATAAGCTACTGGTTAATTTCACACCTAGACCAATACTTCCATTCACATTTGACTCTTCAGCATATTTATAAGGATTGCCGAAGTAATTGAATCCTGCTCGTCCACTCAGAATATTATTAATTAAGTATTCGCCACCTATACGTACATTTGCTGCACCTTTTAACACATCTTTGATATCATTATTAATGCCATTAAAAGAATTAAATCTCGATGGATTAGCATATCTCGCTGTATTATAAGTCAAATATTCCATCTCTGCACTAATCATTCCTCTACCGAAAAACTTTGTAGCACCAAGAGCAAATTTCCAAGGTGTAGTAATGTTATAGTCTTGATCACTGGAATAAAGATCTGATTCGTACTTATGAAAGTAATCGTTTGAATTTAAATCAGGGAAAAAGTTAACATCAGTGAAAGCATTAGTTGTCTCCGAAATGGACAGCCAAGTTGGGGTAGTGATTGTCAAACCAATATTCCAATCTGTAGTTGGTTTATAAATCATTCCCAATTTAAAATCTACTCCTGATCCTTCATTGATTTGCGAGTAATCATCCAAAAGTTGGTAACTTTTATCCCCAAATTTGATATAGTCTGGATGTGTAGGGTCTGCAAAATCGGAGTTAGGGTTATCTTTGGCTACATCTATGGCTAATTTTGTTAGTCCATTTTCTTCAAAAATTTTACTTTTTTCATATTTAAAGAACGAAAGACCCAAAGTAGCACCTATATAAAATTTGTTATTATAATTTCCTCCAAAAGCAATAGCAGAATTACTATGTGAACCTTTTGTCAACACATCATTTAATTGATCTTTGTCATAACCTTCTTCTGCTAAGGGAAAATATCGACCTGATGGCGATGCAAAATTTTCTACCAAATAAGAATTATAAAAGTCATCTCTGAAGCCATTATCATCATGCATCAAATCGGCTAAATTATTGACGTAAGAAGTTTCATTATTTACACCGCTATAAACTAATGAATTATTAAAATTTTGCTTTTTATTATAGCTAAGCCCCATGTTAAAATTCTGCCAGCCAGAATAACCAGCAATTTGATTTCGATTGGGAAAATTAAAAACAATACCTGCTTGTGTCACGCCGAAATTTCCTTTATTACTCTTTGAATCCGTGCCAAGAAAATTTGTTTTGTTCGAGTTTTGCAAATAATCAAACGTAATAGATATATCTGATTGACTAAAAAAGCCAAGTCCTGCTGGGTTTCCATTGATAGCTGTAACGTCACCACCTAGAGAAGTTTGTACATTCCCCATACCCTTTATACGCGCCGAGGCTGGATTGTCATCTTTAGAAAATGTTACCACATCGTCTACTGATTGTGCTTGTGCATATCCCCAGAAGGCACTTGAAACAAAAACAGAAAGTATAATTTTTTTAATATTCATAAATATATAGTCAAAACTTTATAGAAATGCCAGTCTTTTTAGACTGGCAAATATGTGTAAATACCTATTATCTTCTTGACGAACGCGAACTTGAGCCTGATGAGCTTGAGCTCGAACCTGAGCTTCTTGATGATGAGCCTGAACTACTTCCCATCGATGAAGAAGAACCTCTTGATGAAGAACTGCCAACAGACGAAGATGACGATGAGCTTCTACTGCTACTAGAAGAAGAACTTGGAGGAGTATATGATGATCCTCTGCTATTACCATTCGATGAAGAGCTAGAGCTAGGTCTTACGCTTCTGTCAGTTGTTGTTGATCTAGTGCTAGGCTGTGTTGTACTAGGGCGTACAGATCTCTCTGGAGAAGTAGTTGTTCTGCCTTGTGATCTTGAAGATGTACCTCTTTCAGTAGTATTAGTCCCACGATTGATAATTCCTCTGTTTTCGCTAGCATTAGTCGATCTATCAGATACACTACGTGATGAAGTTCCTCTTTGTACAGTACCTCTATTATTTGTATTATTAGTTCTATCGGATACGCTTCGTGAAGAAGTACCACGAGTTGTACCCTCATTATTTCTTGAAGAAACTCTGGAACCTGTAACAATTCTACCACTATTATCTCTACTTACACTGCGCGATACAGAATTATTTGTTCTGCGGTCTGTCGATCTGCTGCTGGAGCGTGAGTCGTATAGTCCACGATTAGTAGAACGTACGGATGCATATGTAGAACGTGAAGTGTATCCACTACCTATACCTCCTCCATAGCCATAGCCGTAGTATGGGTGTCCCCATGCATTGTAGTAGGAGTTATGCCCCCAAAACGAACCATATCCAAAAGGATGTCCCCAACCGTAGCCGTATGAGTAATATGGATTACCCCAACCCCAATTATATCCAAAGTGAGAATACGGATAACCCCAGCCAAAACCCATTGACCAGCGAGAACCCCAACCCCAATTAGACCATCCTAATCCAAAGCCTCCATAACCTAAATTATACCCGTACCACGGATCAAAGAAAGGATCGTAATAAGAAAATCCAGGAGATGAATAATAAAATCTATTAATACGATTTGCATATTCTAAGTCACTATAATCATCCTCGTAATATTCTTCATCAGAGTATTCGTCTGCATAATAATCGTTATTTTGCTGTGCATATTGTTCGTCCGTATAATAATAATCCGGACTTTGATACGGCTGATCAACATTCGCTTGGCGATTGTTGTACATGTCGTCCTTGTAAGCGATTTGCTTACTTGTCGAACAAGAACTAATAGCCACAGCTATCGTTAATGCCAAACTACCAAATACTAATCTATTCGTTTTCATAATATCTTTCTCGCTAGTTGTTGTAGATAATCAACGTCTTTTTATTATCTTAGACGCGAATTTTAGCAAAGGTTTAATACCCTTAATCAAAAATATAAATAAATTTTTACAGCACGAGAATATATACTTTTTTAACATATATTTTCTGATTATAAGTCATAGTATAAGCAAATGAGTAAAGGAATAACAAGTCGTAGTGAAGATTATTCACAATGGTATAATGATCTGGTTATCAAGGCGGATTTGGCAGAGTATTCTGCGGTGAGAGGTTGTATGGTGATCAAACCTTATGGTTATGCTATTTGGGAGCGTATGCAAGCTATTTTGGATAAGCGTTTCAAAGAAACAGGACATAGTAATGCGTATTTTCCTTTGTTTATTCCCAAGTCATTTTTCTCCAAAGAAGCTTCTCATGTTGAAGGTTTTGCGACGGAATGTGCAGTGGTAACACACTACCGCCTTAAAAATGATGGTAACGGTAATATCATTGTTGACGAAGATGCAAAATTAGAAGAAGAACTTATTGTTCGTCCGACTTCCGAGACAATCATTTGGAATACATACAGAGGATGGATAGAATCATATAGAGATTTACCTATTTTGGTCAACCAATGGGCGAATGTGGTGCGTTGGGAAATGCGTACTCGTTTATTTTTACGTACGGCGGAATTTTTATGGCAAGAAGGACATACAGCGCATGCTACTTCGGAAGAAGCAGTCGCTGAAGCACAACAAATGTTGGATGTGTATTCGGAGTTTGCGGAGAAAACATTAGCTGTTCCAGTTATTCGTGGTCGTAAAACAGAATCAGAACGCTTCGCGGGTGCTCTTGACACTTATACTATCGAGGCATTGATGCAGGATGGTAAAGCATTGCAAGCTGGTACGTCACATTTCTTAGGTCAAAACTTCGCGAAAGCATTTGATGTGAAATTTACATCAAAAGAAGGTAAGCAAGAGTACGTATGGGCAACTTCATGGGGTGTATCTACACGATTGATGGGTGCATTGATTATGGCGCACTCAGACGATCAAGGTTTAGTTTTACCTCCAAAATTAGCTCCGATACAAGTTGTAATCGTTCCAATTTTCAAAACTGAAGAAGAAAAAGCGAATATCGATGCTTTCGTACATAAATTGAATGCAGAATTAAAAGGACAAGATATCTCAGTGAAATATGACGATCGTGATACGCAGCGTCCAGGCTTCAAATTTGCAGAATGGGAATTGAAAGGTGTGCCTTTGCGCGTTGCAATTGGTTCGCGTGATATGCAAAATGGTACGGTGGAGTTAGCACGTCGTGATACACAAACAAAAGAAACGGTTTCTCAAGAAGGTTTGGGTAGCCATATTGTGGCATTATTGGATGAAATCCAAGAGAATATTTTCCAAAAAGCATTGAATTTCCGTGATTCACATATTACTGAAGTAAACTCATACGAAGAGTTTAAAGAGGTATTGGAAAATAAAGGTGGTTTTGTGTCTTGTCACTGGGATGGTACGCCAGAAACAGAGAAGCGTGTGAAAGAAGAAACAAAAGCAACTTCACGTTGTATTCCATTGGATTTTCAAGAAGAAGATGGCGTATGTATTTTCACTGGAAAACCTTCCAAAGGAAGAGTGTTATTTGCAAAAGCATATTAATTTTTATTAAGTAAAAATTAGAATATAAAAATTCAAAATTTTACTAGGCGAGAGAGCAAAGATTAATTTCTTTGCTCTTTTTGTTTAAATTAGCTAGATGAGAATATTGATTTTGGGCTGTGGTTGGTTAGGAGAAGAGGTAGCGAAATATTATACAGAAAAAGGTTGGGAAGTATATGTTACTTGTACATCTGCTGAAAAGAAAGAATATCTTACTTCATTAGGTTTAGATGTTGCGATTGTGAATTTCGATGAACAGGTTTCTATTTCTGAATTCCTAACTAACTTTGATTATATATTAAACAGTGTTCCTGCTAGTTCTAAGAATTCTGTCGAAGAAATATCTAATCGTTTTGAACATGTTCGACAATACCTCGCTAACCTAAAATTTCGAAAGCAAATATATTTGAGTTCAATAGGAATTTATCCTGATAGGGATGGGATTTTCAATGAAGATTGTAAAGAAGATTTGAATGATCGCTTATTAGTCGCAGAGCAAAAGGTAGAGTTGACAAATTCACATATTTATCGCCTAGGTGGGTTATTTGGTAAAAATAGAATCTTTGCTAAGTATTTTGCGAACCGTAACTGTGCGACAGGCGATCAACCCGCGAATTTTATTCACGTAGATGATGTAGTGACGTTAATCACAAAGGGATTTGAATCAGATTTGCATCATCCAATTTATAACCTCGTGGCTCCAGAACATCCTTCTAAAAAAGAAGTTATTTTAGCATCCGCTAAAAAATATGGATTTGACTTACCCTTATCATTCAATTCTGAGAATTCATTTCAAAAAATAGTTGATGGTAGTCTTATTATTAAGGAATTAAAATATAGTTTTAAGCATCAATCACCGTTAAATTTTTAACTTAATAATATGGCAAAAGAATATCATATCGTTTGTGGAGAAAATTCATCAAATAATTTAATGATTAGCGATGTTATTGATTTTTCAAATGAGAATATTAAATTAATTACTTTATTAGATACATTAGTATTAGGTCCTTTGTATGATTTAAAGACATTAAGAGGAATTAATGAACGTATTAATTGGTTTGAAGAATTTTTTCAAGAAACTGATTTTTATTTTCACAGGGAAATAAATGGCAAAGATATCGCTGTAAAATTAAGTGAGATAACTTCAGGAGATTCTATCTTTATCTGGTTAGGTGATGACGGTAATGAATACATATGGAAAGCAGCTATATTAAATTTTTTGAAGGATATAAATATTACTATTTACACAGTCGATTGGCAAAATATTCCTTTTAATAGCCATAAAGGATATAATGTAAAATTGTTTTCATTGTATGTCTGTACATCGGAGAACATACAACTTGCAAAACAATATTTTAGATTAATAACTAATAATGAAAAGCTATTTTTTGAAAAAAGTTGGGAGAAGTTTTTAAGAAACAACTCCAATTTGAGAATTTTAAATAATCAAAACCAGATAGAAGAATCGGATATTACATATTTTGATGAAATATTAATAGCACACTGTATTCCTGATTTTCAGTTTTCCTTCAAAGTAATTGGATTAACCATGGGTAATATGTATAATGGATATAATTCAAATGGAATAGGAGATTATTTTTTAATAGAAAGATTGAAGCAACTATGCTATGATGGTCAGTTGCAAATGCGAAATCAAGAGCATGGTCAGCGAAATGGACATATATTTGAAGTGGCTTTAGCAAAATAAAATGTCAGATTTTAATCTTAAAGAGTTTTTAGATAACAAGGTTGTTGAGTACAATCAACCCAATTTTATAGCGAATGATCCGATTTGTATTCCGCATCTATTTAGTAAGAAGCGGGATATAGAGATTATGGGCTTTATCGCATCGATATTAGCTTGGGGACAACGAAAAACCATTATTAATAAGTGTAAAGAGCTGATCGAGCGAATGGGCGGAAGTCCATATGATTTTATTATGAATCACAAGGAGGAAGATTTGAGATCTTTATTAGGCTTTAAACATCGTACGTTCAATGATACGGATCTGCTTTATTTTGTAGAATTCTTTCGTTATCACTACAGTCGTTTTGATTCCTTGGAAGAAGCTTTCTTAATAGGGCAGGAGAATGTGAAATCGACTGAAATTTCGATAGAAAAATCTTTGAATGAATTCAAACTCTATTTCTTTTCTTTACCTGATTTTCCTTTACGAACAAAAAAACATGTGAGTTCTCCTGCTCAAAAGTCTACTTGTAAGCGATTAAATATGTTTTTGCGCTGGATGGTTCGCGTAGATAATAAGGGTGTTGATTTTGGAATATGGAATAGAATTGCACCATCACAATTGGTTTGTCCTTGCGATGTACATGTGGAGCGTGTGGCACGTAAATTTCATTTAATTTTATCCGAAAAATTACAATGGAAGGCAGCACTAGAATTAACGGATAATTTATTAATTTTAGATAAAACCGACCCTGTTAAATACGATTTTGCTTTATTTGGATTAGGTGTTGAAAAAGAAATGTAATTGAAATTATGCTGAAATCACCTTTGTGTTTTGTGTTAAGTCTTCTACTAATTGTAGTGAATAATTTGCTGTTTAGCATGCACGAAAGCACAATTATGCATTGCATCCAAGTAATAGGGGGTATTTTGTTATGTTTTCATTTTACATGGAGTATGCTCAATATTACTTCTAGCTATTTTCCTAAAAAATTTGAGATACCTTTATTTATTACGTTTATCGTTGTTGCACGATCCACAGAATCTATTATTCGGAAATCCTTAATTCGGTATTTTCCTGAATTTTATCAAGAATACAAATTGTATATTTTTGCTTTATCAATTCTCGTATTTCTAACTGTTTTATATTTTCTACAAAAATCAATTAAGAAAATACAAGCTTCAAATTAAAGCAGTTTAAACATTTCGCGATGCGGTCCTGCTGTGGGTATATCAAATTCCTCAGACATAAATTCAAAACCATGGCTTTCGTAGAAAGGAAATGCATCGACACGGGCATTAAACCACAAATAATCAACATGCAGTTGGGTTTTGATATGCACGATGGCTGCATGCAACAGTTGTGCTGCATAACCTTTGCGTCGATGATCAGGGTGTGTAGCCATACCTCTCAGACGATATGCGTCCTTAGGTAATTTACCGTGGTTATCTTTTTTACACGTCAAAATACAGACTAGCTGATTCTCTTCGGTAAAGAAGCCTAAGTGGAATGTTGAAGGATCATTGTCCCCATCAAAATAAGATTCTTTGATAGGCAGTCCATTTCTAAGCACGGATGAGCGTAGGGGAATAGTATCTTCGGTCGTAATAAAACGGATCATCGCTGACTCAATTTTTGTAATATGTCCACCAATCTATTCGAATACCCAAATTCATTATCATACCAACCTACGACTTTTACAAGCCCGCCTACAATTGACGTCAATTGCGCATCAAAAACACAGGAATACGGATTGTTAATTATATCAACTGAAACTATTGGGTCTTCTGTGTAGTATAATACCTGTTTCAATTCGTGCATTGAAGCAGCTTTGAATTTGGCATTAATTTCTTCTACTGTAGTTTGCTCTCGCAATGTACAGGTGAAATCGGTCAATGAACCATTCAACACCGGTACACGAATGCCAGCACCGCCCAACTTTCCTTCCAAATGCGAAAATACATTTGTAATAGCTTTAGCAGCTCCCGTGCTTGTCGGAATAATCGATGATGATGCTGCGCGTGCACGACGTAAATCGCGATGAGGGGCATCATGCAAATTTTGATCACCTGTCATCGAGTGTACTGTCGTGATATATCCGTCTTTTATTCCCCAATTTTCATCCAAAATTTTGACCAAAGGAGCAACGTTATTAGTTGTACAAGATGCGTTCGAAAAAATTGGTGCTGTCCAATCAAAGTCTGAATCATTGATTCCAAGTACGACTGTTGGAATTTCTCTGTCTGGTGAGGGTGCAGAAATTATAACTTGTTTCGCTCCAGCAGAAATATGTTGAGAAGCTTTTTCTTTCGTTGTAAAATGTCCTGTAGATTCAACCACAACATCTACTTGAAGATATTGCCAAGGTAAATCTATTGGACTTTTTTCCTGGGTAACCAAAATTTTGTGCGCATCGATATAAAGATGGTTTTCATCAAACGTGACCTCACCTTCGAACGGTCCGTGAACGGAATCATACTTAAACAAATGCGCTAGGGTAGATGTGCTTGTTAAATCATTAATAGCAACAACATCAATATTTTGCAAATTTCTTTTGAGCAAATTGCGAAGCGTATGTCTTCCAATTCGCCCAAAACCATTTATTGCTATTCTCATCAACTTATTTAGTGTATTCTGTTATAATAAAATCGATTTTTTTCTCGCCATCCCAATGCGATTGCAACTTTCCTTCAGCTGTATAGACATAGTTCGCAGGGAATTGCTTTGGAACATGTATTTTTTGGATGAAATCTTGATTTCTGTCGTATAATACTTCCACATTTGGTTTACCACCTAATTCTTTACCAAAAGTATCTAGGAAGTTAGCCATCAAAGCAGGATCGTTCATGGAAACGAAATAGATGTTGATGTTCTTAAGTTTATCGTAGTTTTTGCCTAATTGACCTGCTTCTACTTGACAGTGTCCACAGTTTGGATCAAATAAAATAAATGCCGTTTTTTTTCCTTTTGGAATATCTTGATTTGTAAAAGAAATACCGGATTTTACTTTATAGAATTTGAATTCAGGTAGAATTTGAGCTGGGGATTTTTGAGATAGTTCCTCAATTTTTTGTTGTTGTTCTGATTGAGAAGGGCTATGGTTGTGCGCACTGTGATCGTGTCCTGCATGATCGTGACCATCATGATTTTCTACGTTTTCACTCGCATTAGTGTTCGAATTAGAAGAATTTGAGCAACTCGAAAATCCAAGTACAGTGCTAAGTAGTAGAGTTGAAAGCATCAATTTTTTCATATAAATAGTTATTTACGCAAATCTATAAAAAATATATTGTCTTGATGGATTACAGTTTATTTATGATGAATTTGTGATAAACGAAAACGGGCTACCTTTTGGATAGCCCGTTTTCGTTTATAGAATCTCCTAATTACGGAGTTACAACTTTAGCTTCTGCTGTTCTTGGTTTAGCAATATTAGCGTTGTTTTTACCTAAATCATATACAGATGGCGCTGCCAACATAATAGATGAGTATGTACCTACAACGATACCAACTAAGATAGCAAATGCAAATCCTCGGATAACTTCACCACCAAAAATAAATAATACAACTAACACGAAAATAAGTGTTAATGATGTGATAATCGTACGGCTTAAAGTAGTGTTAATCGCGTTATTGATAACTTCACCAAAGCTTTTGTGTAAGCCAGCGGATTTGTTGATATCTTCACGGATACGGTCAAACACAACCACTGTATCATTCACAGAGTAACCCAGTACCGTAAGGAATGCCGCTACAAAGTGTTGATCAATATCCAATGAGAATGGAACGATACCGTCAAGAATAGAGAACAATCCTAACAAGATCAAACCATCATGTATTGTCGCGATAGCAGCTCCTGCTGAATATTGCCATTTGTGGAAACGAACTAAGATGTATACAGCGATAATTAAAATAGCAATAACCGCTGACCATCCTGCTCTTTCTGTAATATCTGATGCAATCGAAGGACCTACTTTCTGTGAAGAAAGGATTTCGTAGTTATTACCAGATACTTTAGATAATCCAGAGTTTAGTTTCGCTAATACTTCCGCATCCGCTTCATCTGAAGTCTCTTCGATATGGTAAGTAGTCGTTACACGTACTTGATTCGAGCTACCAAAAGTTTTAACCTCTGTAGAAGATTGAAATACCTCATCTAAGTTCTTACGAACATCTTCTAAGTTAACATTTTGATCATAACGAACAGTATATGTACGTCCACCTTGAAAATCTACCCCTAACGAGAATCCCTTTGTGAATATAGATATCAATGAAATAGCTACTGCTACTAAAGATATGATGTAATAAACTTTACGTTTTTTAATAAACTGATAATTAGCACCAAGTAAAGTGTTAGCTGACCAAGGGTAAGAAACGCTTACTTTCATTTCTCTTGTCAACATGAATTCGAAAATCAAGCGAGAAATAAAGATTGAAGTGAATAATGATGTAATAATACCAACCATTAATGTTGTAGCAAAACCTAAGATAGGTCCAGATCCAAAGAAGAATAATACAACACCAACTAAAAACGTAGTAATTTGTGAGTCTAAGATGGAAGACATCGCGTGCTTGTAACCTTCTTCTATAGCTTGCTTAATGTTTTTGCCATTACGGATTTCTTCACGAATACGCTCGTATATAAGTACGTTAGCATCTACTGCAGTACCCATTGTCAATACGATACCCGCAATACCTGGTAAAGTCAATACAGCATTCAGCGAAGCCAAAATACCCATCAAGAAGAATACGTTGAAAATAACGGCAATGTTAGCAGCCCATCCCGCACGGTTGTAATAAGCAACCATAAATAACATTACAACAACTACAGCAATAAGAGATGAGTTAAGACCTGCGTCAATAGCTGCTTGACCCAATGAAGGACCTACGATTGCTTCTTCTACGATTTTCGCCGTAGTCGGTAGACGACCAGACTTCAATACGTTTGCTAAATCTTTAGTGTCTTCAATAGTGAAGTTTCCAGAAATAGAAGAATTACCGCCTGCGATTTCAGTTTGTACAGTAGGGGCTGAGTATACTACATTATCTAGTACAATTGCAATAGCCTCTTTCTTTTGTGCTGCTTTAGCAGTTACTCTACGCCATTCTTTAGCACCGTATGAATTCATTTTCATACTTACTACAGGAGAATTTGTTTGTGGGTCAAATTCATCTCTAGCATCAGTAATAACATCGCCAGATAATACAGAACCTGTCTCACCTGCACCAACTTTGATAGCATATAATGATAATGATTCAGCATTAGATTCTGGTTTTACAGCCCAAAGTAATTTAAGGTTAGCAGGAATCAATGCTTTAACTTCAGGTCTAGCAAAATATGCATTAACCTTAGCTGTATCTTTTAAAGCTGCTGACCCTACAAGTGGTCCAGGAATTAATTCTGGTTGTCCTGTTGGTCCTTGGTATACAGCAGGGTATAATACACTGAATAGTGGATTTTGTGCTGTTAAATTTGCAAGAGCTGCTGATGAATCAGATGATGCAGATTTATTGCCTCCAAGGTTAGCTAATAGTTTTTCTTTTTTCGTAGTGTCAGCTACTGTAGAATCTGTTTTCGCTACTTCCTTGTCTGTCGATTTTAAAGAAGTCGCTAATGTAGTGTTGATACTATTCAAAACACCGTGAACTTCTACATTATTGTAAGTTTCGAAGAATTCTAATTTTGCAGAACCTTGTAATAATTTACGCACACGATCCGCATCGTTAACACCCGGTAATTCAATTAAAATACGGTTAGTACCTTGTTGAATTTGAATGTTTGGAGATGCAACACCAAATTTATCAATACGTGTACGCAATACTTTAAATGAGTTTTGGATTGCGTTATCAGCTTCAACTTGTAAGAATTTCTTAACGTCAGCTTCTGAGCTGCTATTGTTGATAAATGTTGAATTATCTTTAGTTGCGAAAAATGAAGCTAATGATGCAGAAGCACCTGTTGCTTTATATTCATCGATAAATAAATCAACAACTGATTTGTTTGATGATTTGCTCTTTTGAATTGCAGTGTTTAACGCTGTATTGAATTTTTCATCTTTAGTGTTATTCGCTAAGTTACGAATCAACTCATCCAATGAAATTTCCATTGTTACGTTCATACCACCCTTTAGGTCTAGACCTAGTGGCAACTCTTGTGCTTTACATTCTCTGTAGGTAAATTTAGCTACGCCTAAATTATATACTACTTCACCAGCGATAGAATCTAAATATGCTTTTTCTTTGGTGATATCTCCACCAGCGTATGCTTGTGCATCACGCTCTACTTTCCTAGTTACAAATGTAAATGATAACGCATAAAGACAGGCTACTGTCAGTACGGCTACCAAAAATTTAATCAGCCCTTTGCTCTGCATTTTCTTAATCGTCTATTAATTTGATATAGTTTATGTTTTTATTACGATGTAATGATAAAAATATTTACCAAGATTCGCAAAGGTATAAAAAAAATAGAGAAAGAGAATAATTGAAATATAAGATTAACTATGTAAGGGCTATATAGTTATCAAAAGAGAAAAAGAGAAAAAAATTATAAAAGGGAATCCTAGGATTCCCTTTTAAATAAATGTTTTATTATCTTAAAACATATTTAACACCAAATGTAAATCCATCGCCATGGAATCCAGTATCGTGATTTAAACCTAAATATGGTTTATAATCTAAATGCAATGCGATCGGGATTGTAGGGATTTTATATTCTAGACCTACTTGCGGACGAAGACCGATTAATGTGTGACCATCTCCGTCACCTGACCAAAAACCAACTTGTGCTCCGACACCAGCATACCAGTGAAGACCTTCAGCACCATTAATAGGTCTTTCGTATTGCCAATCTGCACCTAATGAAACCCATTTATTATTAAATGCTGCTTGTAATTGAAGTGCTTGAGGACCTTGTAAAGCTGTTTTAAACTGAACTCCAACGTTCGAGCCATCATTTCCATCAAATACAACACCTAATGCTGACTTGAAAGGTGTCTGTGCTTTAGCTTCGTTAGCTCCTACAGTTAATGCAACAATTGCGATTAGGGGTAAAAATAGTTTTTTCATAATCTATAACTTTTGTTTTTAGAAAGAACCTAAGGTTAATCCTGAGTTCGTGTTATTTTTATTGAGAATAAGCAAATATGTTGCCAAATATTCTTCAGTCGATGTATTCTTATTTGCTTAATAAGAATATTTTAGAATTGGGTATTTTTAAGCTATTAAATCCATTTTGAAATGGAATAAACACGAGCATGTCATTTGAATATTATTTTTTTGTTAATTAGGATGCGTGGTATATAATATATTAGCAATTATAAAATAATTTTGTATCTTTGTCTGGCAAATAGAAAACCCAAGAAAGGTATTTGCCATGCAATTAGATCCACAAAAATTCGTAGCTGAAGGTCTTACTTATGACGACGTATTATTAATACCAGCTTATTCAGAAATATTACCTAGAGACGTAGATACTAGTACTTATCTTACGCGCAAAATCAAATTAAATATTCCTTTAGTGTCTGCTGCAATGGATACTGTAACTGAATCTGATTTGGCTATTGCGATTGCGCAAGCTGGCGGAATCGGTATGTTGCATAAAAATATGACTATTGAGCAACAAGCGGCTGAAGTACGTAAAGTTAAGCGCTCAGAAAGCGGTATGATTCAAGATCCAGTTACATTATTGGAAAACGCAACCGTTGGTGATGCTTTTAGTATCATGAAGGAGCATAAGATTGGTGGTATCCCAGTGATTGATGCTGAAGGTCGTTTGGTTGGGATTGTTACCAATCGTGACCTGCGCTTCCAAAAAGATATGTCAAGAGCGATCAAGGAATTGATGACTAAAGATAATTTAGTTGTTGCTCCAATTGGTACAGATTTAGTTAAAGCAGAAGAAATTTTGCAAAATCATAAAATTGAGAAATTACCTGTAGTCGATGAGAATAACGTATTGAAGGGGTTGATAACTTTCAAGGATATTCAAAAATACAAACATTATCCTAATGCAGCTAAGGATGAGCATGGTCGTTTATTAGTAGGCGCAGCGGTTGGCGTGACTGCGGACACTATAGATCGTGTGACAGCTTTAGTAGCAGCAGGCGTTGATGTGGTTACCATAGATACGGCTCATGGACATTCGTTAGGGGTAATAAATAAATTAAAAGAAGTAAAATCAAAATTTCCAAATTTACAAGTAATCGTTGGTAATATTGCTACTGGAGTTGCAGCAAAGGCATTAGCTGATGCAGGGGCAGATGGTGTTAAAGTGGGGATTGGTCCTGGTTCTATCTGTACTACACGTATTATCGCTGGTGTAGGTGTTCCACAATTATATGCAGTATATGAGGTAGCTAAAGCTTTAAAAGGGACAGGTGTTCCATTGATTGCTGACGGTGGTATCAAACAAACTGGTGATATTGCGAAAGCGATTGCGGCAGGAGCAGATACAATTATGGCTGGTTCGTTGTTCGCTGGGGTGGAAGAAGCTCCAGGTGAAACGATCTTATTAGAAGGTCGTAAATTCAAATCGTACCGTGGTATGGGATCTGTAGAAGCGATGGAAAAAGGTTCAAAGGATCGTTATTTCCAAGATGTAGAGGCTGATATTAAGAAATTAGTTCCTGAAGGAATTGTAGGTCGAGTGCCATATAAAGGCACTTTAGCTGAGGTAGTTTACCAATACATTGGTGGTTTGAGAGCATCGATGGGCTACTGCGGTGCCGCAAGCATCGAAAAGCTAAAAGAAGCACAATTTGTACGTATTACAGGTGCGGGTTTGAGAGAATCTCATCCTCACAACATTCAAATAACTAAAGAAGCGCCGAACTACAATAGTAGAGGATAATATTAGTTTATTTACAAATATTTTTATAAAGCCTAGAATTTATCTAGGCTTTATTTGTTTTGTGGGTGAATATTTTTAAATTAGTTGAATAAGTAATCAGTTTATAATCACTAATTCAATTTTACTATGGGAAAAGGAGATAAAAAGACAACGCGTGGAAAAATTATAATGGGTTCTTATGGAAAGAAGCGGCCGGGTAAAACGGGTTCGCGAAATAAAGATGACGCTAAGAAATCCGAATAAGAAAGCAACCTTTTAAAGGTTGCTTTCTTGTTTCTAGATTATTATAATTTTACATTAAAACTTGTGTTTTAATTTTATTTTCGTAAAAAAAAGCTTTAAAAAATATAAATTTTATATACATTTGGAGCTAAATAGTATAAATTATACCTACACCAAGATATTAAAACAGTCATAATGAAATTAAGTCAAAAGCAAGTCGTATTTGAAAATGAGGTTTTAACGAGATTCGATCTATTTAAAAGTTTATTTTTAACACTTCCATTTCAAAGAGTAAAGCATACAGGTACATTGTTGCCATTTTTTGCGGCACACTGTGAAAAAGGTGTGGAGCAACATCTTGCACCCGAACATATTATTGATAGTTTTTTTGGTCAATATGAGCAGTACGTACAAGAGAATGATCGTATTGATTTATTGTTTCGTATAGTCCAATATATTGAAAGACAAGTTGTATTATTTGATGCGATTGAAGATTCTTCTTTTCAGGCATTAGGTAAAACGGATGAAACAGCGGGTTTGGATTCGCTTTTCAAATTGGCGCAAATGGATCCGAAGTTAAAGAAACGTATAGCAGAGAAATTGAAAGATTTTTCAGTGCGTTTGGTGTTGACTGCGCATCCAACTCAATTTTATCCTGGTGAAGTGTTAGGTATAATCAATGACTTGATTGAAGCAATTAAAAATAATGATATACCAAATATCAATTTGCTATTGCAACAACTGGGTAAAACACCATTTATTAAAAAGCAAAAACCAACTCCTGTTGATGAGGCAGCAAGTTTAGCTTGGTATTTGGAAAATGTTTTTTATAAAGTTACTTCGAGTATTCAATCCAAGATTGATAATGAGTTGGAGCTATCTTCTGACGAAGTGAAGCAATTAATAGAATTGGGTTTTTGGCCAGGAGGGGATCGAGATGGAAACCCTAACGTGACGGTAGAAAGCACCAGGAAAGTTGCGACAATGTTGCGTACTATACTTTTTAGATGCTATTATCGTGATTTTAGAGTTGTCAAAAGAAGAATTACGTTCCGAGGAGTAGAGCAGTATTTGGATAATTTGCAAGAATTATTGTACAATAACAGCTTTAATCCTGTTGAAAATCCAGTCGATGAAACGAATAGAATATTAGAGAATCTAAATAATATCAAAGATGTCTTGAATAATTACCATAATGGTTTATTCGTAGAACTTGTCGAAGATTTGATTCGCAAAGTGAATACATTTGGCTGTTTTTTCACCACATTAGATATTCGTCAGGATAGTTCGATTTTGAGAAATACAGTAAGCTATTTAGTTGAGAATTTTGATGCTAAAACAGGTTTAAAATCAGAAGATTTAAACGCCTCAGAGGCAGACAAACAAAAAGCTTTCAAGTTTAATGAAGAAGATCTTGAGTTATCGAGCGAAGCAGATCCATTAGTTCAAGATACATTAGGCGTGATTCGTTTGCTGAAAGATATTCAAGCATCGGGTAGCGAACGTGCAGCACAGCGTTTTATTATTTCAAACTGCCAACAAGCTTCTGATATTCTTGGGTTGATGCAATTATTCTTGTGGCAAGGATGGAAAAAAGATACGTTGACAATCGACTTCGTTCCTTTATTCGAGACAGTAGATGACTTGTCAAGAGCGCGTAGTGTGATGAAGGCTTTATACACCAATAAAGCATACGCTACACATCTTAAAAAACGAGGAAATAAACAAAGTATCATGTTGGGTTTCTCTGATAGTACCAAAGATGGTGGTTATTTGATGGCAAACTGGTCTATTTACAAAGCTAAAATTGAATTAACTGCTTTGGCACGTGAATATGATGTTGATTTAGTGTTCTTCGATGGTCGTGGTGGTCCTCCAGCACGTGGTGGAGGTAAGACTCAACGTTTTTATGCTGCGATGGGTGGTGAAATTGAAAACAAACACATTCAATTAACCATTCAAGGACAAACGATTAGTAGTCAATATGGTTCGTTAGATACAGCACAATATAATATAGAGCAATTATTACATGCAGGATTGATTTCTGAAATCAAACAAAATAGTAGTGATACGCTTACCGAGAAACAAAAAAGTGTGATTGATGATATGGCGGCAGAGAGTCATCGTAAATTTATGACGTTGCGCAATCATCCACAGTTTTTGAAATATTTGGAAAAATTAAGTCCATTAAAAGCGTTGTCCTCTATCAATATCAGCAGTAGGCCGGTGAAACGTAATTCGGACAAAGAGTTAAGATTACAAGATTTACGCGCAATTTCATTCGTGACTTCTTGGAGTCAGCTAAAACAAAATATTCCTGGTTTCTTCGGAGTAGGAAGTGCGTTGGAATGGGCTGAAGAAAATAATATGTGGTCTTATGTTCGTAATTTGTATCAAACATCTGGATTCTTCAACACGTTAATTGACAACTGTATGATGTCTATGACAAAATCGAATTTTGACATTACGGCATACATGAAAGATGATAAAGAGTTTGGTGAATTTTGGACAATGTTGCATGAGGAATACAAAAAAACAAAAGCATATTTGTTGAAACTGAGTAATTCAGAAATGTTGATGCAAAATTATCCTGTGGAAAGAGCTTCCATTTTGGAGCGAGAAAAGATTGTGTTGCCGCTTTTAATTATTCAACATTATGCGATCCGAGCTATTGATGGAAATAATTTAAATGAGGAGCAACAAGAAATTTATAGAAAGATAATTGGTCGTACCATATATGGTGTGGTGAATGCAGGGAGGAATTTAGCATAATACTAATTCTGAAACTTTTAAGAAGTTTGTCATATATTTTATACTTTTGTGTTCGATAAATTGAATAAACATGAAATTTAATACTTTATTAGTTGCGGCTATTTGTGCAGGTTCATTGATGACTTCATGTGTACATGATACTGCAAAAGAAAATCAGTTGAAATACACACATACATCTTTAGTAGATGGTGATGCATTTGCATACTTTCAAATTATTGGTGAGACTGCTTTAGATGGCGTTAAATTTGCAGAATATGCTGAAAAGTCAGGAGATGCTAAATCAGTAGAGGCTGCGTCAAAAGTGAAAGCTTTTTATACGCAATTATTACCTGCTTTGGATTCTTTAGCTACTGCTAAGCAAGTTGATTTCCCAATCAAAGGAATTCCACAAGGTCATGCAGCATCAGATTCTACAACTATGGATTCTACTGCTACGGCAGCACATGACCATTTTGATTACGTACATCATGCACAACATGAATTGGCTACAATAAAAGATAAGTTAAAACGCTTATCCCGTAATACAGATGTCGATGCTCAAGCATTCGCTAAAGAACAGTTAGAGGCAGTAACAGAAGTGTATACTCAAATCGGTGGTAAAGAAGAAGCTCATGGTCACCACTAAGCTTTAAAAAAATATTACAACAAGGCGTCAAATAAAATTGACGCCTTTTTTGTAGGTTAAATTTTTAAATTTTCATATTTCATAGCTTAAATCTAATAGTATTATTTTAATTTCATAAAAAACATCTATTAAATGTTAAAATTTCAATAAAAATGTAAAAATGTTATGATTTTTGTTTTTAAAGCAGTTATTTTGTGTTGTTAAATATTAAGAAATAACTCAAAGAAAAAATATAAATTATGTGTGGTATTATTGGAGCATTTGAATTAGTGCAAGAGGAGTCTAAGATAAGACCCCAGGTGTTAGAAATGTCAAAGCGTATTCGTCACCGTGGACCAGACTGGTCTGGTATTTTTAGTTCGTCAAAAGCAATTCTGGCGCATGAGCGTTTAGCAATTGTTGATCCAAAATCTGGTAGTCAACCTTTATATAGTCCTGACGGAAAAGTGGTGCTAGCAGTGAACGGCGAGATCTATAACCACCAAGAATTACGTAATTCATTACCTCATTATAATTTCGCGACACAATCTGACTCAGAAGTTGTATTAGCTTTGTATTTGGAAAAAGGTCCACGTTTCGTTGAAGATTTGAACGGTATATTTGGATTTGCATTATACGATTCAAGAGAAGATTCATTTTTTGTAGCGCGTGATCATATGGGGATCATTCCATTATACTATGGTCGCGATGATGCAGGACAGTTTTTTGTTTCTTCTGAATTGAAATCGTTAGAAGGTTTTTGTACAACGATTGAACAATTTCCTCCGGGACATTATATTTACAGCAAAGAAAGTTTAGAGCCACAAAAATGGTATTCACGTGAGTGGGAAACATACGATTCAGTAAAAGATAACGAAACAAGCATAGATGAATTGCGTGATGCTTTAGAGGCCGCTGTACACCGTCAATTGATGTCAGATGTGCCTTATGGCGTATTGTTGTCT
The DNA here is from genome assembly GCF_008520265.1 of Sphingobacterium cavernae. Lineage (GTDB taxonomy): Bacteria > Bacteroidota > Bacteroidia > Sphingobacteriales > Sphingobacteriaceae > Sphingobacterium > Sphingobacterium cavernae. The sequence goes on from NZ_VIQM01000054.1 coordinate 146,578, forward strand.
GGTGGCTTGGATTCGTCCGTAATAGCTGCTGTCACAAAGAAATTTGCTTCCAAACGTATTGAATCAGGCGATCAGGAAGAGGCTTGGTATCCACAGCTGCATTCATTCGCTGTAGGTCTTAAAGGTGCTCCAGATTTAATCGCAGCGCAGAAAGCGGCTGATCATATTGGTACAATTCACCATGAGGTCAACTTCACTATTCAGGAGGGATTAGATGCGATTCGTGATGTAATCTATCATTTAGAAACATATGATGTGACGACTATACGTGCGTCTACACCTATGTATTTGTTGTCGCGTGTCATCAAATCAATGGGTATCAAAATGGTATTATCAGGTGAAGGTTCGGATGAGTTATTCGGTGGGTATTTGTATTTTCACAAAGCACCAAATCCACAAGAATTCCACGAAGAAACTGTTCGTAAATTGAAAAAGTTGTATTTATACGACTGTTTGCGTGCAAATAAGTCTTTAGCAGCTTGGGGTGTTGAAGGTCGTGTTCCATTCTTGGATAAAGAATTTATGGATGTTGCAATGCGTTTGAATCCTGCTGACAAAATGATTGGTAACGGTCGTATGGAAAAATGGGTTGTACGTAAAGCTTTTGAAGATTACTTACCAGAAAGTATTGCTTGGCGTCAAAAAGAACAGTTTTCGGATGGAGTAGGCTATAGCTGGATTGATACGTTAAAAGAACAGGCAGAGAATAAAGTATCGGATGCTGAATTTGCAGGAGCTGCCTCAAGATTCCCAATCAACACTCCAAAGAACAAAGAAGAATATTATTACCGTACAATTTTTGAATCACATTTCCCATCTGAAGCAGCTGCTAAAACTGTGCCTTCGGTGAAATCTGTAGCATGTAGTACTCCTGAAGCGTTGTTGTGGGATGCATCATTCCAAAACTTGAATGATCCTTCTGGTCGTGCAGTGGCAAGTGTACATAATGAAAGTTATGACAAATCTAAAGCAGAAATAGAAGTGAATTAACATGCTACATTATTTGTAGGTTTCTATAATAATGATCACTAGAAAATTGAAAATTCTTTTTGAATCATTAGATAGATGTATTATCTTTGTGCCGTTGGCAGGGAAACCTACTAATATGATTCCTGAATAGCTCAGTTGGTTAGAGCATCTGACTGTTAATCAGAGGGTCGCTGGTTCGAGCCCAGCTTCAGGAGCATTAATTAAACCGGCTTAATTGCCGGTTTTTTTGTTTACACTATTCATCTTAATTTAAATGAGTTTAGTTATTGTAGGTACAGTAGCAATCGATGCTATTGAGACACCTTTCGGAAAGACAGATAAGGTTATAGGTGGTGCTGCAACTTTCGCTGGTTTATCAGCATCTTATCTTTATGACAATGTGAAGTTGGTGAGTGTTATTGGTGATGATTTTGGTAAAAATATTGATATCATTACATCCAAAGGGATTGATGTTGAAGGTGTAGAGGTGGTAACTGGTGGTAAATCTTTCTTTTGGTCAGGTAAATATCACAATGATATGAATTCACGCGATACATTAATCACAGAATTAAATGTTTTAGCGGATTTTGATCCTAAAATTCCAACATCTTACCAAGATTGCGAGTATTTATTGTTGGGTAACCTGACACCACAAGTGCAGTTGGATACGTTAGAGCGATTGGAAAATAAGCCAAAGTTAGTTGTGCTTGATACAATGAATTTTTGGATGGATGTAGCGCTAGAGGATTTGAAAAAAGTCTTGAAAAAGGTTGATGTGTTGACGATAAATGATGAAGAAGCACGTCAATTATCTGGGGAATATTCATTGGTGAAAGCCTCAGAAAAAATCTTGTCAATGGGTCCAAAATACTTAATTATTAAAAAAGGTGAGCACGGTGCTTTATTATTTGGCGAAGGCCAAATTTTCTCTGCTCCAGCATTGCCTTTGGCTGATGTATTTGATCCTACTGGTGCAGGAGATACTTTTGCAGGTGGATTTATTGGTTATTTAGCGAAAGTTAAATCAATCAATTTTACAAATATGAAAAATGCGATTATTTATGGATCGGCAATGGCATCTTTTTGTGTAGAGAAATTTGGAACAGCACGTTTAGAGGATTTATCACAAGAAGAAATCACTTCACGTTTACAACAATTTGTAGCATTATCTAAATTTGATATTGGTTAATCTGTGTTCAGTATACATGAAATAGGGAGGATAGTTATACTATTCTCCCTATTTTTTTGAATTTATCAAAAACCGTTTCGGTATGTGGTGCATCTTGCAGTTCTTCGGTCAGATCTTGTCCTGCCCAATGTTCATAATGCATTCCCTTTTTCCAAAGTCTACTTTCTGATACATCGTAAATATATCCTTTAAATCCAACCCAAATTTCAGGTCTGTCTTGTCCATTGCGTAAAGCTAGCTGCGATTTTGTATATACGGTCAAGTCTTGATCACTCATGCTACAAAACTACCAAACAAATTAGTATTTGTATGTAGAGAGTGTTTTTTTCATCGCTTTTCTTGCCACATGGATACGAGTCTTAACTGTTCCAATAGGAATATTTAAGTGCTCCTGACTTTGACACATTTAATTATGTATTTTCTTAATTCATTGAAAAATAAGGTTTTATAATATTTATTGTTGATTTTTGGGTGACCCAGCTGCAAATATTATATATTGTATAATGTTTGTTCGTAAAAAAAATAATGCAAGTGGTGTAATCAGCGTTCAAATTTTAGAAAAACGTAATGGGAAATCTCATTTAGTAAAAACTATTGGTAGTAGTAGCGATTCTGATGAAGTTGAATTACTATTTCAAAAAGGAAAACAATGGATTAAACGCTATAAAGGAGAAATTGATTTATTTGACCAATCGAATATTGATGAGTTAGAAGAGAATGCAGTCAATGATTTCTTATCAAACATCGAAAGTGTACTTATCAATGGCACTCAACTTCTCTTGGAAAAAGTGTATAATTCAATCGGTTTTAATGATTTAGGCGACGACATTTTAAAGCATCTAGTTACAGCTCGATTAAGCCAGCCCTTAAGCAAATCAGGCACAGTAGCTTATTTAAAGGCTCATTTTGATGAGGATATCTATGATACTCCCCAAATACTGGACAACTGCATAAATGTTTAAATTAGCAGTTTGAAATGAAACAATCACGAAGAAAGTTTAGTGCAAGCTTCAAGGCTAAAGTAGCTATCGAAGCGATTAAGGAACGGGAAACCATTCACGAGTTGGCCTCCAAATACGAAGTTCAGGCGAGCCAGATCAATACTTGGAAGCGGGAATTTCTAGATAATGCAGAAGCTGCGTTTACGTCCGAGAAGCCCTCCTGGAAAGATGACTCCAAGGAGAAAGAATTATACTCCAAGATCGGAGAGCTACAGATACAGGTTGATTTCCTAAAAAAAGTCTTGGGCAAATGAGCACATCAGAGAAACGTGGGCTTATTTGCCCTTCCTACAGGAATATGAGTGTGCACCAGCAATGCAAGGTGATTGGATTGCCACATAGTAGTTATTATTTCAAGCCCAAAGGGGAATCTATCTTCAACCAGCAATTGATGAAGGCTATAGACCGCAAGTTTCTGGATTGTCCTTTTTACGGCGTAGAGCGTATGCGAGTCCACCTGCGTAAGGACCTGGGACATTTGGTAAGCTCCAAACGGGTGCGCAGGCTGTATAAGCTCATGAACCTAAAGACGATATATCCCAAGAAGAACCTGAGCTGGGCGAACAAAGCCGATTATAAGTTTCCATATCTACTGAGGAATCTCGAGATAGAACGAATAAATCAGGTTTGGCAGGCTGACATCACCTATATCCCCATGTTCCGGGGTTTTATGTACATGTTTGCCATCATCGACGTTTACAGCCGCAAGATCATGGGCTGGGGAGTTTCTAATACGATGAATGCCGAGTGGTGCAGAGATATCATGCTTGATACGATTGCAGCGCATGGAAAGCCAGAAATATTTAACACGGATCAGGGTTCCCAGTTTACTTCCAGTATCTTTGTTAAAGCACTACAGGATGCTGAAGTTCAGATCTCGATGGATGGCAAAGGCCGTGCACTGGACAATGTATATATCGAAAGATTCTGGGGCTCACTCAAAAGAGAGAAAATCTATCTAAATCCACCCAATGGAGGGATGGATCTTTATCAGAAAGTGAAAGAATATATACAATTCTATAACACGGTGCGACGTCATGATTCCATTAACAATGAGACTCCAGATAGTCTCTATGCTGCAAAAAAGGCCTCGTAAAAGGCTAGTGCAATAAATTGAGCCGGTGATAAATGAAATATTTTCCTCTTTTTCAAACACCCTCGATCCCTTTGGGGAGGGGATTTGAAAAAGGAAAAATATCAACAAGTGCAGTCAAAAATTGAAGATTATATATTAAGTTTGAAAATAGTTGTCCAACTAAATGGGAGTATCACAATCCATTATCAAAAGATATATAGATATATGGATAAGCTATATAATAGCAGAGAAGATGAAATTCAAAGAATTAGTGTAGAACATACACGCAAAATATTAGGTGGAAGTATCGGTTTACTGTTTTATGATGTTACAACATTATATTTCGAAACAGATCATGGAGATGATTTAAGAGAAAAGGGATTTTCGAAGGACGGAAAACATGCACAACCCCAGATAGTATTGGGGTTATTAGTAAGCCGAGATGGTTATCCACTTTCTTATTCGATTTTTAATGGATCACAATACGAAGGAAGAACTATGATTCCCATTGTGGATGATTTCATTCGCAAGAACAATTTAGATGATTTTGTTATTGTTGCCGACTCAGGTTTATTGAACAAGCGAAATTTAACTCTTCTGGAAGCATCTGGTTATAAATATATCTTAGGAGGGCGGATAAAAAGTGTATCGGATAAGGAGAAGGAATGGATATTATCATTAGAGAGAAAAGAAGGTGTATTTCACGAGCGCACAGTAAATAATCATCGAATAATTATAGGATATTCGGAAAAGCGAGCAAAAAAAGATCATTATAATAGAGAAAAAGGTATAAATAGGCTAAAAAAGGAGTTTGGTAGAGGCAAACTAACCAAAGACCATGTTAATAAAAAAGGCTACAATAAATTCTTAGAACTATCAAATGATATAAATGTCAAAATTAACGAAGAGAAGATTAAGGAAGATGAAAAATGGGATGGACTAAAAAGTTATATTACCAATACAGATCTCCCCGCTACTGAGGTTTATGAACAATATTGTGGATTATGGGTTATAGAACGTGCTTTTCGAGTAACTAAAGGAACAATCGAATTACGACCGATGTTTCATTTTACACCCAGAAGAATTGAAGCACATGTAGCTATATGTTTTGTAGCTTACAAAGTATATAAAGAGTTAGAAAGAATAATTAAAGTAAAAAAAATTGACCTTAGCGTTGACAAGGTTATAGAAATAGCGAAAACAATTACAACCATTAAAATAAGGTTACCAAATAAGAATAAAACGCTAAATAAAACTTTATTGATAACACCATTGCAACAAAAAATTGCATCATTACTAGATGAAAATATAAGTCATTGATTTGGGTGACCCAGTGTCAAAGTCAGGAAAACCGTTTCGGTATGTGGTGCATCTTGCAGTTCTTCGGTCAGATCTTGTCCTGCCCAATGTTCATAATGCATTCCCTTTTTCCAAAGTCTACTTTCTGATACATCGTAAATATATCCTTTAAATCCAACCCAAATTTCAGGTCTGTCTTGTCCATTGCGTAAAGCTAGCTGCGATTTTGTATATACGGTCAAGTCTTGATCACTCATGCTACAAAACTACCAAACAAATTAGTATTTGTATGTAGAGAGTGTTTTTTTCATCGCTTTTCTTGCCACATGGATACGAGTCTTAACTGTTCCAATAGGAATATTTAAGTGCTCGGAAATTTCATGGTATTTGTATCCTTCAAAATACATCGTGAATGGTGTGTAGTAATCTTCAGCTAGTGCAGAAAGAGCCGAATTTATATCTTCCAATACAAATTTATTTTCTCCCTGATTTTTAGTCGCCGAATGAACCAAATTTACTGGTGAAATTTCTTCTTCTTTGGTAATGAAACTGTTGGATTTGGTAATGCGTCTATAATTATTTATAAACGTATTCTTCATTATAGTGTACAACCATCCTTTTAGATTAGTTCCGTCTCTAAAGTTTTTGAAATACGTCACAGCTTTTAGCAACGTATCTTGAACCAAATCATTAGCATCATCATGATCTCTTGTAAAATTTCTTGCATAAGATCTCAATGAATCTGAATGTTCGATTACTAGCGTATTAAACTCTGTTCTTTTCATAGCCTTTGAGGTTTGTAATTAAAAAATAGTAGTATTCAATATGTTACATCGTGTACCACGGTTACATTTTAAACTATACAAACACTGTGCTAGAAATTTATTGCTAGATATTAAATATTTGTTAATATTAAATAAAAAATTTAAAAAATAGCCTAGAGGCATTTTAAATAGCGATTTTTGGAACGCTATAATAAAAAGTTTTTAAGAAATGTGGAAAACTTTCTTAGAGGATATTTACTTCTCTTTCCAGTTTTATATCGAATATATCAAAAACGCTATCAATGATCTGTTGTGAAACCTGATATATTTCATTTCCTGTAGCGTTTCCTTTATTCGTAATTACCAAGGCTTGATTTTTCCAAATAGCAACTTCACCAATTTCTTTGCCTTTCCATCCGCAATGCTCTATTAACCAGCCCGCTGCGACTTTACTTGTTTCCTCATCTATTGGATAATTAACAATGTTGGGGTGAGAATGTTTTAATGCCTCTAATTGGGTATTGCTTATAATGGGATTTTTAAAGAAACTTCCTGCGTTTCCTATCGTACTTGGGTCGGGCAATTTTTCGACACGAATATGAGAAACAACTTCAGCAATATCTTTAATAGTCGGGTTTAGGATTCCTCGTTTAGCAAGTTCAGTTTCGATCGCTCCATACGAGGTATTTCTTTTGGTATGTAGATTAAGCTTATAAGTTACCGAAACAATAATATAACGACCGCGGTATTTTGATTTGAAAATACTGTCACGGTAAGAAAAGCCACATTCCTTGTTATTAAAAGTCTTAAATTCTCCGGTCAAGGTATCAAAAGCACGACAAGTATACATGATGTCCATGAGCTCAGCGCCATAGGCTCCAATATTTTGGATAGGAGAGGCGCCGACAGTTCCAGGAATTAAAGCCATATTTTCCATTCCTGGAAAATCATGATCGACAGCATACCAAATCAAATCATTCCACACTTCACCACCAGCTGCGGTGATATAGATATTTGAACCTTCAATAAAATGCTGAATTCCTTTACTTGAGATTTTAATTATTGTGCCTTCAAAATCCGTAGTGAACAAGACATTACTTCCACCACCTAGCACAAAAAATCTATTTTTGAAAATACCAGAATTATATAAGTCAACAAGTTGCCTTTCATCCTGAATATCGACAAACTGTGATGCTACAGCTTGCACGGCAAATGTATTGTAATCTCTTAAATAAATGTTTTTCTGAATTTCCACGCTTCTCGAATTTGACTTTTTGCTCGCTAATGATGAATTAAAGTAGTATATTTAGTTCATTTAATTCGCCGTAAAGATAGCACAAGCGAATGAATACCAAAAAAAATTGTTGGAATATGGCTAATAATGCAGACGAGAAAAGAGTGAGAATTTTAGAAACGGCTAAACGACGTTTTGCGCATTACGGAATGGCGAAGACGACGATGGCAGAGATTGCAAAAGACTTATCTTTTTCGAAGGCATTGTTGTATTATTATTTTCCTGACAAAAATAGTCTTTATGCTGCTGTTCTTGAGCATGTTATGCAAGATTGTCAATTGCTTGTGGGAGACAGAATAGCTGCAACTTCTACTGTCTTGGAAGGCATTAATACGGTATTGGACATCAATATGGATTTTAAGAAGAAATATTTCTACTTAATGGAATACACAATTTTGATGCGAAAAGAATTACCTGCAGAACTCGACAAATTAATTATTGACTCTTTTGAAAGTCAACGTAAAGCAATAGAAATGGTATTTCAACGTGGAATAGATTCCAAAGAACTGAAAGCAATTGATGCGGAAGAAACAGCAAGAATATTTATTTTTAGCACTTTGGGTATGCGAATGTCTGTGCTGAAGGACTTTAAAAATGACTTTATTCCAGACAAAAGTGAGTTTGATGAAATCTTAGAAATGCAGAAAAAATTAGCTGCGATTTTTGTTCAAGGATTGAAAGCTTAACCTTTAGCTAATATTGAGTTTACTATCATTTTGGCGTGTATACGCGAATTTTCAATAAACCATAGGTGCGTATTTAATCCACCACAAACTACACCGGCTAGATAAAGACCTTCTATATTCGTTTCCATCGTCATGGGATTATGCTCTGGAATCCTCGCGTCCACATCAGGTATATTGATATTGAATTTTTTGAGTAATTCGAAATTAGGTCGATAACCTGTAAGTGCTAGTACAAAATCATTCCGGATAGTTTTATCGCCATTTAATGTACGGATGACGACTTCTCTTTCTCGTATTTCTGTCAATTGACTTTGGAAATAAACATCGATTGCGCCTTCTTCAATTCTGTTTAAAATATCTGGTCTCACCCAATACTTAACACGATGACTTATATCGGTTCCACGGACAACCAAAGATACTTTTGCGCCTTTGCGGTAAGTTTCTAGAGCTGCATCAATTGATGAATTGCTTGCCCCAACGACCACGACATGCTGTCCTGCATAGTAGTGTGGGTCATTATAATAATGTGAAACTTTTGGTAAATCTTCACCAGGAATATTCAAGTACATCGGTATATCGTAAAAGCCTGTTGCAACGATTACATTTTTTGCTTGATATGTGCCTTTGCTCGTATGTATTTCGAATAGTCCATCAACTTTAGTACAAGTAAGAACTTCTTCGAAAAGGTGTGCATTCAAATGATATTTGTCGTGGACACGACGGTAATATTCTAATGCTTCTGCTCTTTTCGGTTTAGGATTAGTCGTGACAAATGGAATTTCTTCAATCTCCAATCGCTCAGAAGAGGAGAAAAAAGTCATGTTTATCGGGTAATTGTATAGAGAATTGACTAGACAGCCTTTTTCGATGATTAAATGTGATAAATTATTGTTTTTTGCAGCGATTCCGCAGGCAATTCCAATAGGCCCAGCACCAATAATAATAACATCGTAAATTGTACTATTCATCATTAAATCTCTTTGGAAGCTAATGTAGATACATTTTTTTGCAAATCTCCAGAAATTTTAGCCAAAAATTGCAATTGTTCGGTAATTAATATAGTGTCTTCGTTAGTAAGCTCCGAATGATTTTTCTCTATTGATTTAACATAGTCGATTTTTTTATCTTCTGGTAAAGCTATCTCTTCAATTGCATTTTCTAAATGATTTAGTGATTTCAGTAATAGCTTCACATGCTCATTGGTGTAATACTTGTAATCTGTATTGTAAATTTGTGTCAACAATGTTGCGGTGTAGGATGAAAAAATATGATTTAATATCACAAATCTGTTGACATCCTTTGTGTTTTTCTGGCGCCATTTGGGTTCTGTAAGAAGCCTTTGGAAAGTTGAACCCATATTTGCAGATGCGATGTACACTTCTTTACGTGCAAGTTTATAATCAATAATGGATATTTTTTTGTCGGAAAGAAGTTGAATAGCTTGCGCCAAATAATTGTAATTTGCCGCAAGTAAACTGTACATATTTTTTCGAATTTGAAAACTTTCCCAGTTTGGGAAAATAACATAACTTGAAATAAAGGCAATAGATCCTCCAATAAAGGTGTCTATAATTCTTTCTTTTGCCAGTTCTAAGGTATTCACTCCCGTAAAACTTAACATAATAAGTACATAAGGCGTCATAAAAATGACCGCCATAATGTAATTCACACGGAATAGACTGTAGGCAATGAGGAAAAATACAATAAGTATGGCGAAACGAATAGTAACATCCGGTACAGTAATCAAAATAATACCGCCAATTATACCACCGATTATAGTACCAAGAAGTCTTTGTAAATTCCTTTCCTTGGTAAGTCCAAATCCAGGCTTGAGGATGACCAGTATCGTTAATAGAATCCAATACGTAGTGAAACTCGAATAATTAAAAATATTGAAAAGGAAATATGTACCTGCCAATACAATAGCCATTCGTAGCGCATGCCTACATACACTGGATTGTAAACTCAAGTTGTCTTTGAAATTTTGCCAATTCAATATATCTCTGTTGACAAATTTATTAGATTGTTGAATTTCTTCTTTTGCGACATCTCCAGATTCAAAAACTGCGTATTTGAAAATATTTTGAAGGTGTTTTGTAATTGTACGGATATTGATTACAATTTTTTTGAGTGGAATAGAATTCACATTATTTGCTTCATCGTATGCTTCGATACGTAGGCGTAAATGTTCTATCTCCTTTTCAAAATCATAACGTGATTTAGGACGTTTGTCCGCATGTAGTTTGTAAGCGAAATTATCTAATTCATGTGCGATATTATTTATGATATTTTTTATCTCCGTGAGAATTCCCGATTCAGCATACTTGTTGCGGATTTCATTGTAATCGTAATGAGTGGTCATGCTTTGTTCGAATAGATCGACCATTTCATTAAATATCAAAGTTAAATAGCGACCTTCCTTTGTTGTGTCCTTTATCGATCTTTTACTTTGAAATAAAATATCTCGTGTATTTTCTTGGTGTTCGTTTACACCGATTTGTTTTTCAATAAGTTTTAAATAATTCTCTTCAGCATCTTTTCTTAAATCATAAAAATTAGCTTTCAATCGTAAATAATCAGCAACTTGCACTACCGTCTCCGATAACTCTTGTTGAGCTAATCTGTATGGTTTAACACGCATTAGCGAAAAGCTAATTAACATATACCATAATGCTCCGATTATAAATAGCCCCAGATAAGTCAATTCTTTTTCAAATGAAAATTGGGCATCGATATTAATAAGCATTATCAATATACCCATCATACCAATGGTTGCGGCTCTTGTGTTGAAAACCGAAAGCATAGATAAAACAAATGAGAATACGGCAATTACTGCTGTCATTAGATAGATGTAATCATTTGCGAGAGCAGTCGAGAAGATTGTTATAATAGCGATAATCGTACAATAAAACATGCCCCACTTACGGTGTCGCGGTGCCCCAGGTGTGTCTGATAAACCAACAATTAATGCACCCAAAGAAATAAACGTACCCATCAAGAATTCGCCCATAAATGCACAAACTATCACAGGAATGATAGTTCCTAGCGTGATGCGAATGCCTTCGGCGAAATATTGACTATAAAAAAAACTGCTTAACTCTTGTGTTTTTTTCATCAGGCTTTGAGGTGTTATGTGTTGTTTTATTATGCTGTACAATTTACCTTTTTCTTTTGGCTGAAGGAAATATTTTTAATGCAAAAAAGCCATTGTACTTGTATACGATGGCTTTCCCTGTTTAGTTAGTATATTTAGTTTTTTACAACTTCAACGTTGATTGTGATTTCTACTTCAGTAGCAACTGCAAATATACCAGTAGGTAATTTGTCCGCATAACTAATTCCATAATCGAAACGATTGATAGAGGTAGTTGCTGTAAAACCAGCTCTCGTCATGCCCCAAGGATCTGTAATAATGCCGTTGTTTTGTACTACTTTGAAAGTTACTTTTTTCGTTACGTCACGGATTGTTAAATCACCAGTCAACGTATATTTTCCTTTTTTGCCTTTTAATACTGCATTTTCCAATTTCATTGTAGGGAATTTCGCTGCACTGAAGAAATCGTCAGATTTCAGGTGATCATCACGCATTTCTACACGTGTATCGATGCTATTTACATCAATCGTGAAATTGATTTTTGAATTGTTGAAGTCTGTAGCAGAAGTTGACTCTACATTACCTTCTAATTTTTTGAATTGTCCGTCTACAAATGCAATTCCTAAATGTTTTACCTCAAAACGCGCGTTCGTGTGCGCAGGATCTACAGACCATTTTACTTGTGCTACCGCAACGTTAGTAAATAGTACAAAAGCTAATAAAATGTTAAATAGTGTTTTCATGTATTTCTGATTTGTTGACAAAGTTGACCTTTTAAAAGAGTTCAAAACTTAATCTATATTAAGAAATACAATTATTGCATTGATAAGTTTTGAGGTTAATCAATACCTTCCCACCATTTAGGAAACTTTTTGAAATTGTCCAATGATACGATTTCTCCCATTTTGGGTGTCAACAAAGGGAAGTTTTGTTTTTCGGCTTCCTGAGTTACACGAATTAGAGGCTCGTCCCAAGCGTGATTTGCTAAAGGGAATTTGGAAGAATGTACCGGAATGGCGTAGGTAGCCTTTAGGTCGTGTGATGCTTGAATAACTTCTTCGGGCATCATATGAATGTATTTCCACATCTGATTGTATTGTCCATTTTCCAAAATAGCGAAATCAAAAGGTCCATATTTTTCACCTAAATCTTTGAAATGTTTCCCATAACCACTGTCTCCACCTATGTAAATTTTCTTAGAGTTAGTTTGTAAAATAAATGAGGACCACAATGTCGTATTTCGGGTAAATGTACGTCCGGAGAAATGTCTTGCAGTAGCAGAAGTAAATTTAAGTCCATCTACATTGGCATGTTCTCCCCAATAGAGTTCGGTGATTTGACTAGCATGATAGCCCCATTTTTCCAAATGTGCTGCAACACCCAAACCAGTTACGATATGTTTTACCTTATCTTTCAAACTCATGAACGTGTTATAATCCAAATGATCCCAGTGGTCATGCGTAATCACCATTATGTCTATTTCTGTAAAATCATCTGCTGAATAATTGTAAGTCAAAGGGAACGCTTTTACACTAATACGGACAGGTGAGGCATATTCACTAAATACAGGATCTACTAAAATTCGTTTGCCATCCAACTGCATGAAATACGATGAATGCCCAAACCACACATATAAATTACTATCTAGTGGAAGATTTTTTAGATCAGATTTAATTACAGGGAGTGCAACAGAAGGTGTATTTCTAACTTTTTTACTAAAAAAGAATCCGCGAAGCATATCCGAATAGGAGGTGCCCTCAGCTAATGCTGGGGTGAATTCTAGATTATCGAAAGCGCCATCTTTATAATTTGGAGCTTTTTGCATACGTGCCAAACGTTCACCTTCCGCATTCACGCCAAATCGATCTGACCGCATATATAGAAATCCTCCTACAACGGTAATAACAAGGAGAAGTATAAAGACTAACATAGTGGTTTTAATTATTTTTCTTAACATAACGAATCTAAAATAGATTAAATTATTTAATCCCAAAGTCATATTAAGAGGAAGAGAAAGCTGGAATTGATTGGAAGTATTTATAGAAGCAAGAAACCCGTAGAATATTATTCCTACGGGTTTTCTTATTTATGCTAATATGCGTGCGAAATGATTATTTAAGTGTATCCGAATAGCTTTGCGGTATTTGTCTGCATCTCTCATTTTTAGAACTTCAACTAATTCTTTATGGGAAATAAACTCCCCTTTGATGATAGGCTTATCCAAAATTCCAGACTGATGTACATATTGAAAAATCGGTATCAGCATTTCTTGGAGTTCCAATAACATTCCATTTCCTGAAATTTCGTATAGTTTTCCGTGAAATTTTTTCTCATCCTCTATATTCCAAGCTAAAGCTGTATCACCAGACACAATCTCCTCTGTGAGGGATTCTAATTCGATGATGTCTTGATCCGTAATCTTATTGATGATAAAATCAGCTATACCAACTTCTAACGCAAGTCGCATTTCAAATAGGTCTTTTAAGGTGCTATTATCTAATAATGAAGGATGAAAAACTTTTTTGAAAGATCCAAGAACATCTGGATTGGTAATCACAGCCCCCTTATGCTTTTTTGATTCTATAAGACCAATACTTTTGAGGCGCAAAAGTGCTTCACGAACTACAGTACGACTTACCCCAAACTTTTCAGTAAGTTCTAATTCCTTTGGTAATATATCACCTACTTTCAGCTTATTGCCTTTGATATATTCAACAATTGCGTGCTCAGCTTTATCTACTAAACTCGAAGTGTCTATGTTCTTTAGAACATCCCTATTATCAGCAGTGGAATAACTCATAATGAATCTCTTAATAAACAACAAATATATAAATTTTTTACATTAAAAATTTGGAATTATAGTATTATGTTATACATTTGTTTTATTATGTAATACATAATAATTTTATTGTTGTATTTTAAAACCAAAAATTATGCGAAAGATTCTATTATTTCTTTCTTTTTGCTTTATGCAAATTTTTGCCTTTGGGCAAACCGAATTAAAAGGTTTGGTACAATCTGAACTTGGGGAGGCATTAACGGGAGTATCAATTGTTAATGAAAGTCAGAAAGTAACGACCAAATCAGGAAGCAGTGGTGAATTCACTATCACTGCGAAAGTCGGTGATGTGCTGAAGATCAGCTCAATCGGCTACTTTTCAAAAACTCAATCCGTAGAAAATTTAAATTTCTTGACTGTAATCTTATCAGTTAATGACGAAGAAATTGAAGAAGTTTATGTGTTGGGGTATGGTTCTATTAAGAAATCAAATTTAACAGGTTCTGTATCAAGGCTAGATAAAAGAGTGCTGGAGACAGGGGTACGTTCGAACCCTGCATCTGCATTAGCTGGTACCATTCCTGGTGTACGTGTACAACAGACATCTGGACGACCTGGTGCAGTTCCGAATATCGTATTGCGAGGTGGTACGACCTATGGAGGCGGAGGTTCACCATTAGTCATAGTTGATGGATTAATTCGTTCTGGTTTTCAGGATATCAATCAAGATGATATTGAGTCTATTGATGTGTTGAAAGATGCTTCTGCAACAGCTATTTATGGTGCTCGCGCAGCTAACGGAGTTGTTTTGATAACCACTAAGCGTGGAAAGGAGGGCCTATCTAATATTACCCTACGCTCAAAAACGGGAGTGGATAAACTAAATATTCCTTTTGAATTTTTGAGTGCAGAAGAATATTTGTATTGGTCTAGAAAAGGTATTGCAATATCTGGTCAATATTTACCTAACACTTTGAATCAATTAACCTCAGTTGGGCCATTTGGAACAGGAAATTTGTATAAAGATGCTAACGGGAATATTCTTGATGGTAATAAAGTAAATACAGCTGTGTGGAGCACCATGTTCTTAGATGATACAAATCGAGAGTTATTAGAGCAAGGTTGGCAAACCATGATAGATCCTGTTACGGGACGTGAATTAATCTTTACGAATTTTGATTATACAGACTATGCCTTGAAAAAAAGTCCTGTAACACAAGATTATAATTTAGCATTCACAGGTGGAAATGATAAGGGTAAATATTATTCGAGCTTAGGTAAATATTATCAACAGGGATCTACTATAAATTCTTTTTATGATCGTCTTACCTATATTTTGAATGGTGATTATAAAATCAAACCCTGGTTGGAATCAAATTCAAGTCTGAATTTCGCACATACCAAATGGAGAGATCAAGCAAATGGCGAAGGTAATTATATGACTAGGGCACTTGGTGCGCCACCTACAATGCGTGGACGTAATGCAAATGGAGAATTGTTGTTGGGACGTGATTGGCAAGACGGAAATCCTGCAGTAACTGATGATAAATTTATTCGTCGCAATCTAAACCAAAAGTTTACCATGTCACAAGCATTTGTAGTCAATTTAGTGGACAATTTGAAGTTAAGAGCAAGTGGTAACTGGTTTATCAATCAGACGAGTTACGAAGGATTTAATAAGGATTATATGTCTAGTCCTGGTAACTGGGTAAGAACACGTTCATCATCGGCATCATACGATAAATCTTTCAATCAGACATACAATGCTGTATTAAGCTATGATAAAATTTTAGCTGATAATCATAATGTATCTGCTATGTTGGGTTGGGAATTTTTCGACGCGTATAGTACAGGGTTTTCTGCATCTGGATCTGGAGCACCTACAGACGACTTCATGGATTTAGGATTAACGAAGAGTGATGCTAATATGCGTGGAATCGATTCCTATCATAATAGACAGCGCATTAATTCATTCTTTGGTCGTATCAACTATGATTATGCACAACGCTATTTATTGACATTGACAGCACGTCGTGATGGTTATTCTACCTTGTTAAACAACAGATGGGGAACTTTTCCTGGTATTTCTGTAGGATGGAATGTTCACAATGAGGATTTTGCAAAAGAATTCATGAGCTCTGATAATGTGCTGAATACATTGAAGTTAAAAGCAAGTTATGGTGCGAATGGTAATGTTGGTGGAATTGGTAATTACACTTTACAAGGTGCGTACGGCACATCAGCTTATGACGGTACTATTGGCTATCAAATGACGAGCTTGAGTATTCCAAATTTGAAGTGGGAAAGTTTGATTACAAAAGAAGTAGGATTTGATGCACGCTTGTTAAATAAACTGGATTTATCGCTTGCGTATTATCATCGTACTACTTCTGATAAGATTGCAACATTAGTTTTACCTGTATCTGCCGGTTTTACAAGTATCACAACTAATAATGGCGATATGGAAAATCAAGGTGTGGAGATTGATTTGAATTATAATATTCTTCGTCAGCAAAATTATGATCTTTCATTCAATTGGAATACAGCTTATAATGCAAACAAAATTTTGAAGCTTCCATACAATGGTGTTGAGAACAATCGTCAAGGAGGTTTTCAAGTGTATGATCCAACGACAAAAGAGTTGATATGGGTAGGGGGTAATCAAGAAGGTCAAGATCCAAACGTAGCATACGCTTATCAAGCTGAAGGAATAATTCGTACACAAGAAGACTTGGATAATTACGCTAGTAAAATAAAAGATCTAGGTGGTGCAAGAGCATTAGTTCACCCAGATGTATATGCTGCGATGAGTGTTAGTGATAAAAATTTACATTTCCCAATTGCATTGGGTGATGTTATGTGGAAGGATGTGAATGGCGACGGCATAATTAACTCCAATGATCGTGTATACCAGGGTAGAACTGTACCACGTTGGACTGGCGGTTTTGGTTTAAATACAAGATGGAAAGATTTGAGTTTAAGTGCACGATTTGATTATGCTTTAGGATTTGTTGCCTACGACGGACCAAAGGTGTGGTTTGCAGGAATGATGCAAGGAACATTTAATACTACAAACTACGTATATGATACTTGGTCATTAGAAAATCCAAATGCTAAATATCCAACATATTACTGGGCAGACCAAAATTTCAAAAATAATACAAGTCGTGAAAGCAGTATGTTCTACAACAAAGGTGATTATTTAGCTTTTAGAGAAATATCGATAGCCTATAAATTGCCAAGCTCATTGCTACAAAAAAGTAGGTTAGAAGCATTAAATGTTTCGTTGACAGGTCAAAATCTACACTATTGGACAAAGAATACTTTATTCTCTGCTGAGAGTGGAAGTGTAGGTCAAGGAGGTGGAGGTTATCCATTACCACGAACTGTTATTTTAGGTGTACAATTAATATTTTAAGATTATTACCATGAGAAAAATATTTTTATCAATCGCTATAGCTTCTGCATTTTTAATAAACACAAGTTGTAATCAATTTGAATTAGATCTTGCTCCTGAAGATTATTTCGCTAGTGGAAGCTTTTGGAAAAATGCTGATCAAGTAAATGGCGCAATGATTGGTTTACACGCACAATTGCGAAGCGCTCAAAATACCATATGGAATTTAGGTGAAATTAGAGGAGGAACATTTAAAACAGGTACTGGATTTACGGGGACTTCTACTTTAAATTCACAAGGTCTAATCACACAAGATATACGTGAGAGTTCACCAGGATACAGTTCTTGGGCGGGTTTATATTCTCAAATTTTTCAGATCAATAATTTTATCTATCAAGTTGAGAATTCAACCTACCTAGCAGATGACCAAAAGGGATATTTCTTAGGTCAAGCATATGGATTGCGTGCTTTTTATTACTTTCATTTGTTCCGTACGTATGGTCGAGTGCCACTTGTTACAGAACCGAAAGTTGCTATCAATACACCAAGTTCTGCTGAAGAGGCTTATACACCAAGAACGAAAACAGAAAAAGAAACCTTAGACTTTATCAAAGCAGATATTGATAAGTCTACACAATCGTTCAATAACGATTACACGATCAAAGCACAAAAAGGACAATGGTCGCTAGCAGCTACACAAATGCTAAAAACAGAAGTTTATTTGTGGTCAGCTAAGGTAAACATTGATGGAACAGCACCTTCAAATGTATCTGCGGATTTACAAACAGCCAAAGCTGCGGTGGAATCTGTAATACCAAGATTTACTTTGCAGAGTAATTTTGCAAATGTATTCAATTCATCCAGTGTTCCTGCTTCAAAAGGGAACGCAGAGATTATTTTTGCAATTCGCTATCAGGTAGGTGAGGCGACCAATGGCTTAGTTGCTAATTTTATATATCAACAATCTGATAACTTAACGGGTTTTGTTGATCACAATGGCGTAGCAGTATCGAATGATCCATTGCAGATTGCGTCAAGTGGAACACTGATACGTTATGAGTATAAAATCGATTTGTATGACACTTATGATCAAAATGATCAACGTAAGAACACTACATTTTTAAATCTCAATAAAGATGCTAACCGCGCCGCTGTATTGCGTAAATTCTTAGGAACTTTTGTTAATGGCGTGCGTACTTACGCCGATGATTATCCAGTTTATAGACTGTCTGACGCTCATCTATTATTAGCAGAAATCAAAAATAAATTGGGAGAAGATCCTACCAATGAAATTATGCTCGTACGTAATAGGGCTTACAATGGAACAGCACCGCAGTTTGTACATGGGAATTTCGAATCAAATGAGCTTGCAATATTTCGAGAACGTTCAAAGGAATTTGTATTTGAAGGTAAACGTTGGTATGACTTAAGAAGAATGCAAGACGCAAATGGACAACCTTTAGTATTTCGTAAAGATATTCCATTACTGGGTGTATTGGATAATGTAGAAGGACAAAAGCACAAGATATTGTGGCCAGTAGATATTGGTACTATGGCGGCAGACCCAACATTAACAGGTGACCAAAATCCAGGTTATTCTGGTACATAAACTTTGTAAGTTAGGCAGTATGTTATATATTTGTTATGTATGACATATTGCCTTTGGATATGTTAAAGACTAAATAAATATGAATAACAAAAAAATTGATGGCTTAATTGCAGCACCGTTTACTCCAATGAATGAGGTTGGAGAGTTGAATTTGGATATAATTCCTTCATACTATCAACTCCTTAAGTCCAATGGTGTAACTGGCGCATTTATATGTGGTTCTACGGGTGAAGGTGTTTCTTTGACTTTCGATGAGAAAGTTAAGGTGTTGAGAGCGTGGACAAGCCTAACCAAAGAAGATGGGGATTTCGCGTTGATGATGTTCTTGGGAGGAACCAATATCAAAGAATGTAAAGAATTAGCTCGAATATCTGAAGAAGCTGGTGCGGATGCTATATCATTTACATCGCCATACTATTTTAAGCCTGCAAATGTCGTCCAATTAGCTAAATGTTGTGCAGAAATTGCATCCGTAGCTCCGAATACAGCATTCTATTATTACCACATTCCTGTGTTAACAGGAGGCAATTATGCAATGTATGATTTGTTGAAAGAAATCGATGGAAAAATTCCAACCTTCTCAGGAATAAAATATACACACGAAGATTTTATGGATTTCTTGTCGTGTATGAACTTTGAGAATGGAAAATACAATATGCTTTGGGGTAGAGATGAGAATATGTTGTCATCATTGGTCTTAGGTTGTACTGGTGCAGTCGGAAGTACCTACAATTATGCAGCACCATTGTACCACGATTTAATGAAAGCTTATCAAGAAGGTAATTTGCTAGAGGCAAATGCTTTACAACAAAAATCAATTGATATGATTCTTTTGTTGGGTAAGTATGGTGGAATTGCTACAGGCAAGGCATATATGAAATTGATCGGCGTTGATTGTGGTGAATTTAGACTGCCGATAGCAAATATGAGCGCAGAAACATTTGAAAAATTTAAAGATGATGTTGCGACTTTGGACTTCGAAACTTTTAAATCAAAATTCTAATGAGTCGTCTTGGTTGGATGCTTTGTTGTGTGGTTGTATCGGCATGTGATATGAAGGAAACTAATTTGGAAATAGATTGGACCATTGCGGGCAAATTGCCTGTGGGAGTCGATAATAAGGAACACATTGGCGTAGCAGGGCCAGTTACAGGTATTATCGGAGATGTATTGGTAGTTGCTGGCGGAGCAAACTTTCCTAATGGAATGCCATGGGATGGAGGTCAAAAGGTATACAGCAAAGATGTTTACCTCTATACCCAAGATCACAATAATGGCTTTACAGTTTCTAATACGCAGTCATTTGGCGACAGTGTGGCGTATGCCGCTAATATTTCTGTTGGAAATTCAATATATTCTGTTGGTGGAGAAAGAAATGGAACAGCCACTGCTGATGTGTATCGGTATTTTTTAGAGAATGATTCTTTTCAACGTGTTCAGTTACCATTATTACCAAAGCAACTAACCAATGGTGGTGTCGCTCGAGTAAATGAATACATATATTTTGTGGGCGGGGAGAATGCAGATTTAGTTTCGAATAAAGTATATAGATTAAAGTTTGAGGAAGCTAATTCCAATTGGGAAGAATTTGCTGAATTAGCAAAACCTCTGACTCATGCTGTCATTACTTCTGATGAAAAAGAAAATATCTATATCATAGGTGGGCGCAAAAGGAATACGAATGCTAAAAGTGATATGTACGATGAGGTATTCGAATTAAACCTGTCTTCCAAAAAAATAACACTTTTAGATAGATTGCCAGAGGCTTTAGCTGCTGGAACAGGAGGTTTTTACAATGGTAACTTGATAGTGATAGGAGGCGACAATGCCCACATTTTTCATCAAGTAGAAGAATTAATCGGTGCTATAAATTTAGAATCTGACGATAATAAAAAGACTGAACTTATAGTGAAAAAGAATAATATGCAACGTTCGCATCCAGGATTTTCTAAGAATGTATGGACTTATAATCTAGCAGACAAAATTTGGAAATCTTCAAATAAACTGCAAGGAGAAAGTCCAGTGACTACGACAGCAATTATCAAAAATGGTAACATAATTATTCCAAGCGGTGAAGTGCGAGCGGGAGTTCGAACCAATCAAATCTTAATGGGTAAGATTAAATAAAAGACCATATAAACCTTGATTATGAAAAATAGTAAAATATATCCTTGGGTCGTAGTCGGCTTACTTTGGTTTGTCGCACTACTCAACTATATGGATAGACAAATTTTATCGACTATGCGTCCAGCTATGGCGATGGATATTGTGTCGCTTGAAAGTGCTGCGGTATTTGGCAATCTAATGGCTGTATTCTTATGGATATACGGCTGTATGAGTCCAGTTGCTGGGGTATTGGCTGATAAATTGAATAGAAAATGGTTGATTATTTCTAGTCTATTCGTTTGGTCAGGTGTTACGCTTTTGATGGGCTTTGCGACTTCGTACGACCAATTGTATGCGCTGCGCGCAGTAATGGGCGTTAGTGAAGCTATATATATTCCTGCAGGATTGTCGTTGATTGCTGATTATCACAGTGACAAATCCAGATCATTAGCTGTAGGTATTCATATGACAGGCTTGTATTTTGGACAAGCTTTGGGAGGATTTGGAGCTACTGTTGCATCCAATTACTCTTGGCAGAACACGTTTATTTTATTTGGTTTAGTAGGAATTGTCTATGCATTAATCTTAGTATTTACACTTTTCGAGACACAAGCTCGCGTAAAACTAGAAAAAATTACCGAAGATCGCACTTCCGTGTTAAAAGGTATACCGATTCTATTTAGCAATATCGCTTTCTGGGTAATCCTTTTGTATTTCGCAGTTCCAAGTTTACCAGGATGGGCTACGAAAAACTGGTTGCCAACATTATTTGCCGACAATCTTAATATTCCAATGGAAAAAGCAGGTCCATTATCTACAATTACTATCGCATTTTCATCATTTGTAGGCGTAATTTTCGGTGGTATTCTTTCGGATAAGTGGGTTCAAAAAAATATTAGAGGTCGTATATATACCAGTGCAATAGGTTTGGCATTAACAATTCCTGCCGTATTTCTTATTGGTTATGGGACTACGATTTGGGCAATTGTTGGCGCAGGACTGATGTTTGGATTTGGTTTTGGGATGTTTGATGCGAATAATATGCCTATTCTTTGCCAATTTGTATCTGCCAAATATCGTGCGACAGCTTACGGGATTATGAACATGGTTGGCGTCTTTGCTGGGGCATATATTACTAATTTACTAGGAGCTTCTGCTGACGAAGGTAATCTAGGTTCTGATTTTGCGCTATTAGCTGTTATTGTGTTTGTAGTCTTGATTATACAATTATCTGTTTTACGTCCTAAATACAATGAGCAACCTAGTTAAAATTACCTTGCTTTTAATTAGCTTTTGTTCTTTGGTTTTACCTATCAAAGCGCAAAAGCGTGTAGCTTTTATTGGCGATTCGGTCACTGAAGGGTATGGTATAAGTGATTCAACACATAATTATCCCGCACAATTGCAAAAGTTGTTGGGATCAGGATTTGTGGTTGGTAATTTTGGACATTCCGGTGCTACATTGTTAAGAAAGGGACATAATCCTTACCACAAAACCAAAGCTTATACTAAGGCTTTATCTTTTAGACCTGATGTAATCGTTATTGCTTTAGGTTTGAATGATACGGATCCGAGAAATTGGCCAAATTATAAGAATGAATTTTTAGGTGATTATAGTCAGTTGATAAAAAATTTTAGGAAAATCAATCCAAAAGCTGAAGTATTCATCTGTACGATGACACCAATTTTTAGTGGACATCGTCGATTTTTATCAGGAACGCGAGATTGGTTTGATCAAATTCAAGCATTGATTCCGCAAATAGCAAAAGCGCAAAATGCTACTCTGATTGATAATCATTCTGTATTGGCAGCACGTATTGATCTATTTGATGATTATTTGCATCCAAATAGTAGAGGAGCGCAATTAATCGCAGAAAATGTTGCGCCATATATAAAACCTATTCAGCAAGCCTTATCGCTGCATGAGACATTTGGAAATCATATGGTATTGCAACGCAAAGTAATCAATAAAATTAGAGGCAAAGCTTCTGCGAATGAAACTGTAACTATCGAATTTAAAAACAAAAAATACCACACTATCTCTAATGGAATTGGGAATTGGGAAATAGATCTTCCTGCTCAATCGGCAGGAGGACCTTTTAGCATCAAAGTACGCACAACGAAATCGAAAATTGAATTAACTGATGTGTTATTTGGAGATGTTTATTTGTCTTCAGGTCAGTCAAATATGGCTTTTGAGTTACAACACGCTTTAGGTGCGGATTCTATTTTGAATAAGGTGCAATCATTTGAAAAAATAAGAGTTTTTAAGAATAAAAATTTGATTGAAACCTCCAATATTGTTTGGGATGCAGAGCAATTGGATAAAGTTAATGAGTTGCAATATTTCTCCGGAAATTGGCAAAAATCTTCTAAAGACGCTGTGCAAAATTTTTCCGCAATAGCGTATATGACAGCTGTCGAGTTATATAAATCACAGCAAGTTCCCATTGGAATTATTGATATTTCGGTAGGTGGATCTAATACAGAATCTTGGATTCCACGATCGGTTTTAGAGCATGACAATCTACTTGCGACTTATATTCATACTTGGAAAACTTCTGATTTTGTGCAAGACTTTTGTCGTGAACGTGGGGCTAAAAATATGGAAGCTTCGAAAACGAAACATCAGCGTCACCCTTACGATCCTGCCTATAATTTCGAAGCTGGAATTACTAAATGGAAGGATACAAAAATCAATGGTGTTCTGTGGTATCAAGGCGAGAGCAATGCGCACAATATCGAGCATCATGCACACTTGTTCAAAACAATGGTAGAATCATGGCGTAATGTTTTTAGAAAAGATCTACCATTTTATTTTGTGCAACTCTCTAGTATGAATAGACCTTCTTGGTCGGTATTTCGTGATTCGCAACGTTTGCTTAGTAATGATATTTCTAATTGCTATATGGCAATTAGTTCTGACGTTGGGCATCTGACAGATGTGCATCCGAAGAATAAATTAATAATTGGAAAGCGATTAGCCAATTTGATACGTCAGCATACTTACCATGAAAATATTGTTGCTGATTCGCCTCAGCCTATTTCGTATAGAAAAGCTGACAACGAAATTGTTATTGAATTTGATCATTGTAAGACTTTAAAACTTTCAAATGGTGATTCTATCAATGATTTACAAGTTGTTGAAGTTTACGGTACTATACTTGAGGTTCGCTCGGCACGTGTAGAAGGCAATACATTGAGAATTCCCATTCTAAACGATGTGATTAACATCCAATATGGCTATTCGCCATTTACAACTGGAAATTTAATAAGTGATACAGCAGTACCTGTGTCCACCTTTAATTTAAAAATTGATTGAGATGAAATATACAGATGAACATTTAAAAGATTTGGCAAAGTTTTACCAAAACCAACTTCTTGAAGATACCGTTCCATTTTGGTTCCCACGTTCATATGATTTGGAACATGGAGGATATCTGCTTATGCGCGATGCAGATGGAACCTTGATCGATACAGACAAAGCGGTTTGGATTCAAGGGCGTGCATGTTGGTTGCTAGCTACTTTGTATAACACAGTTGAACCAAAACAAGAATGGTTGGATGGTGCGAAAATTGGTTATGATTTTTTGAAAAACAAGTGTTTTGCCGAGAACGGAAAAATGTATTTTCACGTGGATAGAGAAGGAAATCCAATACGTATGCGTCGATATTTTTTCTCCGAAACGTTCGCGGTCATTGCTTTTGCAGCATATGCTAAAGCTTCAGGAAATGTAGAAGCGGCTGATTTGGCGCGAAAAATTTTTGGAACTTGTCTTTCTTACCTATATGGCGAAAAGCAAATGGAACCTAAATTTGAATCAACTAGACCGACTCAAGGGATAGGTATTCCAATGATTATGTTGAATACATCACAGCAACTCCGCGAGTCAATAGGTGATGATCGCTGTGAGGAGACAATAACGTACTGTATCGAACGTATCGAAAAGTACTTTGTAAAAGATGATATCCGTTGTGTGATGGAACAAGTGGGGTTAGATGGGGAAATAATTGATCATATCGATGCACGTACATTGAATCCAGGGCATGCAATAGAAGGCGCTTGGTTTATCCTTCATGAGGCAAAACATCGAAAAAGCGATATGAAGTTAATTGATCTTGGCTGTCGTATGCTGGATTACATGTGGGAGCGAGGCTGGGACGCTGAGCATGGTGGTATTTTATATTTCAAAGATGTGTATGATAAACCTGTGCAGGAATATTGGCAAGACATGAAATTCTGGTGGCCACAGAATGAGACTATCATCGCAACTTTATTCGCTTATGAAATCACAAAAGATGAGAAATATGCCGCAATGCACAAACAAATCCACGAATACGCCTATAAACATTTTCATGATAAAGAAAATGGCGAATGGTTTGGCTATTTGCATAGAGATGGTTCCGTAGCGCAAACTGCTAAAGGTAATTTATTTAAAGGCCCATTTCATTTGCCTCGTCAGGAATGGTATTGTTATATGCTATTAAAGAAATATTTGAATAATGATGAAAGCAATAAATCTACTTGTACTAGTAATTGTTTGGACGGCAACTAGTAGAGTTGCAAAAGCACAAGATAACATTATCCCCAAGCCTATTCATGCTGTTTGGGGACAAGAAAACTTGGATTTGAGTAATGGTGTTTACATTAAAAGGACCAATTCATCGCTTACGTCTGAGCACGAAATTCTGAAGAATATTTTTAAATCTTGGGGTATAAATATTGTAAATAAACCGCTAAAAAAACGAATTCCAACCGTTACTTTAAATATTCAACCTAATTTAAAAGGTAAAGATGAAGGTTATAACTTGCTAATTAGCAGTAATGAAATTAATGTTACGGCAAAAACTGCTGCTGGAATTTTTTATGGACTTCAAACCTTAAAACAATTTTCGGTATTGAATCATAAGATTCAATTTGCTAGCATTCAAGATGAGCCGGCTTTTTCATGGCGTGCTTATTTGATTGATGTCGGTCGTAATTTCCAACCTGTGGATATGATCAAAGAGCAAATTGATGTCATGGCACAATACAAGTTGAACGTGCTACATTTTCATTTTACTGAAGATATTGCTTGGCGATTGCAAAGTGACAAATATCCAGGCTTGACAGATGCTTCAGTAATGACACGATGGAAAGGTCAGTATTACTCGAAGCAAGATTTCAAAGATTTAATGCAATATTGTAAAGAACGTCATATTACATTTCTACCAGAGATAGATATGCCTGGACATAGTGCTGCCTTCAAAAGATTCTTTGGCGTGGATATGCAATCGGATTCTGGAATGGTATTCATCAAGGAATTGTTAACCGAATTTCGTCAGAACTTTCCTGAATTAGATGTCATCCATATCGGCGGGGATGAAGTGAAGATCACGAATAAAAATTTCATGCCTGAAATCACAAAGTATGTAGAGAATTTAGGGTATAAGAAGACAATTGGATGGGATCCTGGAAGTAATTTGGAGCCGCAGACTATTCGCCAAATGTGGATGGGCGGACCAAAATTGATCGAGGAAAAAGGCGATAAAATATACATCGAATCCAAGCATTTGTACATAAATCATATGGATCCTTTGGAAACGGTGACTACATTATTTCACCGTAAAATTGGAGAAGTGGATAAGGAACATAAGAATTTCATTGGAGCCACATTATGCTCATGGCCTGATCGTGCTGTAGCAAAACCAATTGATATGTTTCACCACAGTGCTATTTATCCGGCTATTTTAACTTTCGCCGAGCGCATTTGGCAAGGTGGAGGTCGAGCAGGATGGATCGCTAATATTGTTTCTGCAGATGATATAAACTATAACGATTTTGTTGCTTTTGAAAAGAGACTGCTTCTTCATAAGAAATTATATTTTGCGGAGAAGCCTTTTTCATATGTGTCTCAATTGGGAATAAAATGGGAATTAATTGGTCCTTTTGATAATTTAGGTGATGTATATAAAAGTTTTGCAATAGAAAAAAATCCGTTTGCACAACATGAGGTTACGAAAGTCGTAGAAGGAGGGACTGTTATTTTGAAGCACTGGTTTGGTGATATAATTGAAGGAGCAATTTCCAATCCAATAAAGAATACTACCTATTACGCTCGTACAAAAATTTGGTCTGATACAGAGGAGTTAAAGCCTTTCTGGATTGATTTTAATAATTTCTCGAGGTCTTATTTGACCGATACACCAGAACTGGATAAGTGGGATAATAAAGGAAGCCAAGCCTATGTGAATGGTGTTCGTATTGCGCCGCCGAAATGGCAAAATGCAGGTCAGCAAGGGCAATCAGAAGTTCCTCTAATTGATGAAGGTTATACTTATCGAGCTCCGACAATGATTATGTTAAAAAAAGGTTGGAATGAGGTGTTATTAAAACTTCCAGTAGCAGAATTTAGAGGTAGAACATGGGACAATCCCTCCAAATGGATGTTTACGTTTGTTCCAATAGAAACGAAATAAAAAACAAACATTATAAATACTATGAAAAAACTATTTTTAAGTTTTTGTGCAATCACGGCTTCTTTTGTGCTAATGGCACAAGAAGTAACCGTTTTTAAATCTGGTGAAGACGGCTATGCAAGTTACCGTATTCCAGCTATCGTGAAGGGAAAATCTGGTGAGTTAATTGCTTTTTCTGAAGGACGTGTAGATCACTCTGGTGATTTTGGTAATGTGGATATTGTATACAAAATCAGTAAAGATGGCGGTAAAACTTGGGGAGCTTTACAAGTGGCGGTAGATTATGACAAATTGCAAGCTGGAAATCCAGCTCCAGTAGTAGATTTATTGGATCCGGCTTATCCACAAGGTAGACTTTTCTTATTTTACAATACAGGAAACGATCACGAAGGGGACGTTCGTAAGGGCAAAGGTCTTCGTGAAGTGTGGTACAAAGTATCTTCAGATGCTGGAAAAACGTGGTCAGAAGCGGTGAATATCACAACGCAAGCTCACCGACCTAAGCAGCCGCAAATCAATCCAGCATATAATTTTAAAGAAGATTGGAGAACGTATGCGAATACACCTGGTCATGGTTTTCAGTTCGTATCTGGACCGAATAAAGGTAGAATTTATATAGCAGGAAACCACAATGCAGGAGATCCACAGCCGCAAAATAAAGATTGGAATGCGCACGCTTATTATTCGGACGATCATGGCAAGACATTCAAATTGAGTGAGAAAGTACCTTATCCAGGAACCAATGAATCTTTAGCAGCTCAAATTGGCGAGAATTCGGTCTACATGACTTCACGTAATCAGCAGTTGACGCCAAAACAAAGAGTGATTTCGATTTCACACGATGGTGGCCACACTTGGGTTTCATCAGCACCTGATGCTAATCTTCCTGATCCAATCAATCAAGGCGCTGTTTTATCTTGGAAAAAAGGTAAAAAGTTCGTCCTAGCACACATCAATGCAGCGGATGAAAATAAGCGTGATAACCTGACTTTGCGTTTATCGAAGGATCAAGGTAAAACTTGGTACTTCAACAAAGTTGTGGCTAAAAGTCCAGAAGGTTATAAAGGTGGGGCATACGCTGCCTATAGTGATATCGTATTAGTAAAGCAAAACTCAATCGGTGTAATGTATGAAAAAGATGGTTACAAAGAAATCGTATTTGTACCTGTCGCAATTAAATAGTCTAAGTTTTCCATTAGTCATAAACCAAAAACGCTGTTCGATAGGAACAGCGTTTCTTTTATATTTTCTATTGGTAGCCCAATAGTTTCATTACTTGTTTCGAGTTTTGCTCTTCACCGAAAACTTCATAGTTGAAAGTCTCGTCTCTGTTGCGACGTATCAATACGTGCTTAGGAGAAGGCAACAAACAGTGGTGAATACCACCATAACCTGACAATACATCTTGGTAAGCCCCTGTATGGAAAAATCCCAAGTACTGTACTTTACGTGTTTTAGGCATAAATACAGAGTTCATGTGTGCTTCTTGATTGTAATAATCTTGACCATCGCAAGTAATACCACCTAAGTTTACGCGTTCGTATTCTGAATCCCAATTGTTGATTGGTAGCAAAATATATTTTTGGTTCAATGCCCATACGTCCGGTAAGTTCGTGATGAATGAACCATCAATCATAAACCATCTTTCACGGTCATTTTGTTGTTTACGACCCAGTACTTTGTACAAGATACCTGAAGCCTCAGCAACTGTATATTTGCCAAATTCCGTAATGATATCTGGTTCCATTACTTCATGGTGCGCACAGATTTGTTTGATACGGTTTACAATTTCATTGACCATGTATTCATAATCAAAATCATGAACCAATGAATCTTTGAAAGGCATACCACCACCGATATCTAATGTATCTAAATCTGGATTTATCTTCTTGAATTTACAGTAAAGCGTTACATATTTCTCTAACTCATTCCAATAATACGGCGTATCCGAAATACCAGAATTGATAAAGAAGTGTAATAACTTCACTTTGAAATTAGGGTTGTCTGCAATTTTGTTATTGTAAAATTCAATAACGTCTTCTTGACGAATACCTAATCGAGACGTATAAAATTGAGAATCAGGTTGCTCTTCTGAAGCAATACGAATACCCAAAGCACATGGCTCATCCAATTCAATCTCATCATCATACAAATTGAATTCTTCCTTGTTGTCCAATACAGGAATGATATTCGTGTAGCCATCATGGATCATATCGATGATGTACTGTTTGTATTGATACGTTTTGAAACCATTACAAATCACCGTAATGTCTTTCGTTACCGTTCCCTGACGCTCCAATGAATCAATCATCGGCATATCAAATGCAGATGAAGTCTCCAAGTGGATATCATTTTTTAACGCTTCTTCTACGATGTGTTTGAAGTGCGACGACTTGGTACAATAACAATACTTATACGAACCACGGTAGTTGTGTTTCAAAATCGCGGTTTGAAACAAGATTTTCGCTTGTTGTATTTTTTTGCTGACAATAGGTAGGTACGTAAAACGCAATGGCGTGCCATACGTTTCAATCATTTCCATCAAATTCAAATCGTGGAAATACAATTCGTCGTCGATGATTTCGAATCCGTCTTGGGGAAAACCAACACTTAAGTCAAGAAATTCCTGATAGCTCTGCATTTTTTATTATTTTTGCAAAGATATACTTTCATAATGAATACCTAAATACATTGGGTGTTATTTTTCCCGTTCATTATCAGAAAGATAGAATTATTACGCAATAATTACATGACGAATTCGATACAAGATACACTAGTTCAACAAACTGTTGCCGCTGTCAAAGCGCTTTATGGTGCTGATATTCCAGAATCGCAAATTTCTCTGCAAGAGACAAGAAAAGAATTTGAAGGTCAAATCACTATCGTTACTTTTCCCGTAACTCGCTTCTCCAAAAAGTCTCCAGAACAAACAGGTACAGAAATAGGGGAGTATTTACAACAAAATATTGAAGTTATTTCGGCTTTCAATGTGATAAAGGGATTTTTGAATATTTCATTATCGGATTCGTATTGGATTGCTTTGTTGAATAAGACTATTACTGCTGAAAATTTCGGTCAATTCCCTGAAAATGGTAAAAAATTGATGGTGGAATATTCTTCACCTAATACCAATAAACCTTTACACTTGGGCCACATTCGCAACAATTTGTTAGGGTATTCGGTAGCGGAAATTTTGAAAGCTTACGGTTATGATATTATCAAAACAAATTTGGTAAATGACCGTGGTGTGCATATTTGTAAATCGATGTTGGCTTGGCAGAAGTTCGGAAATGGTGAAACACCAGAATCTTCAGGCTTGAAAGGTGACCACTTAGTAGGTAAATATTATGTGGTCTTCGATAAAGAATACAAAAAAGAAATCGAAGCTTTAAAAGCGGAAGGTCAAACGGAAGACGAAGCGAAGAAGAATGCGCCTTTGATGTTGGAGACGCAAGAAATGTTGCGTCAATGGGAAGCAGGGAATGAGGAAGTAATCGCGCTTTGGTCTAAAATGAACGGTTGGGTGTATGCTGGTTTTGAGAAGACGTATAAACAACTTGGTGTTGATTTCGATAAATTTTATTACGAATCAAATACCTATTTATTAGGTAAAGATATTATCCAAGAAGGTCTGGAAAGCGGTGTTTTCTTCAAAAAAGAAGACAACTCGGTGTGGATTGATTTGAAGGATGAAGGTTTAGACCAAAAATTGGTGTTGCGCGGTGATGGAACATCCGTTTACATCACACAAGATTTGGGTACAGCACAATTAAAATACGACGAATTCGGAATGAGTGAGTCTATTTATGTAGTAGGTAATGAGCAAGACTACCACTTCAAAGTGTTGTTTACTATTCTAAAAAAACTAGGCAAATCTTGGGCAGATGGTTTATTCCATTTATCATATGGTATGGTGGATTTACCTTCTGGAAAGATGAAATCTCGTGAAGGAACTGTCGTAGATGCTGATGATTTGATGGCTGAAATGGTGGAGACGGCTAAATCACGTACTGAAGAATTAGGAAAAACTGAAGATTTTTCTGAAGAACAAAAGGCAGCACTTTACGATACAATCGGCATGGGAGCTTTGAAATATTTCTTGTTGAAAGTTGACCCTAAAAAACGATTGTTATTTGATCCGAACGAATCGGTGGATTTTCAAGGTCATACAGGACCATTTATTCAATATACGCACGCTCGTATCAAGTCCGTATTGCGCAAAGCTGAATTTAATTCTGATGCAGCAATAGCTATTCCAACTAATATATCAACGTATGAACGTGATTTGATTCAGGCTTTGGGACAATTCCCAAGTGTAATTGAAATCGCTGCAAAAGAGTTTAGTCCTGCACAATTAGCAAATTATGCTTATGAGATTGCTAAATTGTACAACAAATTCTATCATGAAGAGACGATTTTGAAAGCAGAAGATGTTGATGTAAAGACTTTCCGTTTACATTTATCAGCTGCAGCAGCCAAAGTAATAGCTAAGGCAACACGTCTGTTAGGAATCCAGGTTCCAGAGAGAATGTAACAGAGCATTCAATATATAATTGAGAAATAATCTAACCATTTTGGTTAGATTATTTTTTTTGCGATAATACCTAAGTATATTTGGCATCTTATATGCACCAGAATAAAACTATGAAGAGATACAAAGTAGGTTTAATAGGGTTTTCAATTGGTGGACATGTATTTCATGCTCCTTTTATTGCAAGTAATCCAGATTTAGAATTATATAAGGTTACTGCTCGTAAAGAAGAGCAACAAAAAATGTTAGCTGAACGCTATCCAGAAGCTATTGGCGTCCTTTCGGCAGATGAAATAATCAATGATTCTGAAGTGGATATTGTAGTGGTAGCAACGTCCAATGATGTGCATTACAGTCTGACCAAGCAAGCTTTGGAAACCGGTAAACATGTCATCGTCGAAAAGCCTTTTACCAATACCACATCGGAAGCGGATGAATTAATCGCTTTAGCGAAGAAAAAAGGATTATTACTGTCAGTGCATCACAATGCACGATTCCATTCAGATTTCAAAACTGTGAAACGTGTATTAGCTGAGGGAAGATTAGGCAGAGTAGTAAGTTATGAAGCGCGATTTGACCGTTTTCGTAATTTTTTGAGAGAAGGAGCGTGGCGTGAACAGGCTGGTCCTGGTTCTGGAATTCATTACGACTTAGGTGCACATTTGATCGATCAAGCTTTACAAATATTTGGTCATCCGGAATATGTTTTTGCGGATTTACGCGTACAACGTGACGGCGCTGAAGCAATTGATGACTTTGAATATATTTTATCTTATCCTCGTCTTAAAGTTATTTTAAGAGGCCAAATGCTAGCGAAAGAGCCAACTCCAAGATTTGCTATTTATGGGATGAATGGTTCTTTTGTGAAAAAAGGAGTTGATCCACAGGAAAATTTGTTACGTGCAGGTGTTCGCCCGGAGTCTAAAGCTGATTGGGGTGTAGAATCAGCAGAAATACAAGGTTCACTTTCTCTATTAGAGAACGGTGAAGATGTGCACGAGTATGTTTTAAGTGAGATCGGTACGGGACAGGATTTTTATAAAAATATTGTTGCGACATTGCGTGGTGAGGACGCATTATTCATCAAGCCAGAAGAAGCCCGCGACGTGATACGTATTCTTGAATTGGGAGATATCTCCTCTCGAGAAAGACGAACAGTAACTGTAGAAGGAGAGCTTATTTCTTCAAAATATTAAAGATGAAATCCCGAAGTTAAAGATGCTTCGGGATTTTTCATTTCTATAAACTTGTCATATTTGGCAAGACGACCTATCTTTGGCATTCTAAGTAGAAAACATAGTGGCAAATTACGATGCAATAATTATTGGAGCTGGAGCGTGTGGATTGATGTGTGCTGCGCAGGCAGGTTTGTTAGGGAAGAAGACATTGGTTCTTGAAGGAAATGATAAGCCTGGCGCTAAAATTCTCATCTCCGGAGGAGGACGTTGTAATTTTACCAACCTTGGAACTTCTATAGAAAATTTCGTTTCCGAAAATCCCAAATTTTTGAATGCTGTTTTTTCGCAATGGACAGTAGAAGACACCATTCAGTTTTTTGAAAATTTTGGTGGAATAAAACCACAGGAAAAGACACTAGGTCAACTATTTCCTACGACAAATAAAGCAAAAGATATTGTAGCAACGTTTACCAAGTTGTTATACGAAACAAGTCAAGATTTGTGGCTCAATACCTTGGTCAAAGCTGTCGATAAAGTTGCTCAAGAATATGAGCTTACCATTATTCGTAATGGTAAAGAAGAAAAATTAACAGCTCAAAAAATAGTTTTTGCCTCTGGAGGTTTGCCTGTGCACAAGTTAGGTGCTTCGGATTTTGCATTACGCGTAGCGCGTCAATTTAATCTTAAAATTGTACAAACTGCACCCGCTTTGGTACCATTGACCATCACAGGGAAAGATGCAGACTGGTATGCTTCACTTTCTGGGAATTCGGTCTTTGCGCGGGTTTATAATGACAAAATATCTTTCGAAGAGAATATCCTTTTTACACATTGGGGGTTGAGTGGACCAGCTATTTTGCAGATTTCATCCTATTGGAAAGCTGGAGATACCTTTACCATCGACTTGTTGCCAAAATTCAAATTGGAGGATGTCATCAAGCAAGAACGTAATAATGGAGGAAAGCGTCTTGTCGGACAGATGTTAAACGATTTTTTTACAAGAAAAATGGTTGATGCTTTGGGTAAATTCTTGCCATTAGATGTAAAAATTGCATCTTTAAGTAAGGTTGATGCCAAATTAATAATTGATACTATTCACAAGTTCATAGTCAAACCTGCTGGGGATAAAGGTTACGATAAAGCGGAAGTTATGCGTGGAGGGATTTCTACCACAGAACTAAATCCTAAAACTTTAGAATCAAAGAAAAATCCTGGTTTGTATTTTGGTGGCGAAGCTGTAGACATCACAGGTTGGCTGGGGGGCTACAATTTTCAATGGGCTTGGGCTGCTGGATATGCTATTGCGCAAGATATATAGATTACTTTTTAATGTTTTTGTTAAGTTATGCGGATATAAAAAGTTTTTGTATTTTGCGTGAAACTAATTTTGATATTCGAAGATTAGTTATATTTGATATGAAAACAATTTTAAGATTATTTTAATATAGTCTTTTCAATCTAACCTTTTGTATTCTAGAGTTTTATTAGTGTTGACGTGCTGATTATTATTTAATGATGACAACGTTATCATTGCTAATTATGGTATGATACTCACATATTTTAGAACACATTTGGTGTTTATTACCTATGAATCCTATGCGCGTAACGCTAGTAGAAGATAATGCTATCTTCTGTTTCTTATTCAAAAAATTTCTGGAAGATTATCCTTCTACAGAAATAGACGTCGAAATTTTTTCGAATGGTAAAACCGCTTGGAATCATTTTTCATCTATTAAGGATAATCCCAATTTGTTTCCAGATATGCTTTTTGTTGATATCAATATGCCATTTATGAATGGATGGGAATTGATCGAAAATCTGGTTGTTAATAATTTTGATTTTATTCATACCACTACAATATACATTGTTAGTTCTTCCAAGAGTTCATTAGACTTAGGGAAATTACAGGAATATCAGTTTATCAAAGAATACATTATAAAACCAATAGACAGAGAAGGCATTTATAAATTATTGGATGAGTATAATCAGAATATAACTTAATCCATGAATATTAGTTGCTTTAGTTTAATTACAAATCAATATATACACCATATTAAATATTTACAGTGGCATTAGTTTTTAAAGAGGGAAGACCAGTCGTTCGATTAAGGGCTTTTAGAGCCATAGACGATCCAAAAACTTGTGAACGTTTTATTGCAGGGCATGAACATGTACTTACTGCAATAGGTGTAAAAAAAGTTACCTCCTCCAAAAATGATTGGATGTATAATCCTGCAGCATTTGTCTTGATAGTAGAATCTTTGGATGGAGAGAATGTGTATGGTGGCGCTCGTATTCATGTAGCCGGTGGCTCACAACCTCTTCCTATTGAAGAGGCAACTGGGAAATTAGACCCAAAGATTTTTGATTTGGTGTGGGAATATGCGCAAGAAGGAACAGGTGAAGGTTGTGGTCTTTGGAATTCAAGGGAAATTGCAGGATATGGTATCGGAAGTATTTTCCTTACAAGAGCTGCAATTGCTATATCTGAGCAAATTGGAATCAAATCTTTATTTGCGCTATGTGCTCCCTATACGATTAACTTAACGAAAAGTGTAGGATATAGACAAGAGACGAGTATCGGAAATAATGGTACATTTTACTATCCCAAATTAGATCTTTTGGCTACTACTATGGTATTAGAGGACATTACCACATTGGGTTTAGCTTCTGATGAGGATAAGAATGCAATTTTGGATTTGCGTAATAATTTGAACTGTACTAGGATTGAAGTATTGCGTTCTAAAGAGATAGAAATCCAATACCAATTAGAGTTAGATTTTAAAGGTCAATGGAACTTAAATGAAATTATTGCAAATCTACCTAAAAGAACTAGGTTGGACAAGGATCTAGATGATAGTGATATACAAATAATGTAAAGGAGTTTTGAATACATAATATATGAAAGATCTTTTGGAAAATCAATTTCCTTATAAACCAATCTTCTTTAGAACTTCAAATATTGAAGAAAAGAAACTATTAGATGAACTCAAAAATAGTGAAAATGTTGCTTTCGTATTTGATGAAATAGAAAGACAAATAACAGAACTTATTCGATGCCGGTATCCGACGGGAGTTGGGGTGGAAGAATCTGAAAAATTAAGAAGTACTATTTTAAAAAATAAAAATGTAGCTGATTTTGGAGTTTGGGTATATTATCCATGGCGAAAAACATTGGTCCATATTCTTGAGGAAGATGATTTCATTGAAGTGAGAACCAATCGCAATCAGCTTAAAATATCGAAGGAGGAACAGCGTAAATTAACAACTAAAACTATAGGGATCATTGGACTATCTGTCGGACAATCTATTGCATTGACTATCGCTATGGAGCGTATTTGTGGTAAATTAAGATTAGCTGATTTTGATTCTTTGGATCTTAGTAATATGAATAGATTACGCACTGGCGTTTTTAATTTGGCTGTACCAAAGGTTGTGATTGCAGCCCGAGAAATAGCAGAAATAGATCCTTATATAGATGTGGAAATCTTTCCAGAGGGTGTTGTGGAATCTAATTTTGATGATTTTTTGACCGGGAGTGGAGGTATTGATGTGCTAGTTGAAGTTTGTGATAGTTTTGAAGTAAAGATTAATAGTCGTTTGAAAGCGCGTGCAGCACAGATTCCTGTAGTAATGGATACCAATGATAAAGGGATGTTGGATATTGAACGTTTTGATTTAGATCCGGACAGGCCGCTAATCCATGGTTTAGCTGAGGGATTGACTAGCGATAACATCAACACTTTATCAAAAGAAGAGAAGATGGGTTATCTAATGAAAATAGTTGATGCTCCAAATCTATCAGAAAGAATGAAATTGTCAGTTCCTGAAATTAATAAAACATTAGCTTCATGGCCCCAGTTGGCGTCGGAGGTAGTGTTAGGTGGCAGCATTACTACGACTGTATGTCGTGGATTACTGCTTGATCAAGATGTTCCTTCAGGAAGATATTATATAGACGTTGAGAAAATTATCAGAGATAATAATAATCTATAAAACAATTGTTGTCCTATGAATTTTAAAGCTATTCTTTTTTTATTATTCGTCTTTGCTTATTCGTCTTTTGCAAATGCAAATGATTACGTAACGTTTTCAATTGAAAATTGTGGAGAATATATAGGGAAGAATATTTCTATTTTAAAAGACCAAACAAGGTCGTTGACATTTGATGAAGTTAGACTGCTAAACGAAAAATTCATTGCAAGTGATGAAGAAGTACCTAATTTGGGTGTGGACGGAGCAAATAATTGGATTAAATTTTCTCTCAAAAATTATTCTGATGTTAATGAATTGGTTATTAATTTATCACAAACTAATATTGATAATGTTGTTTTTTATTGGATTAAAGACGGTATTGTAGATAGTATAGACTCTCGTGTTGGTGGAAAGGGAGATAATTTGGGGTTCAATCACCAATATTATTTATTTGAATTGCCTTTAAAAAAGGGTGAAGAAGTTGAATGCTATTTTAAGCTCTTTAGTCATACACAGCTTTCTGCACCGATTTCTATTCATACGCCCAAGAGTTTGTTTAATTCACTCTTACAATCGGATATATTTTCTGCCATTTATATAGGACTAATGCTCTCCATGATCCTGTATAATATTTTCCTTTATTTCTCTACAAGAGAGGCACACTATTATACTTATGTAAATTATATATTTTGGGTAGTTGTAGCCCAAATGGCAATTTTAGGATTGCTTGAGCCATTACTCGACTTGGATAATAAATGGGTAACAAGTCGATTGCTAACATTTTCTGGTGCAATATCGGGTATAGCTGCGATTTTCTTCGTCAAATCATTTTTACAAACTGCTCAAGAATCACCAAAATTTAATGTTTTATTAAATGTATTCATTGTTGGATATGTAGTGGCTATAATTTTACTTATTGCTGGAATAATAACTCCTGCATATAAGATGGTCAATTTTGTAGCAGGAGGTGGATCTACTATTGTACTAATTTTAGCATTTAGATTGTCTCGAGAAAAGTATAGGCAAACGAAGTATTTTCTATTTGCATGGTGTATATTTTTAATAAGTGTATTAGTGTACGTATTAAAAGATTATAACATTCTACCTCATAATTTTTTTACATTAAGATCAGTACAGATCGGATCGGTCATTGAGGCTATTTTACTTTCATTCGCTCTTGGAGACAAAATAAATATATACCGCAAAGAAAATGAGGAATCACAGGCACGTGAGTTGGCAGTTTCGCTGGAGAACGAACGCTTAGTTAAAGAGCAAAATGTATTATTGGAACAAAAAGTTGATGAGCGCACTCGCGAGTTGACCGAAAGTAATGATTCTTTACAGACCACTCTTGATCATCTAAAAGAAACACAATCACAACTTGTAGAAGCAGAAAAGATGGCTTCATTAGGTCAATTGACAGCAGGAGTTGCACACGAAATTAATAACCCGATTAACTTTGTTACGTCTAATGTTGCGCCATTGCGTAGAGATATGGATATGCTGTGGGATGCTGTTGATAAGTTTGAAAAATTGGCTTTAAATTATGAAATTTTACCAGAAGATAAAGCTAAGTTAATAGCCGAATATAAAGACGAATTGGATCTGGATTACCTTAAAGTTGAGGTTGAATATTTATTGAAAGGAATGTTTGAGGGGGCAAGTAGAACTGCAGAAATAGTGAAAAGTCTGCGTGTATTTTCAAGAGTCGACGAAGATACTTGGAAATTTTCGGATATAAATGAAGGCATAGAATCGACTATGGTAATATTGAATACTTTAGTCAAAGATAAAATTACAGTTATAAAAGAATACGGAGACATTCCAATAATTGAGTGTCATGCAGGAAAATTGAATCAAGTTTTCTTAAATATTATAACAAATGCTATTTACGCATTAGATAAAAAATTCCAATCTACATCTGAGGGGGTATTAAAAATTGAAACTGGACTAATCGATAATGGTTCTTCTGTGTTTATTAAGATAACGGATAATGGAATAGGTATTCCAGATGATATTAAGCATAAAATTTTCGAACCATTCTTTACAACAAAAGATGTGGGAGAAGGCACGGGATTAGGCATGTCAATTGCTTATAAAACCATAGAAAATCATAATGGCAAAATTTTGATTGAAAACAATATCGGCGGTGGTACGATCTTTAATGTCATCTTACCTATTAAGCAATCACCGAAGTAAATATTCATATTATGGAAAAAATTGAAATTCTATATGTTGACGATGAATTAAACAATCTTTTGGGGTTTAAAGCGAACTTCAGAATTGATTATAAAATTCATATTGCTTCTAATACCAAGGAGGCAGAGATGATTTTAACAGAAAATCCAGATATAAGAATAATATTCTGTGATCAACGCATGCCTGATGAGTTGGGGGTTGACTTTTTGGAGAGAATCAAAGTAAAATTTCCTCGTCCAATTCGTATATTGTTGACTGCATATGCGGATATGATTGTGGTCATTGATGCGATTAATAAAGGAAATATCTTTAAGTTTGTTCGTAAACCGTGGATGAACGAAGAGATTATTTCATCCATTCAAGAGGCAAACAAATTCTATATAACAACATCTCTATTAGATATAAGGAATCAGGAGTTACAAAAAGCTTATGATGAATTAGATAAATTTGCATATAGTGTAAGTCACGATCTTCGTGATCCACTTACTGGCGTGCTTTCAGCGATAACTTATGCTTTAGGTTACGATAAAGTAAAGGATATACACAACCTCTTATTATTAATGCAAGGCTCTATTCTGAAGCTTGATCAATATATTGATAGCTTGCGGGACTACTATTTACTAAGGAGAGGTGAATTGCTACTTGTGGATATTGATTTTCATGAATTA
Source organism: Sphingobacterium cavernae (assembly GCF_008520265.1). Taxonomy (GTDB): domain Bacteria; phylum Bacteroidota; class Bacteroidia; order Sphingobacteriales; family Sphingobacteriaceae; genus Sphingobacterium; species Sphingobacterium cavernae. The sequence continues at coordinate 186,850 of NZ_VIQM01000054.1, forward strand.
GCAAACACGCTTAGGGAATTTTATCAAGTATCAGTTCAGAAGACACAAATTGACTTTAAAGTTGATGTTGATCAAAATACAAATTTCAAAAATGATTTATCATTAATCGAATTAATAATACATAATTTGCTGAGCAATGCATTTAAATACCAAAATGATTTGCAAGAGAATCAGTTTATACATGTTTCAATCACAGTTTCAAAAGGTAATTTGACTATTAGAGTGAAAGATAATGGTATTGGTATTCCTGAAGATGCTAAAGAAGAGATCTTTAAATTATTCTATCGAGCGAGTAACCAATCCCAAGGTATGGGATTTGGTCTTTACAATGTAAGTGCAGCAATACTCAAGATTCAGGGAACAATAGAAATTGAGTCTGAATTATTAAAAGGAACAGAATTTATTGTAAATATTCCTAGCAAATAGCTTCTATTAAGACAAAAGCTTTTGTCTTAATAGAAATTCTAGCTGTTCATTAGAGACTTCTAATTTTGAGAATTGTTCTAATGTTGATTTTCTGTCTGAATATATTTGATAAGCTCTTTGGATAGTCTCATCCAATTCTGATTCATTCCAAGGTTTAGTTAGGTAATGGAAAATTTTCCCTTTATTCACCGCATCAATTACTGCGCCCATATCCGTATATCCTGTTAACAATATGCGCATAGGTTCTGCATTAATATCAATTACTTTCTCCAAAAACTCAACACCAGTCATCTCAGGCATCCTTTGGTCTGTAATAATAATGTCAATAGCTTCTTTTTTTAGAATTTCTAAGGCATCTTTACCACTAATAGCAGTGTGAACCTTATATTTTAATCTGAAATTCGCTTTGAATGAGAACAAGTTATTCTCTTCATCATCTACATATAATACTGATATTTTACTCATGTCTTTTAATCAATAGATAGAATTTGGTAACCATTGGGATTCAGTTACAGAGTGGCAAGATACATAAATTAAATATTTTAGTAAAATTTGTTAAAAATATTTGGGCCATTTACTAAATAATATTAGGAATGTTCAATTCAAATTATGATCATTTTCTGTTTTTTTGATAATTAAGGGTTTTGTTGATAATATTATTTTCTGAATTAAAATAGAAATTACAATAATAATAACAATCTCAAGATAGGATAGAATACTTCGTGTATTAGTCATTGCTAATACCTCGTCTAATTTATCTTTACCTTCTTCAACTTGTATCGATGATAAAACCCTAAGAATATTTTCCGCCTGTGATCCATTATTAAGCGCATCTGTGATATTTCCATTTTCAATCGATTTCTTCATTTTTTCGGAAATCTGTGTGAATTGTATGAAATTAATCTTTTCTTTTTCGGTCAAGAAAGTTTTGTCATAAGCTATATTAATGGAATCAATCTTTGACAGTAAATTTATTAAATAGCTGTTATTCGAAGGATTTGATTTTAAAGATTGCACAATTTCCTCTATATAATTAGACAGTTGCAATATATAATTTCCAACCACCACCCTGTCCTCATAAATTGATGTAACAGTCTCATTGAGACGTTTTATCATCATTCTTTCCTGAAGATTGGTAAGCAATATCAAACAAAGAACCGAAAAAATTAGTGTTGTTGTCTTGATTTTATTTCTGTTTGTAAACCCAAGTTTTTTCAATATCATATAATTTAGTTCTATATAACTCTGTGTTGTAGATGCATATTTGTAGAGTTGTATTCTATGAATTTAAGAATAATCTTTCGCATTAATCAATTTCATAACCACTAAGCATCTCCATATTGAACAGGTTAATTGGTAAGATTGTTTACAATTTCAATATTCCTCTAAATCCTCTTACACCATAATATGAATCTGCTCCATTGTGATATATAAAAACTCTTCCAAATCTTTTATCACCAAATAGGGCACCTCCTTTTGAGCGAACGTCTTTAGGTGTTAAGAGCCAACTCGATGTTTTCAAATCAAATTCACCTACTTTTTGAAGTTGGAAATATAGATCTTCATTCAACAATTGAATTCCCATTTCTTGAGCCATATTTATTGCTGAATCCTCAGGTTTATATTGCTTTCTTGATTCCAATGCCTCGTGATCATAGCATATACTTCTTCTCCCTTTTGGCGTCTCTGTAGAGCAGTCAACGAAATTAATACCCTCGTTATCTTCTGTTAATTGAACTACATCTGGTTCTCCACCAGTTTCTTCCATTCTATATAATGAATTTAGCTTTTGTGAATCGTTTTTTAATTTATTGTATATGTCTTCCCAGTTTAGAGAAGGATGACGATGCATGTTTTTTAAAAATCTTTTCTCTAAAATGGTAAGTAATTCTTGGTGTTGTTCGCTGGTTATACTTTTCATAATCATTTATTTATGGTTAATTTAATAATTATTTATAAAAAAAAGCCATCTCTGAATTTATAAGTTCAGAAATGGCTTTGTAAATTTGAATACAATCTAAAACTTCTGAGAGATATTGTTATTGTACTCTAAATACGTTATTCAATCAATGTTACACTTATCTCAAAAATGAAATCATTAAAGATATCCATCCAATTAGCATAAGCAAACCACCAATAGGAGTAATGGGACCCAAGAATTTCAAATTCTTTTTCCAATATTCGGCGAATGACAGAAAGTAAATGCTAAAAGAGAAAAGAATCGTTCCTGCGGTAATACCATATACAGCTAGGCGTTCACTATAAATATCAAAATTCAATTGAAATCCAAGAATCAGTAAAATCAATGCCGAATACATTTGATAACGAACACCTACTTCAAAAGATGCTAACTTTTCGGCTGAAATCAGTTTCTTGAATGCATGAGCACCAAAAGCGCCTAAGATGATGGCACTACTTCCAAATAATGTAGCGATAATAAGTGTAGCAGTATTCATCATTATTTTAATTTTTTCTCTAAAGTTTTAAGAGTAGTTAAACCAGATTTTGACCAAGTTTTTTGGCCATCTTTAAATATATACAATTGGGGAATTCCTGAAATTCCCAGTTGCTTAAGTAAATCTTTGTTTTCATCGGCGTCAATCTTGATTACCTTCAAATTATCTGCATGCTTTTGAGCTATTTTATCAATTATTGGAGCCAATTCTTTGCAAGGAGCACACCACTCCGCATAGAAGTTAACAAGTACTTTTGGATGACCTTTAGTTAGAGATTCGTATGCGTCATAGGTGATTCCTGTTGTTTTTTCGTTAGCAGAAACTAAAGGTAGATTTGATGCTTCCCATTTCATTATTCCCCCTTCAATATCAAATACTTCGAAACCTTTTTCTGCCAAATATTGTGCAGCTTTATTGGAACGTCCACCAGACAAACAATACACATAAACTGGCTTTTTCTTATTTAATTTACTCGCTAAAGCATCAAAGTTTTCTTTATCATTCCAATTAATATGGATAGAATTTTTAAGATGCTTCTTGCTGTATTCTTCATCAGTTCGTACATCAACGAGCTGAACATCTTCGTTATTTATTTTTTGTAAAGCTTCCGTATTTGCAATTTTGGTTTGCCCAAACGTCATTAGACTACAAAACAAACCAGCTATTGTAATGATATATTTCATGCTTACGTCTTTTATAGTATTAGAGGTGCTTAAAGCACCTCTAAGTATTAGATTCCCATTTCTTTTAGAATAAACTGTGCATTGTCAATCTTGTCGGCAATCCACAATACATAGCGTATGTCTACACCAATCGAACGGCTATAGCTCTCATTCCACGCAAAATCGTTAATCGTTGCGTCGTAAGAGCGGTCAAAGTTCACACCAATTAATTCGCCATAAGCATTCATGATAGGAGATCCTGAGTTACCACCCGTTGTATCCATATTGTATAGGATATTCACCGGAACATCGTTTGTGCCTTTACGCGTATATGGCCCGAAATTCTTTGCTAACCATGCATCTTTGATGGGCTGTGGATATGCAAATTCAGGATCACCAGAGCTTCCTTTTTCCAACAAACCTTTTACTGTTGTGAATGGAGACATATAAGTCGCATCAGCAGGACTATAGCCTTTGATATTACCAAATGTCAATCGCAAGGTAGAGTTTGCGTCAGGAATGAAATTTTTCGATTGAAAAACTTCTTTTACAGCGACATAATCCCCCATCAATTGGTTCAATACACCTTCACGACGTTTTAATTCTTCTCTGAAAACGCCTAACTCTTCGCCAAGCTCTACTTGAAGATTTAAAATATCATCAGAATAATTAATTAATGAATTAGCATCTTTTAGAACCGTAGTGTATAAGTTCTGTTTCGAATTTAATTGGGACTTATCAATTGCGTTTTGGATGAATGATGAAGCTTGATCATTCGTTGCAAAATTTCTTTTTTGGATCGTTTGTATGCGATGTTTGTCAGTTAGGTTTAATGCATCAGAAAACATGCGCGCTGCAATATTTTTGTCTGCAATGATGTTATAACTTTCATATACAGCGTCCAATTGTTTTTTTACATTTTCAATATTCAAATCAAAAATTCGTTTGCGATCTATTTCACTTTTTTGATTTGCAACAGCAATTTTGAAGGAATTAATCATGTTTGCAACATGCATAGTGCGGATTCCTGAATACAAGTTGTTAAACCAGAGTTCGCGCAATGCATCAGAAAATACCAACTGATAATGCTGATCAATATCTTGCATTAATGTGCCATAGTTCGATTTTAGCTCAGGTTTTGAATTAATAAAATTAGACAACTCTTGATCTTCTTTTTTCTTTGTGCTTACTAAATCAATATTACGTAGACCTTTTAGTTTTCCGCGGTAATTTTTCATCACATTGGCATTACGCTTGATGCGTGTTGCTAATGCTAATTCAGTAGCTTTATCATTTTTTCCAGCCAACATCATTTGTTGATTTTGAAAATCATTCAATTCTGACGTAAATGGCAATAAAAATTTTTGCTGATATTCAATGAATCGTGCGGGTCTATGTCGGAAGGTGCGACCAGGATAACCCAAAATAAATACGAAATCATTTTCTTCAACACCTTTTGGGTTTACTTTTAAATGCTTCTTAGGTTGATAGGGGACATTGTCTTTAGAATATTTAGCAGGTTTTCCATCTGGAGAAACATACGCTCTTAAGAATGAAAAATCACCTGTATGTCTCGGCCATACCCAATTGTCCGTCTCACCGCCAAACTCACCAATATCTTGTCTAGGAATATATACCAAGCGCACATCTTCGATAGTCTTGTAACGGAATAAAACATACGATTTGCCGATAAACATTTCGGACACTTCTGCTTTGATGCTTGGGTCTTTTGCTTCTGCCTCTTTCGCTATTTGCTCACGCATTTTGATAATAGTATTGATGCGTTCTACTGGATCTGAAATGTTGGCAACAGCATTCAAAATACGAGCAGATACATCTTCGTATGAATCTGTGATACGAATAGTCAATCCTTTGGCTTCGATTTCTTGCTCTTGAGATGATGCCACAAAACCGTTTTCTAGATAATTTGCGGTTGGTGTAGAAGCCAATTGTACCGCGCTAAAAGCGCAATGATGATTGGTTATTATAAGTCCATTAGGAGACACAAACGAGCCAGAGCAGCCTGAAACCTGTACAAGCGCATCTACCAAACCTATTTGTCCAGGATTGTAAATATCTTTCTCACTGATTTTTAGTCCTGCTTTTTTTAGTCCTGCACGGCTCAGTTCGCTTAATGGAAACATTCCTTCATCTGGAATGGAAGCGCTAAACATGGAAGCTGAACCCAAAAGAAGTGCAGTTAATACTACTGACTTAAGATTTAATTTCATATTAAAATGTATTTGCTCAAAAATACAAATTCTTTTACAAAGGCTATGAATGCATTTAGAAGAGAAAATACTCCTTTCAATGTGTTTTGCTTATAACTTTCTTACCTTTGTATAAGAAAAATTTATAGAATGACATTAGTTCAACTGGAATATATTGTTGCGGTAGATACCTATAGAAGTTTTGTAGCTGCAGCGGAAAAATGTTTTGTGACGCAACCAACATTGAGTATGCAAATCCAAAAGCTAGAAGAATCGTTCGGGGTCAAAATATTCGACCGAAGTAGACAACCTGTTGTACCTACAGAAGTTGGGCTCAAAATCATTGAGCAGGCACGTATTGTGCTTATGGAAAGCAAAAAAATAAATGAAATTTTGCAAGAAAAGAAAGGAGAGCTAGAGGGTGAATTACGTGTCGGTGTAATTCCTACTGTAGCACCGTATTTGCTACCTGATGTCATTACAGCTTTTTTGAAAAAATACCCAAAAGTAAAACTTCAAATCTGGGAATACACCACAGAACGTATTGTACATGAGTTAAAACAAGGTTTGCTAGATTGCGGCATTCTTTCGACACCATTGACGGAAAGTAATATTCTTGAGACACCTATTTTTTACGAGACATTTGTGGCCTATGTTTCTGAAAAAAGCAATTTGTATCAAAAGAAAGTGTTAAGTACAGATGATATAGGCGAGGAAAAATTGTGGTTGTTGAACGAAGGACATTGTATGCGTGGACAGGTATTGAATATTTGTAATTACAAACACAATTACGGTTCTGAAGGTACTTTTGAATACAATACGGGATCAGTTGAGACGTTAAAACGTATGGTAGATATTAATTCAGGAATAACCATTTTGCCTGAAATGAGTATCATGAACTATAATGAAGATGAATTAGCGCATGTACGTTATTTTAAAGCTCCAGAGCCCGTGCGAGAAATTTCAGTTGTCACGACGCAGAACTTTGTAAAGAAGCAAGCTGTTAATACACTGATTAATGAAATCTTAGAAATTGTGCCCGAACGTTTCAAATCGAAAAGGAAAAAAGAAATAATGGGTTTTAACCTGTAAACTATGATTAGGTTATCCAAAAAATTAGAACAGCTGAATAAGTGGCGAATGCAGCGTGTTTCTAACCGAAATTTTATTATTATACTCGCCTTTCTAGTGGGGATAGTGGGAGGTATTGCTGCATCATTATTGAAAGCGATGACGCATTCTATCGCTTCATTTTTACAAGACGATATAGATTGGCAATACAAATATTCGCTTTACCTGATTTTTCCGCTTATCGGTATTTTGCTTTCGGTTATATACCTCCGTAAGTTTTTACGCGGCAAAAAGTTTGAACATGGTATCACACCAATTATATACGCTATTTCGCGGAAATCAAGCCGTATAGAAACACACAATGTGTATTCTCAAATCATCACCTCAGCATTGACTGTAGGCTTTGGTGGTTCATCAGGATTGGAGGCTCCGATAGCGCATAGTGGTGCCGCAATTGGTTCGAATATAGGTCGTTTCTTTGGATTAAGTTATAAGGAATTGACAATGCTGTTGGCTTGTGGTGCTTCGGCAGGTATTTCAGGCGCATTTAATAGTCCGCTGGCAGGAATGATCTTTTCAATTGAGATTCTCTTGACAGAATTTTCCATACCAGTATTGATACCCTTGTTGATCGCTTCTGCTTTGGCGGCTGTTGTTTCCAAAATACTCTACGATGAGCCTTTGTTTTACACCACTGTAACGGATTGGGATGTTAATGCTTTATTATTTTATTTATTACTGGCTGTAATTGTAGGTATTTACACGATATACTTTTCAAAATTCAGTCAAGCCGTCAAAAAATGGGCAGGCTCTATTGCCAATCCTTACATGAAAGTATGGATGAGTGGGGTGTCGCTGGGTGTACTGATATTTATATTTCCTGCATTATATGGAGAAGGATATTTGACAATACAACAGATTTTGAATGGGCATTTTGATGCTATCGTTAAGAATAGTTTGTTTTCGGATTTTCGAAATATTGGTTGGGTAATAGTTTGTTATACAACACTGACACTGTTTGCAAAATCACTAGCTGCTTTGATTACAGTAAATAGTGGGGGTAATGGTGGAGTTTTTGGTCCAAGTCTAGTAATGGGTGGACTTCTGGGGTTTGCTTTTGCATATGGTATTAACCTTACCGGAATTATTGAACTGAATGTTCCTAATTTTGTAATGGCAGGTATGGCAGGTGCATTAAGTGGCATTATGCACGCTCCCTTGACGGGAATATTTCTGATTGCTGAAGTGACGGGAAGTTATTCATTGATGGTTCCACTGATGATTGTAGCTTCAATTTCTTACCTCATCAATAGAAATGGTATGAAACATTCGATCTATACAAAAGTTTTAGCCGATTCGGGCGACTTAATCTCGTATGAAGACAAAGACAGAACAGTATTAAGCATGATGAAGCTTCGCTATGTCATCGAAACAAACTTTGTTAAACTTTTTCCCGATGAAACACCTGAAGTTCGAAAATCAGATATTATTCATTCCAAAAGAAATATTTTTCCTATTGTAGAGCCTAACGGGAAATTCTTAGGTATAATCTACAGTGAACGATTGTTTTCAATCTTACTAGGTGAGGAGGAAGGTGTTAATCGGAACTTCGCTGCACTCGCACAAAAACCGAATGATATTGTTCGTGAAGATGAAAACATGGATATTGTGATGAAGAAAATGAATCGTGAAGATGTGTGGATTTTACCTGTGATTGATAAAAATGGAAATTATTTGGGCTTCATTTCCAAATCAGCAGTTTTCAACAAATATCGCGCACTCTTAATGCGACAAGGGTCGTACTTAGAATAAATAATATGGCTCTTATCCTCTAAGAGCCATTATTTTTGAAACGTATTTTCCTACAATATCAAATTCTAAATTAACAGTTGTACCGACATCTACATGTTGCAGATTCGTGTTTTCAATGGTATAAGGAATAATAGCTACCGAAAATCTATCTCTTTGAGAATTTACGACAGTAAGACTGATACCATTTACCGTAATCGATCCTTTTTCCACTGTAATATTATTCAATGCTGGATCATATTGAAAAGTGAACAACCAACTTCCATTTTGATCGATGCGTTCGATACATACAGCAGTCTGATCCACGTGGCCTTGTACGATATGTCCGTCAAAACGTCCATTAGCTTGTGTACAACGCTCTAAATTCACTACATCACCGACTTGCAAATAACCAAGATTAGTCTTTTGTAAAGTCTCATCTATAGCAGTTACAACATGTGTATTTGTATTGATTTCTACAACAGTTAAGCAAACCCCGTTATGTGACACACTTTGATCTATTTTTAGCTCATTTGATAGCGATGATTCAATTGTAAAGTGAATATTAGATTGATCTTGTTGTATATTTTTTACTATGCCTAAAGTTTCTATTATCCCTGTGAACATGATTGTTTTCCTTTTTACAAAAATACGGAATCATTAGGAGAATAAACAGTCGAAAAATTTTAGTGATTCGCAATGAATTTTAAATTGTATCAAAATAGTTACATTCTGAATTTGGTTACATTATTCATTTTAATTTTGCAATAAAGCAATATTGCATGAACCATAAATCGTCGATTTTAGCTTTTACACCCATTATTTTAGGATGAACTTGGAAATTTTCAGTCTGTGTATTCTTCATGCGAGTACTTTGTTAGCGTATATTTTGTGACAAAAAATCTTCGATTCAAAAATATTTCTATAAATGACTTGCGTATGTGTAAAAAGTACACTATCTTTGGTGTATCATAATTTAGGTTTATAATTGGTTATCGAAGGTTTTCATTCTCCCCGTTTGAAAACCTTTTTTTTTATTAATTTATTTGCTTGATAACCAGAATATTAATGAACCTATAGTTAAATAAATAATATTTTTTGCAGTAAGTATTTGGAACTTAATAAATTATTTTATTACCTTTGTTGAGGTTTAGGTTGATTTACCTCATAAAGAGGTTTTTTAAGCCTAAGAATTCGCTCGAATTTCTTAGGCTTTTTCTTTTTTACTTAATACTTATATATTATTAGGCTGGGTATAACCTAACCAAATAATCAATCTCACTTTATTTTAAAACAAAAGAAGCTCATTTACGAAATGTAAATGAGCTTCTTTTTGTGCCCACGGCGAGATTCGAACCCACATCGTCAGAACCGGAATCTGATATTCTATCCATTGAACTACGCAGGCGTTTCGCAAAAGTATCAATTTTATGCGAAACTCAAATTAGTTTTTGATATTAATCTCCGTGTCCCTCTTCTACAAAGTGTGCTTCAAATTTCAAGTCTAAATCATTGTCTCCTGTGAATTGCGTGTAGTTCGCATTGTTCCAATCTGTTGCTTTGATATTTTGTTTTACATTCGGTCTTAAATGACGCATAATGTAGTTCAGTACAAATGAATCTTTTTCTTTTTTCACCGTGATGTAAGCGGTAATACCTACATTGGTTTCATCTCCATATTCCAACTCTAATTCTGTGTTATTTGCACCAATCAAGAAAGCCTGGTGATTTTCATGACGGTTTAAGAATGTTTGTTCAGAAGCTCTTCCTGCAAAATCTGTGGTTTTTAATTCTAACTTATAGGTTTCACCAACATGTAAGTGCAGATGTGCGCCAACTTCAGGTAAGTAAGACGGTCCTTCAAATTTCATCGTATGCACCTCTTCATCTAGTTTAGGAGTGTAGACTGTTTTACCATCTTTAATTTCTTTATCCACAGGTGTAAAGATAAGTGTAGCTGTACTCAATTGCTCTTGATCTACTTCTTGAACTGGATCATCTTTTTTACAAGATGAAAAAGTAAAAATACTAATTAGGGCTAGTAAAATGTAATTTTTCATAATATGTACGTATTAGAATGTATAATTAATTTTTAGAGATGTATTTCTGCCGAGACTATGTGTGTAATATCTAAATCTATCTAAATAGTCTTTATATGCTGTGTTGAAAATGTTTTCTACAGAAAAAAGCAAGCCGATTTTGTTTGCATTCGGTGTTCTGAAACTCATATTTGCCAATACATCAAATGTATGATAGCTTGCAGGAGGTGCTGCAAAGTCAGAATTGGGTTCGTAGCGATCTTGCTTCGCTTGGTATTGATGTTTGATTTTTAAGTAAGCGTCATTGTCTTTCAACAAAATTCTATAAGCAATAGCTTGTTGGATTCTGTCCGCAGGGATATAAGGTAAGTAGGTATCTTTCGAAGTATTCTTTGCGCGAACAGAAGAGAATGCCAGCTCATAATTCCAATTCTTGTGCATATTAAGATTCGCTTGCAAATCTAATCCGTAAAAAATTCCATTGTCTTGTTGATATTGAAAAATAGGGAAGGTACCACGAATAGTTTGTCTGACCGAGTCAGGATTAGGTTGGCTGTAAATATAATTGTCAATAAATTGACCAAATAAATCAGCATTCACTACAAGCCATTTATTCTTATATTGTACAGTATTCAACCATTTCAAGCCTTTTTCAGACTCCAGATTAATGTTTCCAATCTCATAAGTTCCAGTACCGTGATGGATTCCATCGCTATACAATTCACTTGCTGAAGGTGCGCGCCACGCCAAAGACAAGTTACTTTTCCACGTCAAATGCTGATTGATTGCTAATGAGTTTCCAACAACTCCCGAGAAATTATTAAAATGTCTTTGATCTTTTAGCAAATACTGTGGGATAGATCCATCAGCATTCATTTGATCGTATGCAAAACGATAACCAGCCGCATCGAAGTATTTATAATCGTATCGTGCGCCTATCTCTACGTGGTTTCGTCCGTAATTAATCTTATGACTTGCAAACAATGCAATATTATGGTTGTCAAAATTAGGAATGATAGGGGTAGTACCTGTGCCTGCTATATTATTGTTTATTTGCAAAGATCCAAAAATACCGATTTGGCTATAGTTATTTTTATAAATTGCTTCCGCTTGTTGTGTTGTTAACACAATATCCGCCATCGGCGTGTCGTCAGACTGGACACGACGGAGGTCATATTCACGACGATGATTTTGTTGAATACTATAATATGTTTCAATTTTTTGGTTATCATCAAGATTGTAAGTGTAACCAAGTTTAGCAAGTTGATGTGATACGCGCTGTTTTGGCGCAGAAATTTCATAAGAAAAGTCATACGTATCAAAAGGTTTTCCGTGAGCAATGCGTGCAAAGATATCTTCCTTAGTGCCGACATGTGCACCTTGAAAAATACCTAATTCCGTTCCGAAATAACTGAAAAAAGCTGAAAAATCATGCTTTTCTTTTTTATATCCTAACAATAAGTTGCCATTTAATTCTTTTTTTCCTGTGTTACCGATATAGTAATCAGGTGTTTTTAAATTTCCAGCTTTTATTCCTGTAATACCCGCACGGTAAGAGAAATTCTGTTTAGTTCCCTCTAATTGTGTATTTAAATACACACCTCTTCCGTTACTATTTGCTCCAATATTAACAGCACCGGCTACTAGCTTATCTTTAACAATATCGTTTTGTTCCAATTTAACCAATCCACCTAACGCATCTGCACCATAGCGAAGTGCTTCAGCATTCTTGAGTATAGAAATCTTTTGATGTGCAAATGGATCAATTTCTGGCGCGTGGTCCAATCCCCATTGTTGGCTTTCGTGTCGTGTGCCGTTATTTAGTAGGATGATACGATTGCCATATAAACCGTTAATCATTGGTTTTGCGATAGTTGCTCCTGTGCGTAAAATGCTCACGCCCGAAATATCCGATAAAGCTTCTGCTAAGTTCTTACCTTGACTCTCTATTAGTTGCTCGGCTTGGAGGCTATGTGTAGAATTTGTTAAGCCTGTTTTTTGAATATCAACAGCATCCAGTCCAATTGATTTGGGTGTCAGGTAAATATTAAAAATACTGTCTTTATTGAGCTCAATACTTAGTTTTTGTGGTAAATAGGCAATGTGTGAAATATCTAAGTTTAAAGTACCTTTTGGCAAGTTATGCAGATGGAATTCACCTTGATGATTGGATAAAACCGTGATTTGATTCCCGATTTTTATATAAGCGTGAACAACGATTTCTTGTGTGTTTTCATTCAATACCTTTCCAGAAATATTGATTTTATCTTGCGCTAATGCGCCAAGCGATAGTAAAAACGTATATAAGGAAAGAAGTAAAACTCGAATCATCTGTTTGTTTATGTTGCAACTATGCTGCAAAATTAAAACAAATGCATCAATGTTGCAAATTAAATACATCATTGTTGCATAAAGTTTTCCAAAACATATTTTATTGTTATTTGTATAATAGTTGGATTTTGAACAAATCTGACTATTTATGACCTACATTGTATGAGATTTTTCTATTATTGCCTGCTTTTTTTAGTTTGTACTTCATGTGGTATTCAGCATAATGCGCCTATTACTGCAAATCCGAATCGTCAGATTCCACCAAGAACGACTATTGCATTTGTAGATCAATATGGTTCTTTTTATCCAAACGATTGGACTAATGTCTATGGTGTGCCACCACGAAATGGAAGAAAGAATGCGTATTCATTGAGTAAATTAGCTGAAGAAAAATCCTTGTCGAAAGATTTGGAAAAATTTGAGAAAGAATATTTACGTCTTTTGAGGAATCATTTACAATCCAAAAAGCGCGTGTTTATATTAATTCATGGCTTCAATGCGAAAGCAAAAGAGGTAACACGAAATTATGAACGTATTCAGAAAAAAATAAATTTAACAAATTCTGATGAAGTCATTCAGTTTTATTGGGACGGATTGTATACAAAAAATCCATTTTCAAGTTTGAAAACATGGTTTACAGCTTCAGATTATTCCCAGTACGTTGGTAAATTTGCTTTGCGCAAAATACTGAATACGATGTCAAATAAAGAAGTCTATTTGATATCACATAGTCGGGGAGCTTCGGTGATAATGTCTGCACTGAGCTCAGCACCTATCGATAGTACTAAAATGTCTGATATCGTCGAAAACCATTATGTAGATACCGCTAGTCTTCAAAATGACCTTATCCGTAATCAGAAAAATAAAATTTACGCTATTGCCTTGGCACCCGCGATAGGCAAGGCTGATTTTGAAATAAAACATGAAGACAGTACATTTAGTGTTCTATTCACTCCTCAGTTGAAGTCATTTCATATTTCTACAAATAAAACAGATTTGATGTTGAAAAAAGTGGTGGGATGGTTGTCAAATAAATTAAATCCTACTGATTTGGGGTATAAAAGTGATTCTTACGAAGAGTTGTCCAAGTCTTATAAATTTTTGAATAGGACAGATTTTTCAGGATTGAGATCGCACCATTTTATACATTACATCAATGACCGAAATTTTAATACCATCCTCAAAAAATATAAAATAAATAAGAAGTAATACAACTTATGTGCATTTACTTAACTGTTCAACTTGTATTTTTTTAAGAGCATTAACCCAAATATGAATAGTGATATAATCCATAAAATCCAAGATATGATTGCGATTCCGTAATATGAAGTTTGTGCGGTATTTACCAATAAGCAACCACCAATAAAAAGCGCAGTAGACACGCATAGCAATCTATTTAACGAATTATTACGTTGTTCCTGTGTTCTATATTTTTCAAATTCACGATGATTTACAGCAACCTTAAATTCGCCTTGATTGAGTTTATCGACCATGGTAGAGAGTGATTGTGGAGCAGTGTGCAGCAATCGACGCATCTCCCATAGCGTACCGATATTGTCTTCCAACAGTTTCTCTGGTGAAATGCGATGGGTAGCAATTTTTGTGATATAGGGTTTTACTTTGTCGACAATATTGAGGCTTGGCGACAATTCTCGTCCTATTCCTTCCATCAGTACAATACCCTTTACGAGCAAGTAAATGTGCTCGGGCATTATAATATTGTTGTCATTCAGCAAGTGTGAAAATTTACTAAACAGTGCTTTAATGTCCAATTCTTCAAGCGAATGCGTATTGATGATGTCCAACAATTCTTGAAAAGCGCGAACAAGTAGTTTTTCATCTTTGATGTCTACATGCAATGCCATTTTTTTTAATGTATTGACTAGGCGAGTAGCGTCTTTGTAAATAAAATATACCACAAAATCTTCCAAAAGTTCCTTGTCGTGTGGAGACATTTTGGCGACAGCGCCCAGGTCTATAAAAGAAACTTTACCAGATCTAGTTACTAAAATATTGCCTGGATGAGGGTCTGCATGAAAAAATCCATGTTCCAGCATTTGTGTCAAATACAGATTAAAGCATTTGTCTAATATCGCCTCTGGATCAAGGTGTAAAGCTGTAATAGCCTCTTTATTGTTGATTTTGACTCCGTCAATAAATGATATACATAAAATATTATCATTGCTCAATTCCGGATAAACTTTCATCGTCTCGATGTCTGCATTCCCTCTAAAATTGCGTGCAAACAGTTGAATATTCTTCTGTTCATTATTAAATGAAAGTTCCTCTTGTAAACTTTTGGCAAAAGCATCGAAAACATGCATTAAGTTGATTTCACGAACGACAGAATAGTAATTCGTAAGTAATTCAATGATGTCCTTCATCAATAGCAAATCAGCGCGCACGATTTCTTTTATTCCAGAACGTTTTACTTTTAGAATAACGTCTTCGCCAGTTTGCAAAGTTGCTTTGTAGGTTTGTGCGATAGATGCAGATGCGATAGGTACATTTTCAATTTCCGTAAAATAATCAGCTGCGGAAATTTCCAATTCCTCTTCCAAATGATTGATCAAATCAATTTCCTCAGGAAGGACATTATCCTGTAGTTTCTTAAATTCCTTAATTAAAGCCGTAGGGAATAAATCTTCCCGAGTAGAAAGTGTTTGCCCAAACTTTACGTACGTAGGTCCCAATTCTTCGATAGCACGTCGAACACGTTCGTAAAAAGCTGCATCTTGAGCCATTTTATCACCATTGCTGGTCGTACTATTCGAGCTGTCTAATTTGGATTTGAAATCTTCGAAACCATATTTCGTCAATATTTGCATGAGCTTGGCTGCCCTTTTCAATTTTGCTTTTTGTCTATCGAGAATTCCATCCATATCTACTAGTATTGATTCTTACTAAAATACAATTTTTCAAGTAAGTGATTTGTCATTAATTATTGTTATTTAATTAATAACGAGATGTTGGATTTGGTTTTAGAAAGCTTAATTTTTTATTTCTTCCAAAGGGATTGATCAAATCGGTAACGTAGAGTGAACGCTTGTTGATTGTCCATTCCGCCTTCTCGGAAATGAAATGATGCCGTGAATTTACCATCTATATTTTTGCCTTTGAAAGGAACCCAACCTAAGTCAAGACGGTTGTATCTGTCGCGGTGATAAAAAGAATCTCCATAAGGTAGATTAATGGCTTCACCTAAATACAGGGTATTGTGTATAAAGAACTTCTTGTAGGTCAAATGAATATTGCTGATAAAAGCTTTGCTGTTGCTGGAATATTCTGTGCGTACACGGTCAAAGCCCAAAACTGTTCCGGCATCAATTGTTAGTGAATCCAGAAGCGTATTTTCACTAAAATCCAATCCTAATCTTAGTACTAATACAGCATTATCTTGGATGTGCTCATCAGGATTATTGGTGTTGGTAAGTGCATTGTGGTAAAGTGTACCATCGTTTGCAAAATAAGCTTTGCCAAATTTGTAATTTCCACTGATGCCTGCAATAAATCTTTCTCTGTTTTCAGCACCTTGTTTGCTCAACCAATCTATAAATATGGATTGCGAAACGTTGTCGTTTCGGTAATTGAAAAACATACCTTCTAGATTAGGTCGATCATAGTTTAATGTGTCTGATAAAATAAGTAATGGAATATTCTTAAGTTTTTCTTGTCTCGGTATAAAACCAATTCCAAAATCTATTCGTTCTGAATTAAAATTGTAGTAAGCAATAGGGTTTACTTTATTTTTATTCTCAGAGTTGATGCCAAAGTCTTGATTGTAATGGATACCACCGATGATTTTGTGATTCTGATCTAGCTTTAAGTAGATTTGAGGTGAAATAATGGCTCCGAAAAACGTTTTGTCTGTTGTATATGGTGCTTTGTATTCTCTATTGTCCGCATACCCAAAAAAATCAATTTTTGTCCCCACTTCTTGCCCAAGTAAATTATGAACAAATGCAACGGTAAATAGAAATAATGTAGTAACAGCGGATTTGGATAGCGTCATTTTATTTGTCTTTAAGACAAAAATAGAAAAAGTTCCCTTATTAAAATGGATAGTTATTTTTAGGACAATTTAACTATACTAAGTCCAAGCCAGAGTGCAAACAAACCGATGAAAATACTTGCTCCAATATAAAGAAAGGCTGTCAAAGTTTGTCCCGACTCTAATAATTGTATGTTCTCAGCTGAAAATGCCGAAAATGTGGTGTATCCACCACAAAAACCTGTAATCAATAATAACTTAAAATCAGGATTTGTTAAATACTGTCTTTCGAAAAGTCCTAATAACACACCTATGATTAAACATCCTAAAATATTTACAGCAAATGTGGCTAATGGAAAAGCGGATTGGAAATGCTTATTTACAAGTACAGCTGTCAAGTAACGTAAAATACTGCCAAGTGCACCTCCAAGTCCAACCATAATTATTGCTTTTATCATGACTTTCTTTATGTACTACGATATTACTAATAATGATTCGAATATAAGAAAAACAAGGCAAGAGACTGAAGCTTATATTTTGAAAATGATTTGTTTATATTTTATTTCATCCATTCCGTCTCTCCATCAATTTTTTTTATGGAAATTATATTCAAATTTTCATAGGCATTCCAAGACTCGTATTTTACAGGTAAAGCTTTTGTGATTATTCTAATCTTTTTATTTTCCCTAAGTAAATCGTGATGGTTATAGTTTTTTAATTTGTCAAAATCGATAGAGTCGAGATAAAGCATTGCAATCTCTCCATTATCTTGTTTAAGGTTGATATAGGGTTTTTCCATTAACTTTTTTTCATACATAAACTTAAGCAAGTTCCATTGTTCCTTATCTTGTTCTTTTAGTGAGTCTTTGTTTACAGTCTCTAATTCACGTACAAATTTGAATATTAGACTATCTGGCGCACCATAAAAAGTCGGATAATTAATGATTTTGAAATAAAGGTCTCCTTCAATTAATACATGTTTTTCTGTTGTACAGCTTAGTAATAGAGATGTACTAATTAAAATATATAAGACAATTTTCATTTGTTTTTTATTTATAACTGTTGATTAAATTTAAATAAATCTATTCGATATGTTATTCATCAAATGTTCCTTCAGGTACATAAAACATTTCCAAATCTTTTTTGGATTCAATTTTTCGACATCCACCGTTTTGTAAGAGTACTAATCGCGTGGCAATACCTAAAACCGTGTGGTAATGGTGATCTGAAATAATAAATCCTTTATCGTTGCTGTTTGCTAAAATTACTTGTTGGATTTGAGCCTGTACGTAGGGTGAAACACCTGAAAATGGTTCGTCTAATAAATAGAAATCTGCGTCCTGCTGCAATAGTAGCATTAATTCTACGTAACGTTTTTCACCACCTGACAAATCAGCTACTTTTTGATGTCGAATTTTGCTAATAATTTCATCCTGTTCAAGTAAGGCATTCTGCTTAGTAAGATCCTTTACCATTAATCTTATCACCGCTGAAATAGTTAAATAGTTTGGCAGGAAATTATGTTGTGGGAGATAACAGATATTTTTGGACAAATACCCTTTTTTATATCTTTTATTATTTATCCGGATAAAAGCATTTTTAGGGTTTACCAGACCAAAAATAATTTTTAGCAAAGTGGATTTACCACAACCATTTCTACCCAACAAACCTACAATTTCGCCAATTTCACATTGAATATGTACTCCCGTCAATACGGGGATATGAGCGTTGTAGGAAAACTCTACAGAATCTACATAAAGTTGTCTTTCTAGAGAATCCATAATATAGGAGATAATGCGATAGCTATAAAAAGATTGATGAAAAATGTTCCCATTAATATACTAGTTTTTGTATACCCAATATTGAAATACATTAACCAGGAATTTTTATAGAAGAATTGGTGTAACAAAATTGTACAGATGTAACCAAATGAGGCGAACACAAAAGGGAAGTATATACTCGAACCAAAACTTAATACAGCAGAAATGGCAATATTAATAAATAGGAGTTGTCGGTATGCAAACCAGTAGACTTTCATACTTAGGTTATTTACCTAAAATTATGAAATAGGAAAATATGATTTTTTATTTTCACAGTATTTAACAATCTGCATAATAACAACAACGCCAGCAAAATTTTGCTGGCGTTGTTGTTATTTGTTTTTTATTATCCAATTCCGTGCAATGAACCACCTTTTGCAAATAATCTATCGATATTTCGCTCCACAGTTTCGTCTTTTATCAAGTCTGGTGCATGATGCGGTTTGCGTCGTGCGTCAATAATTACAGGTCCTTCGCATCCCCAGTGTTTGAATTTGGTAAACGATTTAATACCATAAATATCATATGCAGGATTTGACTTAGTAAATGTTTCCCACACAAAGTTATTTTCATTAGCAGCTGTGAAATCAGCATTGTCGACTAAGACAATCAACTGGATTCCTTCAAAGTTTATGTCTTTAGCCGCGTTTGTCCATGCTTCTAATACGCTCTCTTCATTGTCATAAGAAGTAAAATCAGCCCCTTCAACGGCAATAATTCCTGGTAACACTAATTTTGTCTTATTAAAAGGTTGTGGAAGCTCAAATCCTGTAGGGAGCTCTTTTGCTAATTCTCTTTTTTTAGAACCAGCAGCCGCAAATACGACTTTCGATCCAGCATTCAAGCCATCACCCGTGTAATCCAATGTATCTATGGTTGTGTTCGTTTGAAAATGTAAATCGCGTGTTAAATCGATGCGCTCTAGAATATGAGTGAAAAATCCTTTCACATCGTGAATATCCAAATTAGGATTATCTTCCGCTGCTGCTATGATTAAGTATTTCGCTAAACTCAGTTGATTTTTACCTAACACTTGATTCGCGATAGTTAATATCTCTTGAGGGCGCTCAACAGTTTGATAGGGTGTATATGATTCACGTCCAATAGCAAATAGAAGAGGATGCACACCTGCGGCATCTACAGCATGAACAGCTTTCAAACCGTTTATTTCTTGCGGAATGGCTGATCCTGTTATCTCATGAATTAATGCGCCAAAACTCGTGTCTTCCTGCGGTGGACGTCCGACAACCGTAAATGACCAAATTGGATCTTTTTTGTGGTACACGTTATGAACTTTCATCAGCGGAAAATCGTGAATCAAACTGTAATAGCCGATGTGATCACCAAAAGGACCTTCAGGTTTGTTCTCACCGGGATAGACCGTACCTGTGATTACGAAATCAGCATCCGCCGAAATACAAAAACCTTTTTCATCGTAGAAATAGCGAAATCTTCTGTTGCCCAGAGCACCCGCGAAAATCATTTCAGATAGACCTTCGGGCAAAGGCATCACTGCTGAAAGTGGGTGAGAAGGAGGGCCACCTACGAAAATACTTACTTTCAAAGGCTTGCCTAATTCATTCGCTTTTTGTTGGTGAACACCAATTCCACGGTGCAATTGGTAATGTAAACCTATTTCTTGGTCTTGGATATATTCATTACCCGAAAGTTGAATGCGATACATACCCAAATTCGCTTTCATAATACCTGGCTTGGTCACATCTTCGGTATATACTTGCGGCATCGTCACAAATGCGCCACCGTCCATCGGCCAGTTTACTATTTGAGGTAGCTTGCTGATTTGCGTTTTACCGTAAAGAATAGGAGCTCCGGATTTCTTTTTCCATGGTAAGGCACCTAAAGCAACAGCAGAAGAACCAATATATTGAAAAGGATTTTTTAATACTGCGGTGGGATCCATTTTCACATCAACTAATTTTTTGATGTGATCCAACGTATCTCTAAACATAAACTTCGAACGATCAAGTGTTCCAAACAAGTTAGAAACAGCAGGAAATTCAGAGCCTTTTATATTTTCAAACAATAGAGCTGGTCCTTGCGCATCATAAACGCGCATGTGTATGGCTGCCATTTCCAAATAAGGATCTACTTCTTCTTTGATTCGTACCAAATGTCCGTGTTTCTCTAAGTCAGCTACACATGCTGCTAAACTTGGGTATCCCATAATTTTCGAAGTGTTTGTGAATTGCAAAAATAAGAGATTATTTAACTTTATATGTACTTATAGACTCTGTTAAAAGCGCGTAACGGTGGAAGATGATACTATTATGTCACTTTTGACTGATTTGATATTCGCAATATCCGAACGATCAATTATCTCAGAGATGTATTCGGCATATTGATCATACGATACCCCCGAAAAATATTTATTGAAAATCTTAGCAATTCTTTTATTTGCGATAGGAATAATCTTATGTTTCTTGTGGGCAGACAGATTATCTTGGTAAAGATTCATGACTTGTTCAATCTCCATTCTATTAGCGCCTGTATATTCTACATATTCATTGCTGTAATTAGAATTCCAGTCTACACTTTTGATCCAATTCATAAAATCTTCTAAATGGATAGGACTAAAACTCACGTTTTTTTGTGGTTTGTAAAGAAAGATAATTTTATTCTTAAGCATTTTGTCCATAAAATCATTAAAAGAAGTTCCTTCTCCAATGGCAACATCTTTAAGGATAATAGTAAAATTCACCTCAAATTCTATAAAGAGCTTTTCTATTTCTGATAAGAATTTTCTGTCATAGATCGTGCCTACATAGATGATGCGGTTACAATTATTTCTTTTAGAAAACTGAATGAAATTCCGAATGGACAACAATTCATAATTAGCTCCAAAAATGTCATTAAGCTCTGGGGTTTGTGTGAAATAAATAGCCAATTTACAGGCAGAGAGACTAAGATTAATACTGTGTGGAGTGTAGCGTACTATATCAAAATTATAAAGTTGTGTTTGCGTAGGTATTTTTAGTTTACTTATTAATAAGTTTTGATCGCGAACAATTCCGTGCGTTTGGAAGTTGACATCATATAGATAATGCAATGAAGCTTTGCCAAGATATGAATTAAGTCCACAGGTAATAACATTCATTTTTCGAAGTTAGGAAATTGTTTATTTATCTTAGATAACCGATTTAAATAACGTATTGTTTTAATTTTTTTATTGTTAGAATAGTGTAATATTGGTCTACGTAAGTTCGATTATACATATAAATACAATATCTTTACGCATTAACATTCTAAATTAAGAGGGACTTCGCACGATTTTATGATGAGCAGAAAGGTTATATTGGTATGGTTTCGAAACGATTTGCGGACATCTGATAATGAGGTGTTATTTTCAGCCGTTGAAAAATCAACTTTTGTAATTCCTGTTTATATTTTCGATCCGCGATATTATGCCGTAGGAAAACAGGGCTTTTCTAATACAGGCGATTTAAGACACGATTATATTGTGCATTCTGTCGCGGCATTAAAAGAAAAATTACAATCTCTAGGTGGTGACCTCTTGACCTATGAAGGTTATCCCGAAGAAATCATTCCGAAATTGGTGCAAAAGTATGAAGTGGATGAAGTCTATCATCACCGTGAAGTAGCACGTCGTGAGACACGTGTTTCTGAGCTTGTCGAGGAGTCACTATGGCAGGTGAAGCGCAATTTAAAGCATTTTATCGGTCACACCATGTACCATAAAGAAGACTTACCTTTCCCAATAAAGGATATTCCTAATGATTTCAATACTTTTAAGAAAAAAGTAGCTAAAGAAAGTTTTGTTCGTGCTTGTCTTCCTGATGTAAAACAAATAGCCATACCACCACATTTGGAGAAAACTGATTTTCCATTTCAGGTGAATGATGATTTGGCATCATATGGAGAATTGGCAGCTCAAAAAGCAATGCATGCGGTGTTGGTAGAACCAGATAAACATAAAGATTTGTATACGGTGTTGTCGCCGTATTTAGCGCATGGCGTATTGTCGCCTGCACAAGCTTTTCATTTCTTTACAGCACATCAAAACACACAAAATAAGAAAAAACTTAGTTTGGTCATGGAAGGCTTGCTTTGGCGCGATTACTACCGTTTCATGCTCAAGAAATTTACCAACTGTTATTTCAAATCTGCTGAACAACATGAAGAAGATGCGCAAGCGATTCAGTCATTTGTAGATGGAAAAACCGAAGACTTGGAGATTAATTCTTTGATTGAGCGTCTAAATAATGAAGGTATGATTACTCGTGCAGAACGTGAGTATCTAGCTTTATATTTTATCCATGAACTTAAGCAGCCTTGGTTGACAGGAGCAGCATTTTTCGAAAAACAATTGGTGGATTATGCGCCTGCTACTATTTATGGTTTTTGGTCGCATATTGCAGGTGAGGGGACAAGTTTGAAAAACAATAAGTCAGATGCGGACTGGTTAAGGATAAAAAAGACCAAAGAACAGGAAGTTTGAAGCTAAAAATTATTCATAAAAGTCAAAAATATTTTAACAGTTAAAACTTTGCTTTTTCTGCTCCAAAATCTTCAATTTCAATACAAATAACTGCATATTAATTCATAAATTTGGCGAATTATATAGACTGTAATATTATAATGGACAAACTTACATATTTGAGTAATGCCGATTCAAGTTATATTGATGGCTTATATCAAGCGTACAAACAAGATCCAAACTCGATAGATTTTGGATGGCAAAAATTTTTCGAAGGCTTTGAATTTGGTCAGAGTTCTGAGGGCGTAGTTATTGAGGATGAGAATGTTTCAGAGCACGCTTTAAAAGAAATCAATGTATTGAATATGATTCATGGTTACAGAGATCGTGGTCACTTATTCACCCAAACAAACCCTGTTCGTGAGCGTCGTAAATATTATCCGGGCAAAGAATTAGAAACTTTTGGTTTGTCAGAAGCAGACATGGATACAGTTTTCAATGCAGGTATTGAGATCGGTATTGGTCCAGCAAAATTACGTGATATTCGCCAATTAATCGAAGATACATACTGTCGTTCGATTGGTGCTGAATTCAAATATATCCGTAATCCAGAAAAAATTAAATGGTTGCAAGAGCGCATGGAAGCGGATCGCAACCAACCTAAATATTCTGTAGAGCAAAAGAAACGTATTTTACAAAAAATCAATAAAGCTGTTGTTTTTGAAAGCTTCTTAGGAACAAAATTCTTAGGACAAAAGCGTTTCTCTTTAGAAGGTGCAGAAAGCTTAGTGCCAGCATTAGACTCTGTAATGGAAAAAGGTGCTGAATTAGGTATTCAAGAATTTATGATCGGTATGGCGCACCGTGGTCGTTTGAATGTATTAGCAAACATCATGGGTAAGCCTTACAAAACCATTTTATCTGAATTTGAAGGTAAAATGTATAAACAAGAAGATCCTGAATTACAATTTGGCGGTGACGTTAAATATCACTTAGGTTATTCTTCTGATATCACAACGGACAGTGGTAAGACAATTCACTTGTCATTAGCTCCAAATCCTTCACACTTAGAGACAGTTGATCCTATCGTAGAAGGTATGGTTCGTTCTAAGATTGACATGAAATACGATGGTGATTCGTCAAAAATTGCACCTATCTTAATTCACGGTGATGCAGCTATTGCAGGTCAAGGTGTTGTATATGAGGTTACTCAAATGTCGAAATTGGACGGTTACAAAACTGGTGGTACTGTTCACATTGTGATCAACAACCAAGTAGGTTTCACGACGAACTACAAAGATGCGCGTTCGGGAACTTACTGTACTGACGTAGCGAAAATCACGTCTTCACCTGTATTCCATGTGAATGGTGACGATGCAGAAGCGGTAGTATATGCAATCAATTTAGCGGTAGAATACCGTCAAAAATATAAAACTGATGTGTTTATTGATTTATTGTGTTACCGTCGTTTCGGTCACAATGAAGCGGATGAACCAAAGTTCACTCAACCATTATTGTACAAACTAATTGAAAAGCATCCAAATCCAAAAGATGTGTATGCGAAAAAATTAGAAGCAGAAGGTTCTATTGATGCCAAATATGCTAAGCAAGTTGAGAAAGAATTCAAAGACTATTTGCAAACACAATTGGAAGAAGCGAAAGCTGTAGAAGTTTTAGTGGAAGAGGTTCCAATGTTTGGCGGTGCATGGAAAGGATTACGTCCAGCTAAAAAAGCGGATATTTTCGTTCCAGTTGACACAAAAGTAGACGACAAGACTTTCTTGTCGCTAGCCAAAGAAATTACATCATTGCCAAAAGACAAGAAGATTTTCCGTAAGATTTCAAAATTGTACGAAGACCGTGCTGCGATGATCGGAAAAGACTCATACGATTGGGCAATGGGTGAATTGATGGCATACGCGACGTTGTTGAATGAAGGTAAACGCGTACGTATCTCTGGACAGGACGTTCAACGCGGTACATTCTCACACCGTCATGCGGTATTGACTTTAGAAGATTCAGAAGAGAAATATGCACCTTTGGCTCAAATCAAAGGCGGTGATAAATTTAATATCTACAATTCATTACTATCAGAGTATGGTGTTTTAGGTTTTGAATATGGTTATGCTTCGGCAAATCCACAAGCTTTGACAGTTTGGGAAGCACAATTTGGTGATTTCTATAACGGTGCACAGATCGTAGTTGACCAATATTTAAGTTCTGGCGAAACGAAATGGAAA
Source organism: Sphingobacterium cavernae (assembly GCF_008520265.1). GTDB lineage: Bacteria > Bacteroidota > Bacteroidia > Sphingobacteriales > Sphingobacteriaceae > Sphingobacterium > Sphingobacterium cavernae. The sequence goes on from NZ_VIQM01000054.1 coordinate 212,340, forward strand.
CGTTCGAATGGTTTGGTGATGATGCTTCCTCATGGTATGGAAGGTCAAGGTCCAGAGCACTCTTCGGGTCGTATCGAAAGATTCTTAGAATTGTGTGCAAATGATAATTTAATCATTGCAAATTGTACTACACCAGCTAACTATTTCCACTTGTTGCGTCGTCAATTAGTACGTGACTTCCGTAAGCCTTTGGTAGTTTTTACACCAAAAAGTTTATTGCGTCACCCTAAAGTAGTTTCTCCATTAGCTGACTTTACAACAACTAATTTCCAGGAAGTAATTGATGATACTTCAGTAAAAGCGGCGTCAGTTAAGCGTGTATTATTTTGTTCAGGTAAAATTTATTACGAATTATTGGATCGTCAGCAAGCTGAAAAACGCACTGATATTGCTATCGTTCGTATCGAACAATTATATCCGTCGCCTGTAGAACAATTGCAAGCTATTCATAAAAAATACAATAAAGCTACGGAGTTCATTTGGGTACAAGAAGAAAATGAGAATATGGGTGCATGGCCTCATTTCTGCCGCAAATTTAGAAGAACGGATATCGAATTCACGGATGTTATTGCGAGAAACGAAAGTGGAAGCCCTGCGACTGGTTATATGAAACAACATGTTGCGCAACAAGAAGCAATTATTAATAAAGCATTTGCATAAACAAAAATAAAAGACCTGCGTTGTAATAGAGTACTATTACAACGTTGGTTTTAAAGAATAAACACATGAGCTTAGAAATCAAAGTCCCTACCGTTGGTGAATCGATCACCGAAGTAACATTAGCCCAATGGCTAAAACAAGATGGCGATTACGTCGAAATGGACGAAAACATCGCTGAATTGGAATCAGACAAAGCTACATTTGAATTACCTGCAGAGAAAGCTGGTGTTCTACGTATCATCGCACAAGAAGGCGATACGTTAGAGATCGGTGCTGTAGTATGTACCATCGAAGATGGTGATGCTCCTGCTGGTGACGCAAAACCGGAGGCTCCTGTAGCTACAGAATCTGCTGCTCCAGCAGCTAAAGCGCAAGAAGCATCAGAAGATCCAGACTCGTACGCGGCTGGCACAGCTTCTCCTGCTGCGGCAAAAATTTTACGAGAAAAAGGTATTGATGCTTCCACTATAAAAGGTACAGGTAAAGACGGACGTATTACTAAAGAAGATGCAGAGAAAGCACAAGCTAAACCAGCAGCTCCTAAAGCAGAATCAAAACCTGCAACATCAGCTCCGGCTCCAGCGCCTACAGTAACTGGTGAGCGCAATGAGCGTCGTGAGAAGATGAGTTCTTTACGTAAAACTATCGCTAAGCGTTTAGTTTCTGTGAAAAACGAAACTGCAATGTTGACTACGTTCAATGAAGTAAACATGCAGCCTATCATGGACTTGAGAGCTAAATACAAAGATATTTTCAAAGAGAAACACGGTGTAGGTCTTGGTTTCATGTCATTCTTTACTAAAGCTGTGACTACAGCATTGAGAGAATGGCCTGCAGTTAATGCACGTATCGAAGAAAACGAAATTGTATATTCTGATTTCGCTGATGTATCTATTGCTGTTTCTGCGCCAAAAGGATTAGTAGTTCCTGTTATTCGTAATGCGGACAAACTTTCTTTGCAAGGAATTGAAAAAGAAATTATCGCTCTAGCGACTAAAGCAAGAGACAATAAATTGACTATTGATGAGATGACTGGCGGTACATTTACTATCACTAATGGTGGTGTATTTGGATCAATGATGTCAACTCCAATTATCAACGCTCCTCAATCAGCAATTTTGGGTATGCACAATATCGTGCAACGTCCTATCGCTGAAAACGGTCAAGTGGTTATCCGTCCGATGATGTACATCGCGTTATCATACGATCACCGTATCATCGATGGTCGTGAGTCAGTAAGTTTCTTAGTTCGTGTTAAACAACTATTAGAGGACCCTGCTCGTTTATTATTAGAAGTGTAAGTTATAAAAAACTTATATAATATAATCTGAAGCCCTATTTTCATCGAATAGGGCTTCTTTATTTAAGGAGATAGTAAATGTAAATAATTTATTAAATTAATTATATATTAAAAACAATATTAATAATATAATAATTTTAGTAAATTTACTTTGTTAGCTATAATTAATAGACTGACCATCTAACCTTAAATTATGAACAAAATTTTAAAAGTACTATTAGCCGTAATTGGCTTTGTACTCCTTATCCTCCTCCTTGCGAGTACGTATCTCATTTATTTTTTACCAAATGTCGGACCTGCACCTACATTAACAGTTGATTCGTCAGCGGAACGAATCGAACGTGGTAAATATTTGGCAAACCACGTCACTGTCTGCATGGATTGTCACAGCACTCGAGATTGGACAAGATTTTCTGCGCCCTTAGCAGTTGATTTAGAGGCAGGCGGTGAGCTCTTTAGTACTGATATGGGTTTTCCAGGGACAACTTATTCACCCAATATCACGCCACACAGTTTAAACGAATGGACTGATGGAGAAATTTTTAGAGCAATTACTTCTGGTGTCAATAAAGACGGAAAGGCTATGTTCTCGGTGATGCCTTATCACAATTATGGCACTATGGATAAAAAAGACATTTATAGCATAATTGTGTATTTGCGTACTCTCGAACATATAGAATCAGAAGTTCCAGAGCGAGAATTAGACTTTCCAGTGAATATCTTGGTCAATCTTTCTCCTAAAATTGCTTCATTAACAGAGATTCCTAGCCCTTCAGATAGTGTAGCAAATGGAGCTTATGTAATTAATGCGTCCGGATGTGTGCATTGTCATAGCCAAACTGATAAAGGAGCTTTGATAAAGGGTACAAAATACGGTGGAGGTATGGAATTTCAACAGCCTGCAGGTATAATCCGTGGTCCAAATATTACTATGCACAAGACAAATGGAATTGGGTCTTCGACAAAGGAAACTTTTGTAAATCGCTTTAAACATTATGTAGATAGCACGTATGCAGCTGAAAAATTAAACGCGACAGATTGGAATACACCTATGCCTTGGACGATGTATGTTGGTATGAAAGTGTCGAATTTGGAAGCTATATACGACTATTTAAATAGTTTAGAGCCGAAAGATAACATAGTGGTTAAGTTTGAACCGTATAAAATGTGATAGGATAAAAAAAGGTATTAAAGCTTGATTTCTTTAGTACCTTAGAGTTTTAGGCGGCAGTCGGTTTTGCCATGAATTTAATCACGCGTATGTGCGACATGAATGCCTGCCAAAATGTTTTGTATTCTATATAAGGAATGTTGTGTTCTTGGCAAGTTTCTCTAACGATCTTGTTTAGTTCGGGATAATGTACATGACTTATCTTAGGGAATAAGTGATGTTCAACCTGAAAATTCAATCCACCCAAAAGCCAAGTCAAAACTTTGCTCTTCGTTGAAAAATTAGCCGTCGTTTGCAATTGATGAATCATCCATTCTTCTTCTACCACTTCGTTTGATTTGAAGTGAGTGCCATCAACCACATGGGCTAACTGGAATACAATAGCCAAACATAATCCACATACAATAGCTGAAATTAGTAATCCCAATAACGCTTTTGCCCATCCCAATACCATGATAGGGATAACAAGGAATAAGATAAAATGAAATACTTTCGAAGACCAAAAAATAATTTTTTCCTTCAATGGAAAATTAAATTTATCCGCATTTGGAGACATACGCTGTCTAAAATATTTCTCATAGTCTTGATAGAATATCCATGCCAAATACGAAATACTGTACAATCCTAGAAAATATAAATGTTGGTATTTATGATGTTTCTTTAACTTTTGGTCGTGGTGTATACGCATGAATTTTACTTCAATATCATGATCCTCGCCATCAATGTTGGTATAAGTATGGTGCGCAATATTATGTTTTAATTTCCAAAAAAATATATTACCACCCAGCAAATTTAGGCTATAAGATAAGCCTGTATTCAGTCTTTTATTCTCTGAGAATGAATTGTGTCCCGCATCATGCATGATATTAAATCCAATAGCGGCTAGGTTGACACCGAAGATCATACAGAGTAGAATGCTGATCAACCATTGCGGTTGGACAAAGACTAAAATGCTATATAATACAGCAAATGAGATTAAGAGGACAGATGCTTTAATGAAAATTCTTCTGTTGCCTGTTTTTTTAGTAAAGTTACTACTGAAATAATTATTCGTTTTCTGTTTAAGACTTTTGGAGAATAATGAATTTTTCTGGTTGAATTTAATTGTTTGAGTCATTCTAATTTTTGACTGTGTTGAATAACGGAACATAACTTCCGCACGTTAATTATTTAAATATACAAAACAGAAATCATATTTAAATTTATTTAACAAAAATTTAGTGTTTTACTGTAGCTGATTATAAAGAAAAGCAGAGCGTAAAAGTAACGTCCAGCTCTGCGATTTACATATAATTAAACAGTCAAATTATTCTTCATCCTCACCTATAACAACTTCATTCTTGTTATTGACATATAATGTTTTACAAAGGTAAGTCGAGGATTTTAAGTCACTTTCATTCCATTTGTCGGCCATGAAAATGAATTTATTTTTTTAGTATTCACAGGAATTACAAAAGTACCTTGAGAAGGTGATATAAGTGTCTTTGCCTTTACATGGATTACCATAGTTTGTCCAGTCGCCTGATATTTCATCCGCACTGCCATAATTAGCTTCATTTTGGGGCCAGCCTGTAAGGCCAGATGTCACAATATAATACCTTTTCTTGTATTTAAATACAGCAGGGGCTTCACGACTTTTCTCGATAAAAATTCTTTTATAAGTAGCTGTATGTTTAAGGTAATCGTCGGATAATAAAGCAATATGCATTGTTTTGTTGTCTTCTGAGGAGAAAAAATGATACGCTTTACCATCATCATCCACAAATACCGTCATATCTCGTGCAATATAGCCATTCGGTCGTAAGTTTTCGATATACGTAAATGGTCCTGTTACTTTATCGCTAACGGCAACACCTGATCGAGCATAACTGTAGTCTTCAGAGTCGACGTGCATCCACAATACATATTTCTTAGTTTTCTTATTGTAGACTACTTTTGGCCTTTCAAGGACTTTAAATATGTGTAAATCGTGGTTAGGGTCAGTTGTGTTTGCAGCCAATACGACACCTTCATTTTTCCAATTTTTTAAATCTTTGGATGAATAGTAAGATACCCCTCCAGCATCAACCCGACGTGAGCCTGAAGGCATACTGTAAGATTCACCTTCTTTTATTTTACCATACCAATAATATGTTCCATTGTGAAATAATATACCACCTCCATGTGCATTTATGTGTTTGCCATCTGTATCCATGAATGTGTACTTTTCTTGAGAATATACATTAGTCAGTATACACAATGTGATGATTAAAAAAATTACAGATCTCATTTTTTTTGCTTGATATTTTATTAAGTTTTTGTTTTATTAGTTATTTTATTAAGTTTTGTTTTTTAAAATTTATCAAAACTATAAAATATATCTTTTGGAGGTTATTTTATTTCTTTATGTATTTGTAATGTTACTTAAATGCAATACCGTCCTAAATAATTGGAAAAATGGCGGTGGATTTATATAGCAGGGATTGCTATCTTTAATTCGCTAAAATCATTTTACCGCAATGGTAAATATAAACGTATTTTCTTAGATTTTAGGGCTTGTAGATCGCAATATTTTTAACAAATTGGTTCAACAATATCAGTCCGACAAACATCACAAAGGGATCAATAGTTGGACACACTTTGTGAGTAACCTGAATTCGATTATTAATTCTATTTAAAATTGCAATCATGGTGGTAAATGTTTATATTTAAGTATCTGAAATTCAAATATTTAACAATATACCAGACCATGATTACATACGATAAAGTTACCGATATTTTCTGCATAGTTGATGAGTTTTGCAAGAACTTTGAAAAAAACACTAAAAACTTCATCATTGGGAAGGCTTCAAGACGACCAGCAACCATGTCAAATAGTGAGATCATTAGTATCCTACTATTATTTCAGATTAGTGGCTTTAAATGTTTCAAGCATTATTACATATTTTACGTACAGCGCCACATGAACAAAGATTTCCCTAAGACAGTTTCTTACAATCGTTTTGTAGAACTTAGCCAGACTGTGATTATGCCCTTAACTATGTTTCTGAAAACCTGTTGTTCGGGTTCTTGTACAG
>NZ_VIQM01000042.1 GCF_008520265.1 Sphingobacterium cavernae
ACGAGCGAGGGTTATCTACAACGCAACGCGTCAAACAATACTTACACCTATCACTATAACTTAACGGATCATCTAGGTAATGTACGAGCTGTGTTGTTCAAGAATCCTACAACCACTGTAATAGAAACAGTACAACAAACGGATTACTATCCATTTGGAAAACAGAGAACCCTAAAAGCAGGAATAAATAAGTATCTTTACAATGGTAAGGAAGTACAATCGGAGCTAGGCGATCAGCAGGATTACGGGGCAAGGTTCTATGACAGCGAGATCGGACGGTGGAACGTGGTGGATCCGTTGGCGGAGAAGGATAGAGCGTGGTCTCCATATAACTATACTCGTAATAATCCGATAAGATTTATCGATCCGGATGGGATGTTTTGGCAAGACCCTCCTCCTGGTTTCTTTGAGAAAATCAAAAATAATATATCTAATTACGTTAATAACCTTCCAAAAATTAATATTGAACTGAATACATCAGTTGGTATTCAAGCAGGTGTAAAGGTTGGAGATATACTTGAAGCGGATGTATCCCCGTTAAGTGTAAAGACTTCAGAGCAAAAGTTAGAAATAAAGAATGGTAAAGCTAGTCTGACGGAAAAACTAGGTACAGTAGAGATGGTTGATAGAGCTCCATCAAAATCTTCTGGTGGGATTGAAGTTGAGAATAAACTAGGAATATCTCTAGCTGGGTTTGGCGGTGAAATTAGCCAAAGCCAAAAAATTGAAAATGGAGGAGGTGTGCCTGTTTCTTCAGATTACAAGACTAAAGTCGGTACTTCTTATGTAAATAGAGGAGGAGTAGTTTCTATTTCTAGAGAAACTGATTCAAAGGGAAATGTTAGTGTTAAAAGAAATACAGGATTTGAATTTGGGGCTAAATTTTTATTAGGTATTGAGGTGAAAGTGAATATTGAGAATGAAAAGAAAACTAAATAGAAATATCTTTATATATATAGGTTGTTTTGCTGCTTTGGCTTTTGTGTTTTCAAAAGTTACAAATTACTTAATTTATAGTGATACACCATCATTTATTTTACAGGCATACGAAGAACTTAAAAAAGATGATGGAGTTATTCAGGCGATCGGTAAAGTAGAGGACTATGAATATAGTTATAATGTAAATGATATTAATAATGATACTATACCCTTTAGTATAACCGTTTTGGGGAATCGAGAAAAAATATATTATGAATGCAAGGCCATAAAATCTCCGGAAGATAGTATTTTCAATATATTATATAATAAGCTTTGACTTGTGATCCTTTGAAGATACGATTCTAGTATTAATTATAGCCCAATCCGATAAAGATTGGGCTGGAATTGCAACTTAAAATAGGAGACTTTTTTTATGCTGCCATTTTTTCTTTTTCCAATAGCATTTCTTCGATCTGTCTGGGTGTCTTATAACCCAGAGCAGAATGGGTTCTTTTAGTGTTATAAAATCCTTCAATGTATCCAAAGATCTCCAATTTAGCTGACTGCTGATCCATGAATTTTCTATGATAGACCATTTCAGCCTTTAATGTCTTGAAAAAGCTCTCAGCAACCGAATTGTCCCAGCAATTCGCTTTTCTGCTCATGCTTTGAAGTATCCTGTTTTCTACAATTACCTCCCTGAATTCATCGCAGGCATATTGGATCCCTCTATCTGAATGGAAGATAAGTCCTTCTTTGACACCCCGGTTTTTAATAGCCATCCTTATGGCTTCTACAGAAGTGTTTTTAGCGGTCATATCAGTACTCAAAGACCATCCGATGACTTTTCTGTCCGCCAGATCAATGACTGTTGTTAGATAAAGCCACCCTTTGTCAGTTTGGATATAGGTAATGTCGCCAACCCATTTCTGTGACAGGGCATCCGCTGAAAAATCTCTTTGGAGGAGATTTTCAGCTATCCCATAGCTATGGCTCGAATCGGTGGTCACCCTATATTTTTTCTTGACCTTACTTCGTATCCCATGTTTCTTCATCAACCTTGCAACATAGCTTCTTGATACCATTTCACCTTTTTTATGTAGCTCTGCGGTTATCCTTGGACTACCATAGATATACTTACTGTGTACCTGCTGTATTTTATCCAGAAGTGCTTTGCTTCGCTGTTCACTGGGGGACTCCGGAGAAACCAGCCAACGATAAAAACAACTGCTGCTAACGTTCAATACTTCGCACATCTTCTCTACGGAATATATCTCTCGGTTCGCCTTTATGAACCGGTATATGGACCGTCTCCCCTGGAGAAGATGGCTATGGCCTTTTTTAATATATCACGCTCTAATTCTGTTTCTCTTAATTTTTTTTTACGCAAAATTCTCAACTCCTGTTCCTCTGGGCTAATTTTGGGATTGTCAGGTAAAACTTTATTACCATTATAACGTGGGTTTCTACGCCACTTACTGAGCAAACTGGGGTCTATGTCTAATTCCTTAGCTACACATCGGCTACAGACCCCTTAACAACGCTCAATTCGACCGCCATGATCTTAAACGAATCATCAAATTTTCTATGCATTTCTACAAATTTAAAATTACTATCTAAATCTGTCTCGCTTTAAAGGTAGCATCTCCACCATACTGTGTAAATAAAAGTCGGATATCCTTTTGGGCTATCCGATTTTTATCTAAAGAGATTCTATTTTTTATTTGATTAATCCTAATTGTTTTGCTATGTCCATTGTTAGCTTGCTAAATGGTCTTTTATGAATATCTTTTTCTTTGGTATAATTACCTATAATTACTCTGTCAAAATCATTTTGACATAATGATAATTTGGAAAAACTTTTTTGAAGAATATTTTTAAAACTTTCATTATAAATCTGATTCTTGATAATCAATTCCGCAATAATGTCTTTTTGAGTGTCGTGAATTTCCTTTATGCTAAAAGCATCTTGAAGCGATTTATGACCAGTTACTGGTATAGATACATCATTAAATAGAATTTCAATGCTTTCAGCATCTTTTGTTACCAAATAATCGCATTCGGAAGCCTTAGTGATTTCCAAGTTGTATTCCGATTTTACTACTTTTGAAGGATTATCGGTATATAGCAAAAAATTGACTGGTGTAACACTCTTTCTTTTGTTGCAAGAAGCACAACAAGGATACAAGTTAAATAACGATATGCTTAAAAACGGAAAATCTCTTTTAGGATAATGGTGGTCAACTTCAAATCTTGCTCCAATCGTATTACCTTGTTTATGAATGGTAACTGTCAATTGAGAATTACAATAAACACAGGATTTTATGCCTATTTTTCTAAAATATTCTGGATAAAAACTTGAACGTAATCCCGTATAATCGAGAGCATTTTGTATATAATGAGTTAACTGCATTTTCGCAGGTTTGCCGTTTGCTTGAAAGAGTGAATTCGCTGGTAATTGTCCAATTTGTTGTTTGATTATTTCTATTTCAATTGGTGTTTTTGCCAAAAATGAAATATCTTGAAATTGAATAATAACGTTGTTAAGGTAAGTTTGTTCAGCTTGACTAAATATATTTGCGTTAATCGCCTGAAGTTCTTGTAGTGCAGAACTTCTTTGTTTATTAATTTCTGATTTGAAAAAGTCCTGAACACTTTTTACTTTATTTATATGTAATGAAATCACTATTTTTTGCTTAATAATTTAGTTAATTTGTCAATTTGTGATTGAATAAAATCGGTTTCATCATTTGGAAATGCTTGACTATACAATTCCATTAAACTATTGTACAGGACAGGTTCACCAACTATTGATATAATAGCGGAACATTGAGTTTGTTCTATTTCTGTGTACCTAGAATTTTCATTTTCTAAAAATTTTATATCTCTATTTATTGAAGCAATCTTACTTTTGTCAGTCTCAGTTTTCAATAAACTGTTAAGTAATTCGATCCTTTTATTATTAATCTTTAATGTAAGGCTTTCAATAACAGATTTTATTCTACTTTTCGCCCATTCTCCCATAAATCCTTTTTGCATAAAAAAATCATTTGCTAAAAGGTCGTGAACATTTGCACCAAAGGTTTCATTTCCTTCTTCGTAAGGTTTCCCTTTATGTAGTTTTAACACAAAAGCGTTTGGAATGTCTGATAAAATATATGGTGAATGTGTTAGAAAGGTTATGTTTAACCCTCTAATGTGTTTTAAATTTTCAGGATTAATTTTCCCAATATAATCTAATAGATCAGCAATATATGTCCTTTGCCATTCCGGATGATAATAAAGTTCTATTTCATCTAATATGATGTTGATATAATTGTAGTGAATTATTTTTTCAGATTCTTCTGCTTTTTCTTCCTTCAGTTGTTCAACCGAATTGAGATTAATAAGATGATATACAATAGAACTAACACTATGTATTTTTTGTTTTTCTCCAGAACTTAAAGAACCAAATGAAGAACCATCTTTTGGTACTATGTTAATATAGAAATAAGAAGGAGGCGACATCATAAAGGTATTCACCATAAATGATTCTTTTTTCTGTATTTCCTGTATTTTTTGTGATAACCCATCAATTTCTATTCTGAATGATTTTTTAAAATCTAGATTAGGTAACAAAGTCTGGTAATATTTTAAATAAAGAATAGCTCCTTTTACCTTGAATACTGCGTGGCTGTCACTTTCTTTGATCCTTTTGATATATGCATTTATGTATTTTATACCTCTTACTTTTGTACCTTCTCTGTATCTTTTAAATGTTTTATAGTCAGAAAAAGCCATTTTAATAAGTTTTTTATGAATGTACGAAAGTGTAACGTTCACAAATAAATCATCATTAAGTTGTTCTTCTGTCACTTGAAATTCAAAATATTGCTGAAATGCTTCAATTAATTTTTCTCTTACTGTTGAATCTATGGGCTCTTCTAAGGTTGCATTAGGATTAGGATTGTATGACAGTTCCAAAGCAGATGCAATTTTATCGTTTGCAATATTGCGTAAACTTTTTTCTTCTTGTCCCGCAGCTACAGGTTCAAGAAGATTGGCTAATAATCGTCTCGTCAGCAAATACTTTTCTTTGTTGATATCAATATCACCATTAGTCCGCATAGGATTTAATACAATTGGTGTTTGATAGCCATCGTTTTTGTGAAATAAAGGATTAATCCAATCTCCAATTTCTAGAGAGTTCAATGCGTAATGAGAGTAATTAACAACTATCGTATAAAAGAACTGTTGTAAGTCATCAATACCTTTAATCTCTTGTTTTGAAACATCAGCTACAAACTTATTGTTGTTTTGTTTATAGCTTTGTTTGTAAACATTACCTTCTTTAAAAACAATATTTATTAGTGTATTCAAATCCACAGAATACAAAAGTTCAAAGTCTAAAAATTTAAAAGGTTTCCGTTTTTTATGATTCTCATCTTCTAATAAATTTAGAATACTTCCTATATTGTAATTTGCCCAGTATAATAATTCTATTAGAGTGCTTTTTCCTGAACCATTTCCACCTACAACAGCATTAATGTTAATTGGAATATTATTTATTGAGGTTTTTAGTTCGTATAAATTGACATCCGTTTTAGGTAAGTAATCTATTTCAGAAAAATCATTTTCCCGAAATAGATATTCATTTCGAAATTGGTAAATTTGATTGCTTTTTAAATTCTTCAAAGCATCTAAAGTCAATGAAGAATTTTTATGAGTGTTTTTAGTTGGTAACATTTCACCAACTTTAATAGCTATAATTTTGAAGTTTTCGTTGTTACTCATTCGGTGTCTTAATAGTAATTATTACAGTTGTCTAAATTATCTTATTTTTACCTCTACAGAGAGATTTTAAAAAGTTTAATTTATCATTTCTCTAAAAAGTCTTGGGGTTGCTAATTTCTAAATTCTGTGACTTATCGTTTTTTTCACGAGAATAAACCCATAATGATAATAGTCCAAAGATAATCAAAGCGTAAGCTATCCATTTACCAACCCGTTCAATAAACTTAATACCAACCAACTTTTCATAGGAGGAAAAGCCCTCTGCTCCCATAGAGCTTCTTCTGTAGAACTTTCTCCGGTTAATCCAGTAACGAAGTCCCAAGCCTAAAACCAAAAATAGTATCCCAATAACTAATGATGAAACCATAATAAAAACACTTTACTTCTACTGTTTGAATTTACGAAAAATACCGTTTCACTACATTACAAAAAATCAAAATGCAGACGGGGTAAAATAAGAAGTCCCACCACATTGGACAGGACTTCTATTTCTTTAATCACTACTATTAAATTGGAAATTCATCTGTTTTTCGTTCCCGAAGCTGTCCGAAATCCAAACATCAAAGGATTGTGATACCGCAGACGTTGAAGTATAATACAATCGGAATTGCTCCGTTGGTAATTGGTACAAATCGTTCGGTTGATATGGAGGTTCATCGTAATACTGCAACGTTCCTGTACCATCAAACTAGAAGTATCGAAGAAAATACTGTCTATTGGTGTAATTACCTGCGTTTTTTATAGTAATTCGTATTTCTACTTTTTGCCCTTTGGTAACATCTTTGGGTACTGGCATTACATTAACCTCAAAAGGAAAATTATTCTTTATTTCCAATTCATCGTCTATACTACAAGATACCAAAGAAGCAGAAGCTGTGAGGATCATCAGAAATACATATAATGGTAGTAAACCTGTTCTGAATTTATTGTATATTGCTATCATTATTTCTACGTTTTAAAAATTAAACCTTAATCCTACACCTGCCGATGGTCGGAATTGTTGCAGATCTGTACCCCATAATATCTTTGTACGTCCTTGCAGAATCAATACAAAACGGTCTGACAGATACGTTTCAAAAGTTAATCGACCGCCACCACCATAGATAAAATTATCCTCGCTCAGTATCTCCGCTCCGTCATATAGGGTTGCTTCGCTACGATTGATGGCTTCGTAACCTACTACCCCTGTTATACCTAAATTCAGCGTGATATTTTTTCGAGCATCGCCCAACAAAAAGAAACTTATACCGCCTTCGGCGGTATAAGTTTCCTGTGGTATATACAGCTCTTTGTAATTGTGGTATTGGTGGGTGTATTCCAATGCCCAAAGCTGATAATTACCATTTTTGCCGTTTATGGTCATTGCAGCACTGATGTAATAATCATTACCAATCTTATCGTTGGATAATGCACCTGTACTTAGTTCCAGTCCTTTTTGCTTCGGCAACATCCTTTGTGCCTGTGTAACTGTGATCCCTATTACAAGGAGTATCACTGTATAGATATACTTTTTCATTCTGATTACTTTAAAAAGTTATTAAAATTTTAGGTGCATATCGTTAATCAAACGAGCTTGGATTAAGTCGGAATTTTCGACCTGCAATATTTGATGTCTGCCACCGTTTTTCTCGTAGATTTCAATCAGTAAAACCTTGTCATCGGCAATGGTAAATTGGTCTAACAGAAACACGTTTTGTTCGGTCGCTTTTCCGTTGATTTCATCTAATGGCTTGTACGTTCTTAAAGGCGTTAAAGCATGTTCCTGTACCACGGTTCGCTTGGCGACTTTTTTATCCACCACTTTGAAATTGATAAAATCAATCCCAAAAGGTACATTGGTACTGTTGCGTAATTCGGTATGGAAATAGTATTTTCCGTTGTGGATGTAAATGCCTTTCAGAATAAACTGAATGCCGAAACTTTTGGCACCAATATGTTTTACGATGCGTTTGTCCTTTTTGTAAATGGTTTCCAATAATAAACCTGCTAGCGATGGAGAATTATTCCCTAGTTCCTCAAAAAGCACCTCGTTTCCACTGGCTTTATCCACCGCTTTTTGCATCGTTTGTAAATTGTAGCTCAATGCTTCGGGATAGGAACTGTAATACACGTTGAAGCTATAAAAAAGTCCGTCGTTCGTGATAACAGAAAAATTAGTTTCCGGCTCAAAGTCCCTTACCGATGCTTTTACACGTAAAACGTTTTCCGCATCTTCGGCTTTCCCCGCAATCAGGAACTCACTACCTAAGTCCACGTAACGAATGGCGGTTGGGAAAATCAAATGAGAAGTTTTATCGTAAGTAACTTCCATTTTATAGGGTTCAATCTTGCCCAATGCAAGTGGTGTTTTGATGCTGTCTTGTGCATAAGATTGTGCGGCAAAGCCGAGTATCAAGGCAATAGCCCAAAAGGTTTTTAAATGATTTTTCATTGTTTTATTTATTTGAGTTCAACATTATTTTTTAGATACCAGGAAAACTTGATGTCCTACTTTCAGTGTAACCTTGGGCGTTCTTACCTTTTTGGCGAAATAACCTGAAATACCTTGCACCGCACTTTTACTGAGGTCAGAAGTAATCTGCTGTCCAGGAGTAGAACTCATACTGAAGCTCGATCCTGTGGCATTGCCCATATTGGCTACAATGTCCGTAACCGCATTTCTTTCAGGCGAGTATGGAACAAACAAACCTTGCTGTCCGTCCAAATCATAAATGGTAATATCTACTGGAATGATATTGCCCTCCAGTTCTACCGAGCTTATTTTTAACTGTAACCTGCCGTTCTGAAATTTGGCATTTGCTGTTACAATCGTTCCTTTTGGAATGATACGTTGAGGTGTTTTAGCAGGCTCTAGCAGTCGTAAGCGAACACCTGTTTCGCCAACTACCGTTTGGGTTTCGCGTACACAGGCTTTGATACTATTTTTAGGCTGTATTGTCTGTTCATTAGAGCCTTCGGTATAAAAACCACGGTTCTTTGCTTGGCTCCAATCGGCCGTAAACGCACTATCCGACGGTTCACGATACAAGGCTGATACAATGTTCCTTCTTGTTGCCGTGAACGATACAAATTGCTCCTTTTGGTTGGTTGGGTTGGCTGTTGTAGCTACGGAAGCATTACCATTGGCTAGGACATTAGTTCCAGAACTTATATTTTGCGGAAGATATTTCGCTGCCATTTGGTAAGATTTTTCCATTAAGGAGAGCTGGTCGTCCACTGTGGTAGGTTTCGGAACATCTCTGTCTGCTAATTGTTCTTTCAGTTCGTCCAGTTGTCTGCGAAGCTCCATGGTTTCGGAACTGTCCTGATAAAATGAACCCAAAGCATTTTGTGAATTTCGATAGCTGTCTAAATTAGAGTTGCCAAAGCGACCAGAATTACTGTTACCGCTAAAACCGTTGTTCGCATTTTCTTCCGTAATATTGGCTTCATTGTTGGCAGAAGAACTATCTTCATTCCAATAATCGGATAGTGTTGTCAGCGCATTGCGTTTTTCCTGATCTTTTTGTTCCAACATATCCAGTTCGTAAGCTTTACCTTTATCATCGGGCATTCCAGCTTCGGTAGCTTGGGGAACAGCATCGTTCAACCCAATGTTTCCTGTCGACTTTTTATCTTCAGATGGTTTGAAGATGAGGTACATACAACCTGCAAAAACAATCGTCATTAAACCGAATATTAAAGGCTTTTTAAGCTTTTCTTTATTAGTCTGTGTGTCGTTTTGCAACACATGAGCAGTTTCTTTCGGATTCCCCTCAGTTACCCGAACAACCGATTTTTTGTTTTCATTTTCGTTCATAGATCTTATTTTTTAGAATTGTTGATAGACTGTCCTGCAAGTTCGCAGGCATTTTACTTTTAAGGACAGGGTTTTCGATATGCTTGATGTGCATATCGTTTCCGGACTTTCCTGTATAGTACATGACTTTGCCGACAACAGCTACCGTAAGTAGAAAGTAGCCAATAAAGAAGTACAGTGTATATTGGTGTTGTTTGCGTAGAGGCAATGCTCGCCAACGATCGTCCAGCTTATCGAAGTACCGGTCTATATTTGCTCTTAATTTTTTCATAACTAGATTTTAGCGTTCTATAACTTCGATATCTTTGTTTTCTACCACGGCAAATTTTTCAATATTGAAGCCCTGTGGATTGTTGTCTGACCGAACAGAATTGACAAGAAAACAAGATGTAATCAGGTTACGTCGGGTTACATTGCTCGATCGGATGATAAACTGTTTTGCGTAGGTTCGTACTGCATACGGATGGCTATCAAAATTGCAGATTACACTATCCACCTCAATGCGCTGCTGCACATTACCCGATATAATACGGTTATAATATCCTTTTTCCGAAAGGTCTTTGTAGTAATAAAAAGCACTTTTGTCGGCTAGGTGAAACGCCCGTTTCATATTGCTTTCAATAGCATTTTTGTCGGGAGCAAGTGTAAAGAACAGTTCGTGAAAACGTCTGACGTGTTCCCGTGCCTCAACCGGTCGGTTGATACTGGCATCTTGTGATAAAGCCAGCATTAATGATTTGCCGTCATCTAGTACATATATTTTTTGCCGTTGTTCTCCTGCAAAGCGGTAAGACTGCCACACGGCATATCCCACCACGCTGCTGCAGAGAATCGCAAATGCAATGGCATATAATCTTATCTGCCTAAAGCTGTTTTCGATATTTCTTAGCGTTTTAAATTCCATTATTTAAATTGATTTATTGTTTATTTTCCCATTAATTTTCCTCCGATATTTCCAACGGTTAAACCTGCCCCAGCTCCGGCAATGTTTCCTGCTTTCATGGCTGTAGAGTTTACGTTTCGGGTAAAGTTTCCTGCACCACCTGCTTGAATAATCCAGCCTGTTACGGTTGGTATTGTGAAGTAGCCTACAGTACCGATAATCATAAAGATGATGTAAACCGTATTTGAGGTATCTGGGATATAATTTGGGTCGACAAGCATTTCAATGTCTCTTTCGAGTATCAGTGTTTGTATTCGTGCCAACATCGAACTGAATAAATCCGAAACGGGAAGCCAGAGATAAACACTGACGTATCGTGTGAGCCATTGTGTGAGTGTGGATTGAAAACCGTCCCAGACGGAAATAGCAAAAGCTATCGGTCCGAGTATGGACAAGACAATCAGAAAAAACGTCCGTATGGTATCAATGACCAAAGCCGCTGCTTGAAACAATATTTCTAATAGATTTCGAAACCAATCTTTTATCGCCTTTTCAATCTTATAAGCTTGTCTGTCCATATACATTCCTGCCATTGTTCCGATGTCAGATGGCGACCAGCCTAACTCTTCCAATTTTTTATCAAACTCCTCAACGGATACCATATAGGCTGTTTCAGGATTTCTGACCATTGCTTCGTATTCCAACTTATCTTTTTGTTCTTGTAATTTATTCAGGTCAAGCACTTGGTCTTCGAGGATGTTATGTGTTCCGGTAACCACAGGGCTTAGTACGCCATTAATGGTTCCTAACACAATGGTCGGGAAGAACATAATACAAAGCCCTAAAGCGAAGGGACGTAAGAGCGGAAACACATCAATAGGTTCGGCACGGCTTAACGCCTGCCAAACCTTTAATGCTACATAGAACAAAGCTCCCAATCCTGCCAGACCTTTTGCTACTGCAGCCATATCGCCTGCAAGCGGCATCATATCATCGTACAGTGAGCGCAAAACTTCATGAAGATTATTCCATTCCATTGTTACCAGTATTTTTGGTTAGAAGTTCTGGAGAGATCAATCACTCTTTTGGCATCGTTTTTCTTTTTTGCTCTCAGGTAGCTTACCGAAATATTCTTGTTGGTGTAATAGCGAACCAGACTGTGGTAGTCTTTTACTTCTTTATACACACGGTCGATGATGTCCATACGCTCTTTGTCATTCAGCGAGAGGCTTGATGAGGTTACGATTTGCTTTAATTCCTTCAGCAGCTCGGTACTTTCATTCAGTAAGGCAGAATAGCCATTGCCGATAGCGACCAATTCTTGTGGAGTGAAATTGGGGTCATTCATCATTTTACTGAAATTCTGCACATACATTTCGGAAACATCGCCCACTAACAAAACAGTCTGCTGTACTTTACGAGCATCTTTTACCAAATTGTTGATGGCTTTCAACTTGTCGTAATACTCTTTCCCTTGCTTATAGACTTTTTCAACCTCTTTAAAATTCTTGACCACATTGCTCACAGTCGAAGAAGTTTGGACGATTTCATTAGCAGAATTGAGAATACCCGATGCAAGATTTGCTGGATCGGTAACTACAAATTGTGCTTTTGCAGACGGTGCTACGACAAGCATAAGTGCCGTACACACCATAAAAAGGATCTTTTTCATTGTTTTAAAATTTTTAAATGATTAATAATTAGTGATTTACGTTATCACGCTTTTGCATGGCGATGTGCTTAATGGCGAGTTCAACATTTCCGTCCAGTTCCGATGCGAGCTGCATCACTTCCAACTTTTCGGTTTCTTCGGTGGTGTATGCGAGGTATTCCTCCAAACTCACTTCGGTGGCATAGACTGCCGAGTGCGTACCACCTAAGCCAATCCAAACCTCTTTGTAAAGTCGGCTGGCGTCGTTGTTCATATTGATGGAAAGTACCTGTCCTTTCTCTTTATCCGTAAGTCCAAGCATTGCCTGTATATCGTCGAACTTGTTCATATACTTGCGCTGGTCAAGTAGGATTTTACAATCGGAGTTGTTGATGATACTTTCTTTAACAATGGGCGACTGGATGATGTCATCGACTTCTTGCGTAACGACAATAGCTTCTCCGAAGAATTTGCGGACGGTCTTAAATAAATACTTAATGTATTCCGCCATTCCTTCTTTGGCAATCGCTTTCCAAGCCTCTTCAATTAAAATGAGTTTACGAATACCTTTGAGCCTTCGCATCTTATTGATGAAGACTTCCATAATGATGATGGTAACTATGGGAAAAAGTATTTTGTGGTCTTTAATTGCATCTATCTCAAACACAATAAATCGTTTGGAAAGCAGGTCTAATTGCTTGTCTGAGTTCAATAGGTAATCGTATTCGCCTCCTTTGTAATAAGGCTCTAATACGTTGAGAAAATTGGCAATGTCAAAATCTTTTTCTCGAACCTGTTTTTCTTCTAAAACCTTGCGGTAATCGCCTTTGACGTATTCGTAGAAACCGTTGAACGACGGGTAAATATCATCCGTTTTGATGCGTTCGATGTATCCCGAAACAGCATTCGATAAAGCCACTTCTTCCGAACGGGTTGGTGGTTCATCTTCTCTTTTCCATAGGGTAAGTATCAGGGTTTTGACACTTTCACGTTTCTCAATATCGAACACACCATCATCTGTATAGAAAGGGTTAAAGGCAATCGGGTTGTCTTCGGTATAAGTAAAATACACACCGTCTTCACCTTTGGTCTTTCCCTTGATGAGTTCGCATAAGCCTTGATAAGAGTTACCGGTATCAACCAACAATACGTGTGCACCTTGTTCGTAATACTGTCGTACCATATGGTTGGTGAAGAACGATTTACCAGAACCCGATGGGCCAAGTATAAACTTGTTCCTATTCGTGATAATACCTCGTTTCATAGGCAGGTCGGAAATATCCAAATGGATAGGTTTTCCCGTAAGCCTGTCAGCCATTTTGATACCGAACGGCGAGGGTGAATTGTGGTAGTTCGTTTCTTCCGCAAAGAAACACAAGGAGGGTTCAATAAACGTGTAAAAACTTTCCTCACTCGGGAAGTCGCCTGCATTGCCTGGCATTCCTGCCCAATACAAAGTGGCAACATCCGTTGTGTTGTGACGAGGCTTACATTCCATTAGTGCCAATGCACTTCCGCAATCGTTCTTTAGCTGTTTCAGTTCGGCAGGATCTTCCGACCACGCCATAATGTTGAAGTGAGCTCTGATTGAAGACAAACCAAAGCTGTGAGCTTCATTCAGGTACTTTTCAATCCATTCTTTGTTGATTTGGTTGGCACGACTGTACCTTGCCAGTGAGTGCATATTTCTTGCGGACTTCTCAAACTTTTGCAGGTTGTCTTCGCTGTTATCCAAAAACAAATACTGGTTGTAGATGTGGTTGCAGCTTAACAACAAACCCGCAGGTGCAGCGAATGACAGACGGCAGTCGCTACGGTCGGTAGATAGCTTTTCAAAACGGGTATCTGCCGATACCGTTCCGGGCAAATCGTCCGTATCGGACAAAGTATGCAAAGACAACCTTTTGTTGCCGATGCGTACCTCTTCTGTTCCGAGTGCGATGTCCTGCATCGGTGTTCCAACTTCCCGCGATAATGTGAGATACTGTTCCAGTAGTCCCTGTGTCGTTTCTGTTCCGATGATTTCATCTTCGGTCAGGCGTTTTAGGCTTACAAAACCGCTATCATTTACGATACGCTCAAACTGGGCAACCGCCTCCAAAAAGCGATGTATCGTTTCCTTGTTAATTTCCTTTGGGATCAAAACACCTTTGCATAGCGAACTAAAGTTGCTTTGCATCCGCATTCTGTTTTTGGTTGTCTTGGTCAGAAACAGATAGCAATAATGGTTCAGAAATGGTCGCTCATTAAAATGACGCTGGTAGGATTTCGATAAGAAGCTTTGATTTTCGGTTGCTAAATCAGGCGTATAACTTTCTTTGATGTACCAGTCCTGTTTATGGATAACCGTAAAATCAGGTAAAGTCTTGATAGCCTTATGCCAAGCCGAATGAATAGCTTCGTATTCTGCCGATGCTACCGTGAACAGTTCCGGTAATCGCACTTCAAAACAGGCGGTAATGTCTGCATCTTTGGAAAGAATGCAGTTGTTTTCTACTGCCAACAATGGAAATTTGTTCTCCAATGTGGTGGATTTTGCTACATTTCTCATACGGCATTCTGTTTAGGCGTGAATTTTAAATAACGGTGTACAGGCTTGCGACAGATAATGTATCGGGGATGTCTTTTTCTTGCACCAACTTTCATTAGTCCATGTTCTCCATATTTTTGGTTCAGCGAAAAGGTTTGCCAAATGATGAGCGAAGCACCACCTGCTCCGAGAAACAGGCAGATGTAAGAGTTTACGCCAACCATATACATTATCATCACGAGAATGAGCGTACCAAGCAACCCACCTGCGAAAATGAACAGGTACTGTGCTTTCAGTCCTTTAAACTCCACCGTTCTGCCAATGCCTTTGTTGATATTATAATTCATAAGGCAACGGATTAAAGGAAGAACGAACGCAGAATAGTAGCGGCAACAATCAAGAAGATACATGCACCAAACCATGAAGCTGCTGTTTTGGAAGTGTCGGGATCGCCCGAACTGAATTTGTTGTACACCTTAACACCTCCGATTAGTCCTACCACTGCACCGATGGCGTAGATTAATTGGGTTGCGGGGTCGAAATACGATGTTACCATTTGGGTAGCTTCGTTGATACCAGCTGTACCGTTTCCCTGTGCGAACGCACCAATTCCTGACAGCATAGCCACGGTTGCCAGCAAAACTTTTTTTCTTTGTTTTTTCATAATTGAAACACATTAATTTGTTATCGTTTATCCGCACCTTGCGGACTTTCGGAACAAAGGTGTTTCAGAAATCAAGGCAGTATAAGAATGTGACAGTCAAAGGAAGTGTTTGGCTGTGAGTGGCTTTATTGGTTTAATGCGAATTACTTCATAATAAAGTTTTTCAACAATTTGAATTGCTATGAAATTTTTGCATAAATTTGACACAATATGTCAACATAAGTTATGTCAACAGAAACAATAGGAGAAAAATTAAGACACATCCGAGAAGAAAGGGAACTACCACTGCGGAAAGTTGCAGCCTTACTGGATATTGATGTTGCGATTTTGAGTAAAATGGAACGTGGGGAAAGGAAAATTACTAAGGAAATAATTACGAAGCTTGCTGATATTTATCAATCTGACTCAGATGAACTTTTGGTTTCATTCCTTAGCGACAAAATTCTCTATGAAATTAAAGATGAAGATCTGGGAGAAAAAGCTTTAAAATTGGCGGAAGAAAGAGTTAAATACTTAAAAGCAACAAAAAACAAAAGTTAGTAAGAATGGCATATGTAATTACTCGAAATAAGCAAGAAAGTTTAGAACAATTGAAAGTATTAATATTGGCTTTCAGTAAAGAATATGCTGTTTACAAAACAGAGAAGTATAAAGAAGCTCAACTTCGTATAGATTTTCTTAATCCATTCTTAAAAACTTTTGGATGGGATGTCGATAATGAGAAAGGAAAATCTCAGTTTCTTCGTGATATTATTCAAGAAGAGAGTATTGATGTTGACGATGAAGATGTAATCACAAAGAAAAATCCTGACTATACCCTTAGGGTTCAGGGAATAAGAAAGCTGTTTCTTGAAGCAAAGAAAGCTTCAATAGATTTAAGTAAAGATAATAAAGCCGCTTTTCAGACTCGAAGATATGGCTGGAATGCTAACTTAGGTATTTCTATTCTAACAAATTTTGAAACACTTGTAGTATATGATTGTCGTTATAAACCAAATGTAAAAGATGCTGTAAGTATTGCAAGATATAAGATATTCCATTATTCAGAGTTTGAAAAATTCTTTGATGAACTTTATGACCTTTTATCTTTTGAGTCCATTGCTAACGGATATATTGAAGAGTATTTCTCCCTTACTGAAAAAGAAACAACAACTTTTGATGATGAATTTTTAAGACAAATTGAGCATTGGAGAGAAAGTTTAGCAAAAGATGTTGTCGTTAATAACCCTGAAATTAATAATGAGGAAATCAACTTTTTAATACAACGATTACTTAATAGGATTGTTTTTCTCAGAATTTGTGAAGATAGAGAAATAGAGAAGTTTGAGACTTTAAGAAAAATCAAGAATTATGAAGAATTAAAGAAGTTATTTAGAATTTCAGATAAAAAATATAATTCGGGATTATTCGATTTTATTGAAGATATTTTTTCTCTAAAAATAAATCTCAACTCAGAAATCCTCATCCAGATATTCAACGAACTTTATTACCCTCAAAGTCCATATGATTTTTCAATCGTGGATCCTACAATTCTCAGCCAGATTTATGAAAGGTATTTGGGAAGTAAAATATTTATAGGTGAAGAAAACCAAGTTTTTATAGTTGAAGAACCAGAAGTTGCTGCTTCTAACGGAGTGGTACCTACTCCTAAGTTAGTGGTGAAAAATATTATTGAGGAAACATTATCTTCATTAATAAATGGTAAATCTCTAGATGAAATCAAATTACTAAAAATAGCTGATATCTGTTGTGGCTCTGGCACATTTTTGATTTCAGTTTATGACTATTTAATTGAAAGAAACATTGTTGGTTTAGTCTCTCAAGGGATAATCAATGATGAGATCATTTATCAATCTTTTGATGGGGCATACCACCTTACGCTACAGGCGAAACATCAAATTATAACGGCTAATATTTTTGGCGTTGATATCAATCCGTATGCTGTTGAAGTAACCAAATTTAGTTTATTGCTTAAGTTATTAGAGAATGAAAATGCGGGCTCTATTGATAATTTTTTAGTCAAGTATAAACAAAAGGTTTTACCGAATCTGGAAGAAAATATCAAATGCGGAAATTCATTAGTTGATAACACCTATTTTGAATATAATCCTGATGCGATTGAGAATGATGAGCTTCTTTTTAAATTAAAGCCTTTTAATTGGTTAGAAGAGTTTCCTTTTTTAGTAGAAACCAATGGTTTTGATGCTCTAGTGGGAAACCCTCCTTATGTGAGAATTCAGAATATAGTCAAATATTCAATAGAGGAAATTGATTATTTCCAGAGCGACATCTCCGGATATACTGTAGCTACTTCTGAAGCTTTTGATAAATATTACTTATTTATTCAGCGAGCAATTAATTTGATAAATGATAATGGTGTATTGGGGTATATTGTTCCTCATAAATTCTTTATTGTAAAAGGAGGAAAATCCTTAAGAAACTTTATTACCGCAAATGCTTCATTATTTAAGATTCTTCATTTCGGAGTAACACAAGTATTTCCGAATAGAAGTACTTATACGGCCATTTTAATATTAGATAAAAAGGAAAGAGAAGAATTTTATTTTAAACGAATCAGAAGAATAACATCCGATTTATCTGTTGATGCTATACATTATGACAATTATCTGAGTAATAAATATCAATCTTTACCTTGGGTATTTGTCTCAAAACCAACAGAAGCTGTATTTGAAAGAATTGGAAGCGGTAATGTAATTGCTCTTCAGTCTATTGCTGAAATTGCCGTGGGGTTACAGACCAGTGCTGATAAAACATATATATTTCAACCTGTAGCGGAAACAGAAAGCACCTATATTTTTGAATCTAAAGGAATACAGTACGAAGTAGAAAAGGATATTTGTAAACCTTGTCTTTACGATTTATCATTTGGTTTGTTTGACACGGTTGAACACAATGCAAAAATGATATTTCCTTATACTATTGTAGGTGGAAAAGCAGAAGTTTTTACAGAAAAGTATTTTGAACAAAACTATCCCCTTGCCTGGACTTACTTAAATACATTTAAAATACCGCTTTCTAAAAGAAGTATCAACGGAAGCAAGGAACCTAAATGGTATCAATTTGGAAGATCACAAAGTTTAAGCCGATTCCATAATACACCAAAACTAATTTGGTCTGTACTTTCTACTAAACCTGGATATGTATATGATCAGGAAAATCTTCAATTTACTGGAGGTGGTAATGGACCTTATTATTCGTTATTTACAAATTCTGAATATTCCCTGTTTTATATTTTAGGGATTTTGGCACATCCTGTTATTGAAGCAATGGTAAAGTCTGGGGCAAGTGAATTCAGAGGGGCTTATTATTCTCACGGAAAACAGTTTATTGAAAACCTTCCCATAAGGAAAATTGATTTTGACAATCCGGATGAAAAACGGCAACACGATGACATTGTAAAAACGGTAAAACAGCTAATAAACACGAAATCAGCAATCAATCAAGAAACTATATATACCAAGCGGAATATATTAGTACGCAAGATGGGTATTCTATCTAACAACTTGATACAACAAATAAATACTTTATATAACATTTCAGATGAAGATGTAAACGTGATAATGAGTGATGAAATGTTAAACAATATTATAAGCGAAGATTAAAATGAGTACAGAAGTTACAGAAAATATTGATTCTAAAAAATTAAGAGGTGGATACTATACTCCACAGCCTATTGCAGATTTTATTTGCAAATGGGCAATAACTAATCCTACGCAGAAAGTGTTAGAGCCAAGCTGTGGTGACGGTAATTTTATAGAGTCGGCAATTAAAAGATTTAAAGAGCTTGGCGTTCAGGATAATCAGTTATATGGTTTAATTCAAGGAGTAGAATTATTAGAAGTTGAGGCAGAAAAATCAAAAAAAAGAGCTGCAAAGTACGGACTGAATTCAGATACAATTACGAATGATGACTTCTTTAATTTTATTTTAGAGACAAACGGAAATGCTCGATATGATGTAGTCATTGGAAATCCTCCGTTTATTCGTTACCAAAACTTCCCAGAAGAGCATCGTGATCTTGCTATCAAGATGATGCAAGAAATGGAACTACGCCCTAACAAATTAACTAACATATGGGTGCCTTTTCTAGTGATTTCTGCAAGTAAATTACGAGCAAATGGTAAATTAGGAATGGTTATTCCAGCGGAATTATTTCAGGTAAAATATGCCGCTGAAACTAGAGTATTTCTTTCAAATTTCTTTTCTCGCATTACGATAGTAACTTTTAAAAAACTTGTATTTAGTGATATTCAGCAAGAGGTTGTATTACTGCTTTGTGAAAAAAATGTGGAAGAAAATAAGGGTGTAAGAGTTATTGAAGTAAATGATTTAAAAGAACTTGGAGCTCTTAACCTTGATCAGATACAAAACATAGAAGTTAAATCACTGGATCATTCTACTGAAAAATGGACAAAGTATTTTCTGGATGAGAATGAAATACAATTATTACGACGTATTAAAGCTGATGAGAGGATAAATCCTTCTTTTGATGTGATGGATGTTGATGTGGGGATAGTAACGGGAAGAAATGAGTTTTTTATGATGAATGAGGAAACTGTTTCTCAATGGAAACTACAACCATATACTACAAGAGTTGTTGGAAAATCTGCTCATTTGAAAGGCATTGTTTATGATGAAACCGATTTTGAAGCGAATGTAGCAGCAAGGTATCCTGTTCATCTGTTCTTGCCTGAGGCAAAAGAGTATTCAAAGCAGCCAAAAGCTGTTAAAGAATATATTTCTTATGGCGAGGAGAAGGAACATCATACGGGGTATAAATGCAAGATCAGAAAGCTTTGGTATATCACACCATCGTTATGGTCTCCAGATGCATTTGCATTACGCCAAGTCGGAGAATATCCTAAATTGATTGTAAATAATACAGGTGCATCATCTACCGACACGATCCATAGAGTACGTTTTAAAAATGGTGCAAATGCTGAGATAGTTGCCTTATCTTATCTAAACTCATTGACATTTGCTTTTTCTGAAATTATGGGAAGAAGTTATGGCGGAGGCGTTTTAACTTTTGAACCATCTGAAATAGAAGAACTTCCCTTACCTATTTTAAGGGAAGATCATATGATTAATTTTGAAGAAATTGATGCTTTAATGCGTAATAGAAATATTGAAGAAGTGCTGGATATTATTGATAATGAACTATTGATTAATCAATTAAAATTTAGCAGAGCAGATGTGGACACTTTAAGAGGTATCTGGAAAAAATTATCCAACAGAAGAAACAACCGAAAATGATATAATACATTATACTAATTCACCGTGAAAATATTCAAGATTGAAATTCAGAACTTTAGATTACTAAGGGATTTCTCAATAGATATAGAGAAAGATCTTTCGTTGGTTATCGGGAAAAATAATACAGGAAAAACTTCTATACTATCAGTACTAGACAAGTTTATTAATGAAAAAAGCAAATTCTCTTTTGAAGATTTAAATATAGAATTTAAAAAAGAGCTAAAAGTATTGTTTGAAGTAGATCCTTTTCCTGAAGAATTTGAACCTATTGGCATAAAAATGAAATTGTTTATACAATATGGGGAAACCGACAATCTTTCAAATGTGAGTAGGATATTAATGGATTTAGATCCAGAGAATAACATAATAGTATTAGGATTTGAATATACACTAAGCTATACTGATTTTATAAATTTAAAATCAGATGTCGAAGCATTCGTAGCAAATGAGTCCATTAAAAAAGTAAACGCTAAAAAGAACGGTTTAGATTATGAAGCAAGAGGCTTAAAAGAGTTCTTACAAAAGGATATTAGGAATTATTTTAAAATTCAAAAAAAATCATTTGCATACAATATCACCACCAAGACAGTCAATGAGAAAGTCTTTATTAATCTGGATAAAGAATTAATAGGTATCAAAGATATCATAAGCTTTAAATATATAAGTGCAAGGCGTGATGTAACAAATAAAGAAGTCGATAAAACTTTGTCCCGACAAACTTCAAACCTCTATAAGAAAAAAGAAGATAGTAGTGAGAAAAATCAAGCTACTGAAGATTTTAAAGATCAGCTCACAGGAACAGATAAAGTACTTACAGAGATTTATGGAAGCTTGTTTAATGGCGTTATCGAAAAGGTGAAAAATTTTGGAGGCATCAGAATAAATGAATCTGAAATCTCAATCATTTCAACTTTACAGCATCGGGAGTTATTGGAGGGTAATACTACTGTTGTTTACACACACGATGAACATAAGTTGCCTGAACATTATAACGGATTAGGTTATATGAACCTGATAAGTATGATTTTTGAAATAGAAATTCTGGTTCAGGAATTTAAGCGGGAAAAGGACAAAAAGCCTGCAGATATCAATCTGCTTTTTATCGAAGAGCCCGAAGCACATACACATCCACAGATGCAATACGTTTTCATAAAAAACATAAAAAAGTTGCTTGGTGAAGGTGTAAAGAGAGAAGATGGAGAAAATCGAACATTACAATATATTATCACGACACATTCCTCACACATAGTTGCTGACAGCGATTTCGATGATATTAAATATCTAAAGATTCGGGGAAAGAATAATGTAGAGGCAAAAAACCTCAAAGATTTAAAAGAAGATTACAATATTAATACAGATCAGTATGATTTTTTAAAACAATACCTGACTATTAGCAGAGCTGAAGTATTCTTTGCAGATAAAGCAATTCTAATTGAAGGAGATACCGAAAGAATTCTCATACCAACTTTTATGAGAAAGGTCGATATGGAAGAAGAGGCTCGTTTAAAGGTTGAAGGTATTGAAGATAAATTTCAACCATTATTATCTCAAAACATATCTATTATTGAGGTTGGAGCATATTCGAAAATATTCGAAAAATTCATCAATTTTTTAGGTATAAAAAGCCTTATTATAACGGACATAGATTCTAAAGGTGATATAGGTAATAAAAATAAGAAGGGCGAAGCAGTAATAGAAGCCTGTGCAGTTAATGTAGGAATTGGAACAAGTAATGTTGCACTCACTCATTTTTTCTCAAAAGCGTCTTGGGATGAATTAAAAGTCTTAACTATAGAGCAAAGAATAATTTCATTGGGTGATGCGGATGTTTGTATTTGCTACCAACAAGAAGAGCTTACTTATCACGCCAGAAGTTTTGAGGATGCTTTTATTCATTTGAATAGAAACTTCATTAAAACAAATAAGGCTACATTTCACGGATTGAAAAATATTGATGAATTTGATGATGATACCACCAGTCCGTATGAATTAGCAGCTTCTTGCATAAAAAAGAAAACTCATTTCGCTTTGGACATTCTTTACCACAGCGATGAGAAATTCAGTAATTGGCAAATTCCGGAATATATCAATAAAGGACTATTATGGTTGAAGGCAGACAAAAATTAGAACAGGAAGTACAGGAAATATTCAAAAGTATTGATGAAGGTCGAAACTTTCTTCTAAGTGGCGGTGCTGGTAGTGGAAAAACATATTCCTTAGTCAACGTCATCCGACAGGCAATCGCAGAAAATCCTACTGCAAAAATTGCTTGTATGACTTATACAAATGCAGCAGTAAAGGAAATTGAAGAAAGAGTAAATCATAAGAACTTAAATGTTTCGACCATACACGATTTTTTATGGGATAACATCAAGCATTTTCAGAAAGAACTTAAAGGAGTTTTAGTTTCCTTAGCGAATGATGAAAGTATAACAGATATCAACATTGAAGAAGTCAATCCGGTTCCGGAAGATTATTTTGATGGTTTAGAGAATGGAATACAGTATAAAGAGTTTCTTAGAATTCGGGAAGGTATTATCTCTCACGATGAAATACTGATAGTAGCCAATTATGTTTTTGAGAAGTATCCTAAGCTCAGTGATATTGTAAAGGATAATTATAAATTCATTTTTATTGATGAATATCAAGATACCAGTAAATATGTGGTGGAGATTTTCTTAACTCATTTTAATAAAAGTAAGAAGAAGAACATCATAGGATTCTTTGGAGATGCAATGCAATCCATATACGATGACGGAATTAGTAACCTTGATGATTACAAGGGTGAAGAAGATGGCTTAGTTAAAGAAATAAAAAAGGAACAGAATAGAAGAAACCCACAAAAAATAATTGATTTAGCTAATCAACTCCGAACAGATGGTATTGAACAAGTTCCTTCCAATGATGATAATGCACCTAATATGGTTGGTCATGTTGTAAAAGGCGGAAGCGTTCTGTTTTTGTATTCCAGTAATGGAGATATTGAAAGGGTAAAGCAATATCTTAAGGATAATTCAGCTTGGAATTTTACCAATTCGAAAGAGACCAAGGAACTGAATCTGACCCATAACTTAATAGCAGGAAAAGCAGGTTTTAGAGCTTTAATGGATGTTTATGATGCTGATCAGATTCTAAAATTCCGGGATAGAATTAAAAAGTATGTAAAAGATCAAGGAATAACCAATGATTTTTCAGATAATACATTTGGTGAAGTTATTGATCTTCTACAACAGGGAAAAACTGGGCGAGAATTAAATGCTGTTAGACCCACAAATACTATGCAAGCTTTTATTGATAGTAATGTTAAATTATTTAATTATGCTCAATCAATAAATTATGCTGAATTTTCAAAAATGTATGTCAACAAAGAGCAAATGCTTGATGACAAAAAACAAGATGAAGATGATGAAAATAAAAAGGGATCAAAGCGAGATAATTTAATCAAGCACTTGTTTAAAATTCAGACAAACATTTCATTATATCAGAACGAGAAATACAATGAGTTTTTAAGAGCTACTGATTATCGATATAGAATTTTAAGAATAGCCGATAAAAGAATATTAAAGAAAAATATCGAAGAATTGAGCAATAATGTTGGAGATAAAACGATCGAAGATGTTATTAATGATGCCAATGACAAAGGAATTTGTGTAAGTAATAACGATAGCCTTAATTCATTCAAGATAAAAAATGAGTATTTATATAATCGTGTGAAAGAGATAAAATTCAGGGATTTTCAAAATTTGTATAAATATTTGGAAGGACAAACACCATTTTCTACCCAACACAAAACGAAAGGCTCCGAATTCGATAATGTACTGGTAATTCTTGATAATGGACGATGGAACGATTACAACTTTGAATACTTGTTTTTAAATAGCGGTACTCCAAGTGTTTTGGAAAGGACACAGAAGATTTTTTATGTATGCTGTACAAGAGCTAAAGAAAATTTAGCTGTCTTTTACCATAATCCGAGTGCTCAAGTTATAGCTAAAGCAAAAGAGTGGTTTGGTGACAATAATGTGATCGATATTGGTTAAGCTTATTTATAAAAGTAGAAAGGGGTTTGCTCACACAAACTCCCCAATGTCAAAATCCCTCAAATCATTTTTCCGCAAGGTGGAAGAACTGTCCTCCGTTTCAGATAAAAGTGTACTATCCAAAAGCTCGGCAATTTTTTGAGAAGCACCCTCAATAGAATTTTCCAGTAGGCTGAATAATTCGGTTCCATGCAATTTTTGAACTAGGGCAACTGCTGTTTCCTTTTGAGATTGTTCCAAATTATCTTTTTGGAGTAATGCCCCTACAGTGCTAAGTTCGTCAAAGGTAACCCCTTGGGCAAAACCATTATCGACACCATATATTCCGTACCTATTCCATTCATCTTCCTCTTCTTCTAAATCAGATATATTACTGAAAACTTCGTCCAGTTCTTCCTGCGGAATTTGAATACCTACGTTTTCATTTTCGTCGTATTCAATGTCTAAATTATCAGGGTTTATCTCTGGTTCTGCTACTTGGCTTTCATTGGCTGTATTTGGCATCGAAAGTCTTTTTACTGGCTTAGGTTGCCCCATAATATCAGGTAGGTTTGCATTGATTTTTTCCTGCACTGGTTTCTTTTGCTCGGATCTTTTCTCAATGACAATCTTATCCTGCAAAAGCAGAACAATGACAATGAGCAGGCAAATCACAATTACTATTTCCATAATCAAATGCTTTAAAAAATGGGTTTAAACTTTTCGTTGAAATCATCGGTAATTGCTTTTTCAAACATTTCAAAATGATGTTCCAATATATTGTCAAGATAGGCATACAATGGTATCTCATCTTTACCAATGACCTGTACAATTCGGGATAACCTTTCGTGGTATTCCTGCCGGATGTAAATACTTTTATCCCCTCGTTTAGTCATCGAGTGAGTTTTTAAAAAGTGTTCGCCGTAGCTTCCGTCGAGGCTTTTCTTGCTGCGGTTCCTTTCCCGTTGTACATGTTTGTTTTGTGGTAATTCTTCCTGTTTTAATTTTTCCTTTTCTTGCCCTTCAGCAGGTTCGGGCGGAACCTGTAAGCCTTCCTTTTTAACGCCGTCTACCATCAAGTTCATCATCAGCTCTTCATTAATGTCCGGTGTGACTCTTCTTTTATTATCTTTTTCCATAGCGCTATAATTGAATGATGTTTAAAAATTCGCTGATGAACAGATTTAATTGGCAGGCTTTCATCAAACGTTCATCGGGTGGCATTACGGTAGAACGAAAAACCGTTTTGCTGTCCACTTCGCTTTCCTTACGAAATCGGGTGCTGTTCTTGACTTGGCTGTGCATCAGGCTTATCCCCAATTGCTCAATAAGCTGATTGTACACACAATACAGAGGTGTGCTTTCCCTGCCGTCCACCTGGTTCCAGAAAAGATTAATAGTTTCTATGGACGTTTCGCCTTTTTTCATAATCACGTCCTGTAAAAGTTGCGTGAAGATGAGCGTACTTTCCATTACCAAACGATCTGCCGTTATGGGTGTAAAAATGTGATGCATTCCTGCCAATGCATTTAGGATGCCAGGTGTGTTCACGGTTCCGGGCAGGTCAAAGAATACTACGTCAATTGGAACTGGAGAAGTGTTTACGAATTCGTGTGCTGCATCCAATACGCTGTCCGCTTTATGCTGTACAATGGGATAGGCTTTTTTGTTGATGGTGGTGAATTGCTTGTATGCCTGCTTTTTCAAAGCCTCATTTTCCATTACCATTGCCAAATCACGAGTTTTCATTTTCATCAGGCTGTGCTGCGGAAAATCCGCATCAAATACAGCTACGTTGTAGCCCAATCGATAGTGCATTGTACTGGCGACAAGCGTTGTAAAGGTGCTTTTGCCAACACCACCTTTTTGAGAAGAAAAGGCGATAAACAGTGGTTTCTTTTTTGTGTCCATATTATTAAAATTTAAAGTTTACATCTTCTTGTTTTCAGGCTTGCAGGCTATCAGTCAGGCAACTCCGATTTCGTTCTATCTTTCTTGCAGGATAGCTATCAGACTTGCTTGCAGGAATTATAGATTGCCTGCTTCCTTGCCGTACAGCAACCCTGCATCCATTCCAGTATCTTGTTAGGCAGGATTGCGGTCTTTCATTCGTTCCGTCTGCCATTCAATCCATCAGACGGGTAGGAAATTTTGATAGCAGGCTGTCATGCTTTCCAGCATTCCTGCAATTTTGCTTTTTTGCATTCCTGCAATCCAGTAGGCAGGATAACCTGCACTCTGCTGATCTTGAAATACGGGCTGACTGTCTGCTTGCCGACATTCAAGCACAAAGAACCAATCAATTTTATTCGATTGTATAGGGATGGCAGTGTTTGGCATTTAGAGGTAGCATTTGGCACTGTTACACAGTGCAACACTTTCGTGAACAGATCTTTACTTTGTATTGTGATTTTTATTAACGGATTTATGCAAAAATCTTTGACATATCTGGAGGTAATAGGAATGGCATCGAGCCATTTTTCCCTTTTACATTCAATCCGTCCCGCAGGGCGGATTTTTGTGTTCACCAGAACACGGCAAGTTGTGTTTTGAGCAGCTCGAAAAGTATTCCGATGCTCAAAACAACTTGCCCTAGCTGGGGTTGAAAAATCCTCCGAAGTCGGCTTTTGTGAAAGTTAAAATGGATGATTATGACTACAAAAAAGAGTTTTAAAAAACAAGGAGGGAGACCTCCGAAAACAGATCCAGCTAAAATTCGGTTTTCGATTTCATTTACAGAGGAAGAACATGCCAGATTTCTAACCCTCTTTGAACAATCAGGTATGCTGGTTAAGGCACATTTTATCACTTCACAAGTGTTTGGAAAGAAGATGAAGTCCGTTAAAATTGACAAAGGAACCGTTGATTTTTATATGCGATTGACCTCGTTTCACAGTCAATTTCGAGCAATCGGAGTGAATTATAATCAAATTGTGAAGCTGTTATACCGCCATTTTTCGGAGAAGAAAGCAGCTTCCTTTCTTTATAAATTGGAAAAGCAGACGGCTGAAATGGCGATTTTATGTCAAAAAATCATTCAGATCACGGAAGAATTTGAAGCGAAATATCTTAGAAAAGAACCTTGAAAATGATAGCAAAAATTGGAAGAAGCTCAAATCTATACGGTGCTTTGGCATATAACAATCTGAAAGTAGAGAAAGAAAAGGGACAAATTTTATTTGCAAATAAAATAATTGAAACAACAAATGGAGCATATACGGTCGCACAATTAACCCAATCTTTTGAGCCCTATTTGATTGCAAACCGAAATACAGACAAACATACCTTGCATATTTCACTGAATCCCGATCCAAAAGACCAAGTGAGTGATGATAAATTTCGGGAAATAGCACAGGAATATATGCAGGGAATGGGATATGGAGAACAACCTTTTCTGGTATTCAAACATACGGATATTGACCGCAGTCATATCCATATTGTGTCAGTTTGTGTGAATGAAAATGGTCAAAAGATTTCGGATAAATTTGAGAAAATGAGATCGCTGAATCTTTGTCGTGAATTGGAAAGGAAACACAGATTAATCCCTGCCACAGATAAAGAACGTAAACAAGCAGATAAGATTTTTCGTCCTGTGAAATACAAAGCTGGTGATGTGAAAAGTCAAATCGCATCAGTCATTCGACACCTACCGAACTACTACCAATTTCAGACTTTAGGAGAATACAATGCTTTACTTTCATTATTCAATATTACGACCGAAAAGGTAGAAGGGGAATTACACGGAAAGGCACAACGAGGATTATTGTACATCCCTTTAAATGAGAAAGGTGAAAGAGCTGGACATCCGTTTAAAGCTTCACTTTTTGGGAAAAATGCTGGACTTACT
Organism: Sphingobacterium cavernae; assembly: GCF_008520265.1. Lineage (GTDB taxonomy): Bacteria > Bacteroidota > Bacteroidia > Sphingobacteriales > Sphingobacteriaceae > Sphingobacterium > Sphingobacterium cavernae. The sequence continues at coordinate 28,362 of NZ_VIQM01000042.1, forward strand.
GCTTTAGAAGTCCACTTTTCAAAATGCAAAAACACTTTGAAAAGCCACCCAACCAAACAGACCTTAAAAGCTGCCGTTACCATGGCGCTGCAATCTACAAATGATGAGTTAAGTTTTAAAAAGCAGTTATGTGAACAAGGAATCAATGTAGTAGTCCGAAGAAATGATACAGGGCGTATTTATGGGATCACATTTATAGACCATAATTCTAGATCGGTTTGCAATGGCTCACGATTGGCAAAGGAACTTTCTGCCAATACCTTTAATGATTATTGGAACAATAATATTAAACCAGATATCAAAGATTCTATTGAATTACCATCGAAGGTATCTGGAACAGATGATGCGAATCTTTCGCTAGAAAAACCTCATTCTTTATTCGATTTCCTTAATACAGAATCTAAACACGAAGATGATTTGATTGAAGCTCTAGGAGGACTATTACCCGAAGCACATGGCGAAGATTACGAAGAATTGGATTTTGCTAATAGGATGAGGAAAAAGAAGAAAAGACCAAAAAGGAGTTAGTTGCTAGATGTTAGATCTGTTGAGTAATGCTTGAATCATTTTGGTTTATTTTAATCGGAATTAAGGGATTATTAATACCGTTTAACCAAGTAAAATATACAAAATGAGTAGAGTACTTAGCTGTTTAAGAAGGCCTCAATCCAAAGAAATAGTAGGTAAAGCCAAATGATTCCATAATATACATATGACTTCCCAATCTTTAAAGCCTGTACATTGAAGTATTAAATTAACGCCCGAACATTAAATTTTATAATAATGCAGGGTGAAGATAATTTAAGAGGTTTAGCCAAGATAATGGCTTTTATGCGTGCAGTGAGTATTCTTTTGGTACTGATGCACCTTTATTGGTTCTGTTACGGTTTCTTTTTAGAACGGGGCTGGACATTAGAAATAATCAATAAAATATTAAGGAATTTTGATAAAACAGCTGGTCTGTTTTCACATACGCTTTACAGCAAAGTATTTGCTATAGTTCTATTGGCTTTAAGCTGCCTAGGTACTAAAGGGGTAAAGAACGAGAAGATAACTTGGACTAAGATTTATGTAGCTTTAGGAATTGGATTTGTGTTGTTCTTCCTAAATAGCCCTTTGTTAAAACTATCTCCTGATATTGGAATGATTCTGTATATGCTTAGCCTTACATTGGGTTATGTTGCCTTAATGATGGCAGGGCTATGGATGAGCCGATTGCTTCGTACTAATCTAATGGACGATGTTTTTAATTATGAGAATGAAAGCTTCCAACAAGAAAACTATTTGATGGAAAATGAATATTCAGTTAACCTACCAACCAAGTTTTATTATAAGAATAAATGGAACGCTGGCTGGATCAATGTTGTTAATCCCTTTAGAGCAACTATTGTATTAGGAACCCCAGGTTCTGGAAAGTCCTATGCTATTGTCAATAATTATATTAAGCAACACATAGAAAAAGGTTTTTCAATGTATATCTATGATTTTAAGTTTGATGATCTTTCAACTATCGCTTACAATCATTTACTGAAGCATGTAGGTAAGTATAAGGTTGCACCTAAGTTCTATGTGATAAATTTTGATGATCCCCGTAAAAGCCATCGTTGTAATCCGCTAAATCCTGATTTTATGACGGATATATCGGATGCTTATGAGGCAGCTTATACTATTATGCTTAACCTGAATCGCAGTTGGATACAGAAGCAAGGGGATTTCTTTGTCGAATCTCCAATCATCTTACTTGCAGCAATCATCTGGTATCTTAAAATATATGAAAACGGTATGTATTGTACATTTCCACATGCTATAGAATTACTTAATAAAAGCTATGCAGACTTGTTTACGATATTAACCTCTTACGATGAACTTGAAAACTATTTATCACCCTTTATGGATGCCTGGCAAGGAGGTGCACAAGATCAATTACAAGGACAAATAGCCTCTGCAAAAATACCTTTGTCAAGAATGATTTCGCCAAGCTTGTATTGGGTAATGACTGGTGATGATTTTTCGCTGGATATCAATAATCCTCTAGAACCAAAGATTCTTTGTGTAGGGAATAATCCAGATCGTCAAAATATCTATTCGGCAGCATTGGGTTTATATAATTCTCGAATTGTTAAGCTTATCAATAAGAAAGGACAATTAAAAAGTTCGGTGATAATCGATGAATTACCCACAATTTATTTCAGAGGATTAGACAATTTGATTGCAACAGCACGAAGTAATAAGGTAGCTGTCTGTCTAGGCTTTCAGGATTACTCTCAACTTATTCGGGATTATGGAGATAAAGAAGCCAAAGTAATTCAGAATACTGTCGGTAATATTTTCGCTGGTCAAGTGGTAGGGGAGACCGCTAAAAATCTTTCTGAACGCTTTGGAAAAGTGTTACAAAAAAGACAAAGCATGACGATCAATCGAAACGATAAATCTACATCAATTTCTACCCAATTAGACAGCTTGATACCAGCGTCTAAAATTTCGACACTCACGCAAGGTATGTTTGTGGGGGCGATCTCTGATAATTTTGATGAACGCATCGAACAGAAAATATTTCATGCTGAAATCGTGGTAGATAATGTAAGGGTAGCTCAAGAAACTAAAGCTTACCAAAAGATACCTCAAATTCTATCTTTTGTAGATGATAACGGTGAAGATACTATGAAACAGCAAATTGAAGCCAATTACAAACAGATCAAACGGGATATTATACAAATTATAGAAAGGGAAATAGATCGTATAAAGAATGATCCTAATCTGAAACATTTGACGCAAGATAAAGATGATAAGTAAGTATACTTGACTATATGCTCTTGGGATTTGTTTACATTAACTGATTTTATAATTAATATAAGGCTTGTTTATATTTGTCAATCTTTCGTTGTATTGTACCTGATGGATAGTTGGGGCGTGTCACGACGCTGTATTTGGCTCTACATGAAATACAGCCGTGTCGGGTTATTTACTGTATCGTTTGTAGGTGCTGTAAGAGGAATGAAGGATACAAACGGATGTCGCTTCTATCCCTCACGCTAAAATTTTATGAGAATAATGCATTAACCTTTCTTTTTTGCTTTCCGTTCTTCGAATTCAAAGCTGCTTTCAGCTCGATTATTTAATACAATGTAGGCAGAAAAGCTTTTTCCGGACTTACTCTTCATACTCTTAATTAAACCTGATCTTCCTTGTGTGATCAGTTTTTCAAGATCCGGAATACCAATCTGCTGACCACATACATTTCTAAATTGTATCCAAGCACAAGATTCTGTAGGACATTTAATGAATTTATCACGGAATAGTAGTGTGCTAGTTTGACATTTTGGACATAACCAAATAGGCGTCTTTTCAATTTGTATGTTACTTTGTAATAATTCCTTGGTGATAGCAATTGTAAATAATTCCATTTCTTGTTGAAATTCTGTAGCATTCATTTCTCTGTTTTCAATTTTTTGTAACGCTAATTCCCAGGATGCGGTCATTCCTACATCAGCGATTTGATGTGTTTTCACCAGCTCATATACCTTTAATCCTTTTTCAGTTGGTATCAAGGATTTCTTTTCTCGGCGTATGTAGGCGCGCTGCAATAATGTTTCAATGATGGCAGCACGTGTAGCAGCTGTACCAATGCCAATTTGTTGTAAGGCTTTTCTAGCCTCTTCATTATTAATAACCTTTCCTGCATTCTCCATAGCAGACAATAGACTAGCTTCACTGTATAGGATAGGGGCCTTTGTCTTCTTTTCAAGTACTTTTGCTTCCTTTATTTTTAAAGTGGAACCTATGCTTAATAGGGGTGTTTCTTGAATTATTTCGTCTTCCTTATTGTCAAAATTACCCTGTATACTTCGCCAGCCTCCCGATAGTATCTTAGATCCCCTAAGTTTAAATTCATAATGTGACGCTTGTAATGTAATTTCACTGATTTCCTTTATACAAGGAGAGGAGAGTGCTTCTAAAAGTCGAAAAGCAATCATGTCGTAAATAGCATTTTCTTTAACGCTAAGTGCCGTAGGTATTATTTCGGTAATCAAAATACCATGGTGATCTGTAACGCGTAGATCATTGACTATACGTTTGTTGAATCGTTCCCATTTTATTTTTAAGGCAGCTTCCTTGCAACTTGTTTTAACTTGAAGGGCCTGAACAAGATTAGGGATCTCACTCCACATATCCTCTGGGATGTATTTACTACCCGTGCGTGGATAACTAATGAACTTTTTTTCATAAAGATCTTGTGCAATTTGAAGGGTTTCTTCTGCAGTGAAACTTAGCTTTTTGTTCGCTTCTTTTTGTAGACCTGTAAGATCAAAAAGTAACGGTGCATGTTCGTTTTGTTCCTTGATTTCAACAGCCGTGATGAGCGCATCACTACCGTTTCTCAGAATCGCTTTTAAACAGTCTTCAGCTGTAATTTTATCTTCCCATCTTTTTTGTGATAAACTCTTAAAATGCAAAAACTCCTTATTATGTAATAGTTCAATTTCATAATATTTTTGCGTGATAAAAGCTTGATGTGCAATATATCGTTCACATATTAACGCTAGGGTAGGTGTCTGGACCCTGCCTAACGAATAATTGCCTGTACCAGCCGCTATAGATAAGGCTTGCGAAGCATTTATTCCTATTAGCCAATCTGCACGGCTTCGGCTTTGAGCAGCCTCAAATAGGCCGTCAAATTCCTGCCCTGCACGTAAATTATCTAATCCATGACGGATAGCCTTTTCCGTAAGTGAGCTAATCCATAAGCGTTCGAACGGTTTTTGGCAGTTTAAGTATGCGTAGATATAGCGAAATATTAATTCTCCCTCTCGACCAGCATCTGTAGCAACAATGATGCTTTCACATGCGTGCATTAGTTTCTTGATGACTTGAAGTTGCTTAGTAGCACCTGGATCGGAGATGTATGTTGTACCTTGTTTTATTTTTTTTACAGTTAATGTAAATGGATTGGGGATTATAGGAAGTGTGGATTTTTGGAAGCCCACAATTCCGTAATCTTCTGGCATGGCTAAACTGACTAAATGACCAAAGGCCCAACTGACGCAATAATTATTACCTTCAAAGTAACCATCTTTTTTTTCTTGGGCCCCAACGAGGTAGGCAATTTCTCTGCCTACACTCGGTTTCTCTGCTAGTATTAATTTCATAGGATATCATTTTTCATCTAATAATAGGATTACCTTTAAAGTTTAGGCCCCTTCGGTTTTTTCTGTTGCCTACTGGTTTCCTTTTGCATATTCCTTTCATCGGGACCGCTCTGACCTGAGTTCAATGCTTCCTTACTGTTTTTAGTGGATTCATTTGTTTTTCCCTCTGAGTTTACAGCAACTTGCGTTTTATGAGGCTGCGTAGGCTGGAGTAAGTTTTTCAACTTACTAGCATCATGAAAAGAAAAGTCTATCTTTTGGGTATCTTTATTAAAATTGATGTATCCGTTATACACTTTCCCCTTTTTGTCAACTAACCCGCTAATGTATACCGTATGGCCATCTTTGAATTTTTCATATTGCTCGTGATCTAATTCTTTTCCACGGAAGGAGCGAGGAACTTCTTTTATTGTATCAGGATCTTTAGGGCTAAGGTTTGGCGCACGGTCAAATTGGAACTCTATATATCTTTTTTCTGCATTAAACTGAACATGTGCATCAAAGCTAGCTCCGCTTTTGGATTGCATGCCCTCCAGGTGTACTGCCATGCCATTAGAAAGTTGTTCTTTATGCTGCTCATTTAGCTTAACTCCTTTAATATCATCTGGTATACTGATCACGTCAGTACGTAAAGCAACGAGTTCATTAGTTTGCCTATCGATGCTGACTAAGGAAGGAATAGTCTCTCCAGTCTTAGGGTTTATTAAATCTACCTTTCTACCCATGTTTCCTGTAGTCAATAGGTTTTCCTTGTCTTCTTTACTAAACTTGTGTCCGAAGAATTCAAAGTTTAGGTTGGGCTCCTTGCGGATACCGTGGATAGCGACAATAACTTGACCTTGCTCGTTAGTTTGTAAGGACAGCTTAGCATGTAAGCGGGTAATAGCAGAACCTAGGTTTAGATTGATTGGAACTAATTCATTGGTCTTGTAGCCCTTTAATAATGGTTCCAGTAAATTCATCTTTTCAAGCTTCTCTTTACTTATTCCTAAATTGTTCATCGTCTCCCAATCGATTTGATCAGTCTGATAACGATATTCCTTGTTTTCATTTTTACTTTCCATAGTCATATTGTTTTGTGGGGTTAATACTTCTGTGTTTTGTTTCAGTGTTTCAGCAAGTACATGTTTTTTAAAAAGTTCTCTCCCTTCGTCATTAGGTTTGTCTACATGTTCTTGTAAGTGCTTAGCGACGTCAAAAGATATAGGTGATGGTACCTTGAAAAAGGTAAAGTTTGTCGGGTTTCTAAGCTGGCTGAAGAAATTACTGAAGAAGTTGGAAAATAGATCTCCGTATTTGTCAACTCTTAAAAATTTGTTTTGATTTTCCTTACTCGGGTTGATGGTTTTCATATTGCCCTTTTCATCAATATCTTTAACAGCCATGATCTTCATTTTTTCCTTATCCAATACCAATAAAATATCAGATAGCTGTTCTGAGGATGCTGTTTTTTCTTTGTTTAAATCTTCCATATATTTTAATTTTTTAATTAGAATAAGGGAAGATATAGGATGCCTTTAAGAGTTAGATTATAGCTGTAGTACTTGACAGAAGCTGGCTTTGATTGGCTGGTGCTAAAAAGGTACAAGGTCGATATTTTGTAAAGTTCGGCTTGAAATGGTTGGTAGGACAGGAAGTTGTTAGGGAGTGGAATTAACTTGGATAAATGTTTTTGTATTGGGATTTGGAGCGATAAATATGAAGGTTAATGAGGCTTTACTACAGACATACTTTATTAGTTCTTAATGATACTGAAAATATGCTCATTAGCGTAGTGTGAATTATAACCTAGGTAATTGCTTTTGAATGTAGGTACTAGGATATTTAGCGTGATTTTTTCAAAATTATATCTAATTACACTAATTTTAGAATGATTAATGCGAACTTATTCTTTAAACTTTATTCATTAGTCATTTTATATAATTTATGATGTCCAAAAAAATACAGATATTAGCATAATATTTTTTTTAATTCGATTTCTATAGTGATTACAAATAAAAAGAAAATTAAAGCGGTTGATTTCTTCTGTTCTGGTGGGGGCATGAGTTGTGGGATGCAAAAGGCAGGGATAGATATTTTAGCGGGTATTGATTTTGATATTACATGTAAAGAAACTTATGAACAAAATATAAAAGGAGCCCAGTTTATACATGCTGACGTTTTTGAGTTAAAGGAGGGAGAGCTTGAAATAAAGCTCAACCTAAAGCGAAATGATGATAATTTACTACTAATTGGGTGTAGTCCATGCCAATTTTGGAGTATGATACCTACAGATAAAACAAAGTCACTAAAATCAAAAGACTTACTCATAGAATTCCGACGCTTTGTAGAATATTTTAATCCAGGTTATGTTGTTGTTGAAAATGTACCAGGTGTACTTCGTAGAAAAGGAGAGTCAGGATTAGATGAATTTGTCGTATGGCTTAGAGATCATGGGTATACTGTTCATGCAGAAGTTCATGAGGTGAGTGACTATGGGGTACCGCAGCATCGTAAGAGATTTACGTTGATCGCAAATCGTATTACAGAAGATGTTATTATACCTGAAAAAATAAAAGGTGAAAAAATAACAGTAAGAGATGTGTTAGGAGTACATAACGGCTTTGCTAAAATATCACATGGGCATAGAGATACTACAGACTTCATGCACACTGTTGCAGGATTAAAACCAATCAATTTAGATAGATTAGCTGTTACTCCTAAAGATGGAGGAACTAGGATGGCTTATGTATTTGACAAAAAATTAGCAGTACCTTGTCATTATGGCAAGATAGATGGTTTTAAAGATATATATGGTCGTATGTGGTGGGGAAGACCCTCACCAACAATCACGACAAAGTTCTTTAGTATCTCAAATGGGCGTTTTGCTCATCCAGAAGAAGACCGGGCTATTTCTCTAAGAGAAGGCGCAGTATTGCAATCTTTCCCGAAAAATTATATCTTTAAGACAAATAGCATTGCTAACACCGCAAGGATGATCGGTAATGCTGTACCTCCATTGTATGCTAAAGCAATAGGAGAATCAATTATTAAGAACCACAATGCAGTTTAGAACTAAAGCACGAGCAGTAGATTTATTGGGTAAGGGGCAAATTGCAGATTTACCTACAGCCATAACGGAGTTATGGAAGAACGGTTATGATGCTTATGCTGATAATCTAAAAGCTGAGTTATTCAAAAAAGGATATCAAGGATTAGAAAATGATTACTTCATTATTTCTGATGATGGGAAAGGTATGTCCAATTCTGATATCTTAGACAAATGGTTGGTTTTAGGTACTGATTCAAAGTCTAGAGCAACATTAGATCTAGAATCTGAAGAAACGCTTTGGAAGAGACCACGTATTAAAGCTGGTGAAAAGGGGATCGGACGTCTTTCCATAGCATATTTAGGTAATCCTATGCTAATGCTCACAAAGAAATTAGGACATCCTCTACAAGCTCTTTACTTTGATTGGAGGCTGTTGGAGAATTACAACCTTTTTTTAGATGATATTATTATACCTATAAAGCCAGTAGAACAAAATAATTCATTAGAACAGATCTTTAAGGAATTAAAATATTTATTTCTAAAAAACTTTGAAAAAGAGCTAGATTTAGATAGAAAACCAATTTGGGAAGGTAAACAAATCGAATTAAAAGAAGATATTATCAATAATACTAATGATGCTAGGTTAGAAAACGTTATTTATGAATCTATAAATAGCTTTTTCAGTGCTGATAATTCTCATGGAACAATTTTCTTAACATTTAATCCTATTGACCAGGTACTTGATTTAGCAGAGAAAGATGAGGAAAGGTTAGATGATAAAGAATTTATTTTATCAAGTTTGTTTGGTTTTACAAACGATTTTAAAGATCAAAAGAAAATTTTCAATGTTTCATTTAAAATTTTTGACGATGATGATGAAGCGTATGAATTATTAGATAGTGCAGGTAATTTCTTTGATTTTAATGATTATAGTTTAGCTGATGTTATAATTAAAGGTGAATTTGATGGTAATGGTAACTTCGACGGTGAATTAACTATTTATGATAAAACTATTGATTATTCATTTTCTAATATTCGTAATAAAAGTAAAAAGAATAATTATGGTCCTTGTAAAATAGAATTAGGTTATTCTCAAGGCTTTCAATCAGAATCTAAGTTAGATGAGTTTTCTTGGAAAAAAATAAATGATAAAGTTATTAAACACGGAGGTTTGTATCTATATAGAGATAACTTCAGAGTTTTACCATATGGACGAACTGATTTTGATTTTTTAGGATTTGAAAAAAGAAGAGCTAAGCATGCAGGTACTTCTTATTTCTCTCACAGACGTATGTTTGGATATATTGAAATATCGAAAGAATTAAATCCTTATTTAATTGACAAATCAAGTAGAGAAGGACTTACTTCAAATTCACAATATAATGCATTTAGAAAAGATTTGGAATTTTTCTTCATTTCATTAGCAAATGAGTTTTTTGGGACAAATGCAAAACAGTCTATCTTTTTAGATAAGAAAAAAGATCTGAGAGATCAAAATGATTCTATGAAAGCTGACAAAGCAAGAGAAAAAGCTGATAAAATAGCCTTCTCGAAATCATTGAATGAATATCCAAAAAAATTAGAAGAGCATCAATCGAAATATGAAGGTTTACTAAATGAGCTCGAAGTAAAATTAGATAATATTAATGTTACGTATTCAGAAGTTGAATCAATTTTAGATGAACTTCAACGATTAGATATTGAATTTAAATCTTTATTACCTAAAGTGCCCAAAAGGTATAAGCCTACAGAAACTCAAAAAGAGAGATTATATAAATTTGAAGATCGTTTAAATAATTATTTTGAGCTGGTCACTCCTAGAAGAGAGGTACTTGATAAAAAAGCTCAAGATAAATTAGAAATCAAGGATTTAAAAATTAATTTTACCAAAAAATATAATTCTTACATATCATCTTTAGAAAAAGAATTAAACTCAAATAGACAAGTTTTAGAATCAAAAACAGATAGTTTACATAAGGAGTATAAGGAACGTTCACGTAATCTTATAAAAGCGTTAACAGAAAATAAAGAGGAAACTATTAATAATATTGTTTCAAAAGAACAAGTTTCCTTATACTCAGAGAAGGTACAAGATATATATACATCATTATTGAATCAAGCACAAGGAACCTTGTTCCCTTTAGTTGAGCATATTAATCGTTTATCCTTTGATATTGATGAAGAACAAGTACAAGGTGCCTATAAGGCTCAATACGATCAAATGAAATATCAATGGGAACAAACCCGGGATACCGCTCAATTAGGTATAGCTGTTGAAATTATAGACCATGAGTTTAACCAATTATATGCTAAGATAAATAATCAGCTTATTGTCTTAAATAATAATGAAATAGTAAGTTCAATAAAAGAGTTTAATTTTTTAGAAAAAAACTTTAAACAATTAGAAGATAAATATGCTTTATTATCTCCATTGTATAGAATTTCAGGTGCTGTAGTGAAAGATATCTCTTGTAATATTGTTTTCAAATATTTAGTAGAGTTTTTTGAAAATCAAATTAAAGATTACAATATTCAATTTGAAGTTTCTGAATCATTTAAAAAACATACGATATCAATAAAGGAACCTGCAATTCACACAATATTTATTAATATAATCAATAATGCTATTTATTGGATGCGTAATAAAGAGCGTCGTATCATTAAATTAGATTATTTGAGTGATTCAGATGAAATTATCATAGCAAACTCTGGAGAGAAAATACCAGATTATAAATTAGAGAAGATCTTTGATTTATTCTATACACAACGACCTAATGGTAGAGGTATAGGTCTTTATTTATCTAAGCAAAGTTTAAATGAAGCAGGGCTTGATATTTACGCAACTAACGACAAAAAATATAATTCATTAAATGGAGCTTGCTTCGTAATAAAGAGTTTTAATTATGACTTTTAGTGAAAAGACTTTAGAAATAGTAAAAGAATCAATAAAGTCAGCTGTTTTTATTGATGAAAAGGCTAGAAATGTTTATGATTACGAAGGTATTGATGATACTTCTCTTGAGCAAAAATTATCTGTATCTGTTTATGAAAATTTTAAAAAAAATGGTATATCATTAGCAGTTCATAAATTTCAGAAGGATGACTTAGATAATGTTCCTCTGTTAAATTACCTTTTTAATGGTAGAGATTTAGTATTGTTAGATTGGAAACTTGAAGGAGAGGGAGGTGAAGAATACTCTTTAGAATTACTATCAAAAGTTGTTGATTTAAATCACATTAACTTTTGTTGCATTTATACTACAGAACCAAGTATAGATAACATCTTTTTAAATATACTTTCCTATTTTTCTGGAATTGATTCTCAAATGTTTCTAAGTATAAAAGATAAATTTATTGATAATCATGGAGAAAGAATAGAAGAAGTAAAAAGAGAATATAATTTTTTAGATTATAATCACAAAAGTAATGGTAGACTTATTGCCAAATTAGTAGAGAATGATTTTAATTTTAATGATTTAATTAATTTATGTGGGGGGGGGATAGATTGGAAAGAAGCTCTTTTTTTGTTGATGTTAGCTTTTGAGGATTATCATAAAAGTACTAAATCGAATCATAAACCAACATTAATTTCTATTGAAAATAAGTCTTTAGTTATTAATAATACTATTTTATGTATTTTAAACAAGGAGAATGCATTAAAAGAAGAGCCGATTGAGATCATATCGAAATTATCTGAAAAAATTGAAAATTCTCAAAATAGTTTTAGTCAATTATTAGGCTTAGAAATGCAAAATGTTTTTAATAGAGATGGGTCATTTATAGACAGTAATTTATTAAAAATATCAAAAGAAGCATTGTTTGCTCATAGAAAATTTGTTTTAGAAAATAATAATAACGACATACCATTTAAAACTCTTATTAAAAAAGTTTTACTTGAACATGCATATTTAAAATTAAGAACAGCAAGACTATCATTATTAAATGATGACTTTTTGCAAAATCAAGTTAGTGAAACTTTAAGCTTAACTGATGAGCAGGTAGCCTTAATAAATACATTCTATAACTCTGTTAGTATAAAAAGCCTTCATACAGATAGTTCACCAATGTTAAATTTTGGAGATGTTTTTAAAGATGAACAAAATGACTATTATCTTTGCATTACGGCATTGTGTGATTGTTTAAGACCTGAAAAAATTCAACAAAATTATTATTTTGTAAAAGGGAAAAAATTAGATGTAAAAATTGCAAATACTCTAGGTGATTCTGCCTTTATCAGTTATGTTGGAGAAGACGAAGCAATAACTTGGGTAGCGTTAGAACCTGATCAAAATATAGAAATTGAAAACGAGGGTAAAACTGAAGAGCAAATTGAATTAGAAACATTAAGATTTAAGACTAAGTATTTTGCCAAATTTAAACATTTACCAGTCTATATAAAACCACACATTTATAACGTAAAAAATCCTAGAATTATCGATGATAAACTCGAAATCAGAAGGGTGGAATCAGTAAAATTAGAGGATGGTAAAATTAATGGTGTAAATCAAAGTGAAAATAGTACTATTTTGTTTAATAATATTACTTACTTAACTACTTTAAGGTCTGATTATGCTCAAAGAATCGCAAATCACGCGTTTTCTCATCCTGTAAGAGTTGGTGTAGATTTTGTTAAAATATGAACAAAAAAATAAAAGGTGATTACGAGACTGTAAAATAAACTGTCGTCAAGGATAATAAACAGAAGTATTATTTTTGACATAGTAATTATGAGTATTAAGGAAAGCGATTTTGATTTTGAGTCCATGAAGGACCTGGCCCTAGAACAGTTACGTAGTGGTGAATCACTTTATGGCAAGAACGGAGCTTTTGCTCCTTTAATGAAAAAGTTTTTAGAAGCAGTATCATACTACCCAACTACTGGACAACTGCATAAATGTTTAAATTAGCAGTTGAGAATGAAAAAAGAACGCAGGAAATTCAGTGCAAGCTTTAAGGCTAAGGTAGCCATAGAAGCCATCAAAGAGCA
>NZ_VIQM01000041.1 GCF_008520265.1 Sphingobacterium cavernae
AGTACTTTTCCCGCAAGTTCGTGGAAAAGCTCAGGATACAATCATCGTTGCTACAGGAGGTAGTTGTCGACATCAGATTTACGATGGAACAAAGGAAATCGCGATTCATCCCGTTGAAGTCTTATATAATGCATTAAAACACAAAAGTCATCTTTTATAAAATGACTTTTGTTTTTTAAAAATATTAATCCTTATAAAAATTATTTAGCTTCATTTAGTGCCTCTGTATTCAATTTAATATACTCACCATTATTAGCCTTTTTTGCCATTTCAATACCCTCTTGTGCTGATTTTCCTGTTTTCCGCAATGGGACACCCTAGAAATTTTTATTGACGATCTCGATTAACCTTGTTTGTTTTTCATCCATTTTCAAGAGGATGTTTTTTATGGCTCTGGATTCCGGGAGTACTAATTCCAGCTGGTATATATTTCTTGTTATCTCTGCGGCTTTTTCCGGTGATAATGAGAAGGATTCCTTATTAAGTACCCTTTCCAATTCCTTATAAATGGTGTAAGCTACAAAAGACAAGCAAATATGA
>NZ_VIQM01000043.1 GCF_008520265.1 Sphingobacterium cavernae
CACCACACAGGTCATTCTTATTTAAACATTTTTGGAAAGAATATACTTTCTGGTCTGATGGTTATTTTGTTTGTTCAATAGGTGAAGCATCTCCTGATACTATTCGTGAGTATATTCTCAATCAGGGGTAGTCGCTTACATCCCACAGCCTAAAGACCTGTGGGTTTTACGCTCCGTTTTATAAAAGTTAAGTAAAGTCTTTAGAAAAAGACTTTACTTAATTCTTTTTGAAGGCGTTTATCGTCCATGTAATCATATACCGAAGTTTTCAATTTTTTAACAACAGCATCTTTGGATTCTGGCACTACTTTTTTCTTCTTAGTCAAAGTAGATGATATTACATCATTATTCAGCTCCACTTTCGTCGCGAACATATTGATATTCAATAAAGGAATGGAGACACCAAGAATTGTACCTGGCAAACCTTGTATAAGCTCTGGCCCTCCTGGAACCTCCAATTGATTGGTAAAAAATGCAACGACATATATCGAGTCCTGAATTAATCCATTGGCTCGGCGGCAGTCATAACCCGCCACGTTTCGGTACTCGTCTGTATATTTCCATTTTACAGTTGGGATAGTATCGGTCATAATCAATTCTTCGTCACCAAATGCCAACAATTTATTGAAAGTACCTTTTTTATAATCCACATAAGTCTTTGAATCTCTCATTAATGGGATATACCACATCGCACTTCTATAATTACTAGGATACTCCTCATTTACAGTTTCAAATAAGGTTTCCATTCCATTAAATTTTAATGTGTGGTGGGTAATCAATTCTGTAGGCCCACTCTTTTGCAAGAATTCCAATGAACTTTTGTCCCAAATATCAAGATCTACTTTCCCTCCCATAGTTCGTTTTAGAAAATTCTGCAAATGAAACTTCCGTTCATAGGTGATAGTACCACTATTAGGAAAATAGGTGTACTGTGCAAAACTCATATTACTAGAACAAACAAATATTAATATATAAAATAACTGCTTCATCTTAATTGTCTCCTCTCATAGTGGTGAAATTGTAAATCAACTTAAACATGCCATATCTTCTTAAGACATCGTTGGTAGATTGTGAGAACGTATACCCAGATTGATATCTTCTCACCCCTGTATTTTTATTGAATAGATCATTCACAAAAAATTGTGCTTCTAATGACTTATCCTTTAAGAACTTTTTAGACACGTATCCTGAGACATTGACCACATTGAATTCTGGTAAAGTTTTAGTAGCAGCTTCGTGCGATTGCTGCATATTCATTACTATCTTGTAATCTTTAGGGAAAGTATAACTTAAATCTACGTAAGAATTAAGTATGAAGTTGTTCGTATTTAAATCTGGCTGTAATGTTGACTTATTAATTCTATATCCTGGATTCATATTTAGATGAAAAGACCATTTATTAGCTTTATAAGAGCTAAATCCCAAAGATGGCGAAAGGGAATAGTTTTCATTATTATTTAATTGAGACTCTCTATTTGCCAAAGAAAGATAATTGTAACTATTGTTATAGCTGACGTTACCTCCAATATTCATACTTAAAGCGATTTTCTTCCACAATGGTCTTCTATATCCACCGTACGCACTTGCTGAAATATTTGATTCATCAATATTAACAAATTGAATATCTCGACGTCCACTTTCTGGATCAAATGTAACAGTGCTTCCTACTGGATTCAGATATTGACTTACATTTGCACCGAAATAAACGCTCACGTCTTTGAGTTGCTTATAGGAATTAAAATACAAATACATATTATTTGTAAAACCAGATTCCAAATCTTTGTTATCCATGTAATTAATTAATGGATTGTCATTCTGTTTAAGTGGCTCTAGCTGATTCAAGTCAGGCTGTGTAGTACGCCCAGAATAACTGAGATACATACTTTTACTTTTTGTAATTTGATAATTAACTGATAAAGATGGTGCTACAGACACTTGATCTCTTGTAAGCTTCTGATTAAGATTATTGTATTTTCGTTCTAAAGATTCAAAAGAAAATGAATTACTTAAATTAACAGTAATCGTATTCTTCTTATAATTAAGACCTGTATTCACTGAATTTCTTAATGTAATATTATCAAAGTCATTTAATAAACCTTGATCCAGTTGATCATAATTACCTGTGATTTCATTTTTATTGAAAGACTGATTTAACGTATACGAAGAAACCGAACCTAATGTGTAACCTGCAGTTGCAGTCAAGTATTTTGTAAGGGGCTCAGTATAATTTAATGTACTGTTGAAATTGGTATTTTCCCAGACATTGTTCTTAAACTGATCGATTAATAAAGAATCATTGAGCTGACGAAAGTTGGTATTCGAAAAATAATTGGAAGTTCCGTCCGTTGTGTTATTGGTGACAGAAGTATTCAATGTTAGTGATCTTCTTAGCTTTTTGAATCTTTTGGTAAGCATTATACTTGCATTTAAAGATTCATTTAGACTATTTCCAGAATTACTTGTTCTTGTATCGTTTAATAATTCTTCATTCAAACTTCTTTCTGTAGATGTACTAAAACCCGAATTATCTCTATTGGTTGTATTATATCCTAAGCGCACTGTCATATCAGAAGTTGAGTCGATTTTCAAATCATAACGCATATTTGCATTATGAGATTTATTCTCATTTGCACTAAAACCTTTAGATTGCTGAATACTCGCTAGTTCCGGCAAATTGTTTTGTATAAAGTTTGTACTATTATTCTCCACCTCCATCTGCCCGCGTCTATAATTCACATTTAGCTTATGCTTATCCCCTTTGAATTTGTCCGAAAAACTCGCACCCATATTCAAGGCATTAGGCACTCCATTGCCTCGGTAGTTTCCACTCCAAGAATCCATACCATCTCCAGAACCAGAAGACATGATATAAATGCCCCCATCATCTGAGATAGACATATTAGAGCTGTTCCCTCCATATTTCTCCCCATCCTCAAAACCCAGACTCACCATTCCATCATTAGCGGAAATCCCGTAAGCTGCAATTTTTTGTGCCCCCTTAAATCTATTGACCATACCTTTTAAGCCAAAATAGTTTTCTGATCCATATCCACTTTGTGCTTGACCAAAGGCACCTTTCTTTTTGTCTTCCTTGAGTGTGATATTCACCGTTTGCGTTCGTTCACCATCATCCACCCCTGTCCTATCATTCAAATCTGATTTTTTCTCGTAAACCTGCACTTTATCTACCATATCGGCACGGATATTTTTAGTTATCAAGGTTGGATCACTGCCAAAAAACTCCTCCCCATCCAACAAAACTTTTTTCACTTCCTTACCTTGGGCAGTGATTTTTCCATCTGCGTCAACTGTAATACCCGGAAGAACCTTGAGTAAATCATCTACTTTCGCGTCTTTATCCACCTTAAAACTGCCTGCATTATATTCAATTGTATCTCCCTTGATGACCACCGGAATTTTTCCTGTCACAGCCACTTCATCCAACAAAAGAAAAGCTTTAGATAATTTTACTGTGCCAATATTGTGATCTTCCAAAACCTTCAAATCTTGCACATAATCCGCGTATTGCGGATAGGATACTATCACTTTGTAAGATCCCGTATCCAATTTAGGAATCAGAAAATTTCCATTTTCACCACTTCTAGCGAAATTTACGAGGATTGAATCTTTAGGGTTTAATAAGGCTATTGTTGCTTTATGCAATTTAACGTCATCCGTTCCATCGGAAATCGTACCCGAAAGTTTGACTTGCGAAAATGAATACGTCACATTAAAAAACATAATAAATGTCAATAACACATAAAATAGATTAGACTTCATTCAAATTGGTTATTAAGTTTTCAATATAAAACTAAAAATTTAGTTGTAAATTTTTATTAAAAAACAGTTAAATTTTTATATTTAACTTCTTTTAACATAAGCTAATAACTCATATGATGACTAACCTATAAATTTTCCATAAAAAAAGTGTTGTATAACTACAACACTTATCTTATTTCAAATCCTTACCCAGGCAACGGTAAATAACCATCATCTCCCGGCACTTTTGGGAATTCATGTTTTCGCCAGCGTTCCTTCGCTTCTTCAATTATTTGCTTATCTGTTGCTACAAAATTCCAATAGATAAATCGTTCCTCAGGGAAAGGTTCTCCCCCAAAAATATAAACTGTGGTATTGGCTTTTATTGTGAACGAACAAAGATGTGCATCCTTAGTAATTAAGATTTGCTTTGCACCATAATCGTAGCCATTGCTCTCGATTTCACCCTCCAAAATATACAATCCACTCTCACCATACAATTCACCTCGAATATCAATCACCGCATCTTCCGAACTTTTGATTTCAATCATATACAATTTGCTATACACTGGAACAGGTGATTTTTTACCAAAAGCTTCGCCAGCAATTAATTTATAGTGTACATCATTCTCTACCCATGCCGGAATATCTTTGGCCTCGGTATGGTAAAATTCAGGATCCATAAATTCCAATTCCTTTGGTAATGCTACCCATATTTGCAATCCATGTAAAAATTTATCACGCTGACGCAAATGTTCTGGAGTACGTTCAGAATGCGTTACACCTTTTCCTCCTGTCATCCAATTTACAGCACCTGGAGTGATTTCCATCGCTGTCCCCAAACTATCGCGGTGGAAAATAGAACCCTCGAATAGATATGTCAGCGTCGAAAGCCCAATATGTGGATGCGGTCCAACATCTAAATTTTCATGATCTGCCAAACAGGCTGGCCCCATATGGTCAATAAAAACAAATGGACCGATTGAACGCTTTTGACGAAAAGGCAATAATCGCCCTACCAAAAAATTCCCAATATTTGCAGCAGTTTCTTCTCTTATGAAATCAATGTTTGACATAGTAAATCAATTTTAATCTAAAAATAGCTAAAATTTATGAAGGTTTAGAATGATTAAATTTACCGCTAACCGAGCAGTAAGTTCGGTCCAAATCAAAACGTGATTTAGCTAAAAAATATATTCAGAATTATTTTAACACGCTAAAAAACATTAAAAATAATTTTTACTTAGCACAGGAAACACTTCCAACAAAATCAAATACCGAATTAAAAAAGAGCAATTTCTGGAATTTAAAGAATATGTTTTATCCTATTGAATTACATGATATCCACAATGGTTGTTTTACATCAAACCATTCAACTATAGGCAAACTACATGGATGACAATAGATTCAATTTATTCATTGCTATTAAATTACAATCCTAAAAATCTTTCTGTAATTGAAACGATGTTCAGACATATTAGTTTCATTCAGCGCTATTAAACGCCTTATGTCGAGAATAGAAAAAATATAAACTTATGAGATTTCTCTCTCCACTACGTTTCGTTCGAAATGACACCGTCTTAATATCTTTCTGTGCTTTTAGTTCGTCATATCGACCGCAGAGAGATCTCTAAAAGGTAATCGGGAGTTTTAGCTAGACTTGCCCGGCAGAGGGGTGATTAAAGAAGCTTTACACAAAAAAGTCCTTTTGAATTAACAAAGGGACTTTTCATCTTCTTATCTTTCCTGATCTACCAGAACTATCTTTTCTTTCGAATTTTCTATTTTATCCTTTTTAGCATTGCTAAGTGTATGATCGCCTAATATTGGTGCAATTACCAATCCTACAAGACAGGTTAATTTTATCAAAATATTCATTGAAGGACC
The DNA here is from genome assembly GCF_008520265.1 of Sphingobacterium cavernae. GTDB lineage: Bacteria > Bacteroidota > Bacteroidia > Sphingobacteriales > Sphingobacteriaceae > Sphingobacterium > Sphingobacterium cavernae. Next base: position 5,647 of record NZ_VIQM01000043.1, read on the forward strand.
TGAAGTGTCTTTGAAAGGATCTCCTACTGTATCACCTGTTACGGCAGCTTTGTGTGCATCCGAACCTTTGAACGTCATTTCGCCATTAATTTCTACTCCAGCTTCAAAAGATTTTTTCGCATTATCCCAAGAACCTCCTGCATTATTTTGGAAGATGGCCCACATCACACCAGATACCGCAACACCTGCCATATACGCGCCCAGTGCTTCTGCACCCATCACAAATCCTACAATAATAGGCGTGATAATCGTCATCGCTCCGGGCAACATCATTTCGCGCAAAGCCGCCTTAGTAGAAATATCTACACACTTGCCATATTCGGGCTGTCCCGTTCCTTCCATAATCCCTGGAATCTCGCGAAATTGACGTCTTACTTCATTAACCATATCCATCGCTGCTTTACCCACAGATTGCATCGCTAATGCTGAAAACACAACAGGAATCATTCCACCAATAAACAAAGCAGCCAATACATTTGCCTTAAAAATGTTAATACCATCGATGCCGGTGAAAGTCACATAAGCTGCGAATAACGCCAAAGCTGTCAATGCCGCGGAGGCTATTGCAAAACCTTTTCCTACAGCAGCAGTGGTATTTCCTACCGAATCCAATACATCTGTACGTTGACGCACCTCTTTTGGTAATTCACTCATCTCTGCAATACCACCAGCGTTATCCGCAATAGGTCCAAAAGCGTCAATTGCTAACTGCATCGCAGTAGTTGCCATCATCGCAGAAGCTGCAATCGCAACTCCGTAAAAACCAGCCAACGCGTATGAACCCCAAATTGCGGTAGCAAACAACAATACCGAAGAAAAAGTTGAAATCATACCATTTGCCAAACCTGCTATAATATTTGTACCTGCACCTGTTGATGAATTGCGGACAATGTCCAAAACAGGCTTCTTTCCTAACCCTGTATAGTATTCTGTAAATGCCGAAATCAAGCCGCCCACAGCCAATCCCACAATCGTAGAATAAAACACATTCATACGTGGAATATCTTTATACCCTTCTCCGAAAAATTTCATTTGAATAACTTCAGGAAGCATATATCTTATCAAAAAGAAACAAGCAATTACTGTAAGAATAATAGAAATCCAGTTACCTAAATTCAACGCACCCTGAACTTCATTTTCTTTAGCATCATTATTTGATACTTTCACAAAGAAGGTACCGATTATTGAGGCTAATATTCCGACACCTGCAATTACGATGGGTAAAAGTATCGGTCCCATACCATTGAATGCATCCGTAAAAACACCTCCGTTGGCTTCTGCCATATCTTTGATAATATAATTTCCCAATACCATGGAGGCCAATACAGTTGCTACATAAGAACCGAATAAATCCGCCCCCATACCAGCCACATCACCAACATTATCACCAACATTATCTGCAATTGTTGCTGGATTACGCGGATCATCTTCTGGAATTCCAGCTTCGACTTTTCCAACCAAATCCGCACCTACATCTGCAGCTTTGGTATAAATACCTCCACCAACACGGGCAAATAAGGCAATGGATTCTGCACCCAAAGAGAAACCAGCTAAAGCTTCTAAAGCGATAGTCATTTCAACATAAAAGTTCCCTCCATCAGTGACAAACATCTTAAGGAAAAGCATAAAGAATATACTTAATCCCAATACTGCTAAACCTGCAACACCTAAGCCCATCACCGTCCCACCAGAAAAAGAAACTTTCAAAGCTTGAGGAAGGCTAGTACGTGCCGCTTGTGTGGTACGGACATTCGCACTTGTCGCGATACGCATCCCAATGTTTCCTGCCAATGCAGAAAAAAATGCGCCAAACACAAAGGCAACAACAATAATCCAATGTGTCGTCTCAACTAACGTTGAAACAAAAAATAATGCAATAGCTGCAATAACTACGAAAATAAATAGAATACGGTATTCGGCTTTCAAAAACGCCATTGCCCCCTCTTTAATGCTTTTGGAAATAAATTGCATTTTACTTTCTCCTGAGTCTTGTTTATTGACCCAATTCGCTTTTGAAACCATGAATAGTAAACCCAAAACAGCGAGCGCTGCTGGTAAGTAAATCATTAAGTTTTCCATAAAAAAAGTTTATTTTGGTTATATTAAAGCTATCACTTTTTTTGCAATAACCCTATACAAACAACACATTTTCTTTTATGAATCAATATGTTACAGTAGAAACATAATAAGGACAAATTATTTTTGAGTTACTTTGCTCAGTTCCACCTTAGCCCCATCTAGGTCTTTACTTATATCCGCAGCTTCAATAAATGCACAAATTTCCAGCGTTTCAGCACTATCAAAAGGTATTTTGTTCGTGTCGAAAAATTTGATAATCTCATCGAGTAAAGCATTATAACCTTCAAATTTCCCTAAAGTAACATTCGCCGATTCACAATATATTGTACCACCAAACTCAGGTTGTCCAGATCGTGTTCCGCGAACTGTCCCCACACGTCCATCATCCCATATACCGACCAAAATATCTGTATCTGCGGTGTGTGTACGGGATATGGATTTACAACCGACACCCATCGCCGCAAACAAAATCTCTACCCCATGGATTCCATACCAAAAGAAGTCAGGATGACTCGAGTCTGTTTCGGCTGGGAGAATACGTCAGTGCCCAATACTTTCTCGTATTTACCCGCAATCACGTCTTGTAAACCTGAAATGTAGCGCAAGGATGAAGACGAAAAAAATGGAACTTTATGTTGAGCAGATAATGCAAATATTTGTGCTGCATCTTGATATGATGCCGCTAAAGGTTTGTCTATAAAAAGAGGCTTTTTGGCTTTGAAAACTTCTCGCGCCTGTTCCAAATGCAAACGACCATCATTCGTTTCTAATAAAATATAATCTACTTTCTTCAATAAAGCTTTAATAGAACCAACAACTTCTACCCCTAATGTTTTGATCTATTGGATGTTACTGAGGAATGCGTGATGTCGCAGAAGGAATAGTTTTTGTACCATAAGGATAAGCCGCCACAACCTTATAACCTTTGAATCTATCTGAATCCTGCAATAATGATCTCGCAAACGCGATAGAATGTGAAGTGTCTGAGCCTATAACACCTATACGCTTGTTTTTTAGGTTAGTCAAGGGGTTAGCATATGTGTTATTAATTAGCAGCCCACCAAGCGCTAAAGTACCCATACCGATAAAGTCTCGTCGCGTAAAGTTATTCATAAATTAGATTTATACTGACGAATATAATGAATTGTTAACGTAACCGTAACAGCCCTTAAAATTAAAGATTAATTAATTAGCGTTCCAATAATAAAGCATCTCTTTTAGCTGTATTTTAGCATCATCCACTAATTCGCGTAATATGGATAGCTTTTTTTCATCATCGGTAACAGAGATAGCATCCATCAAATCATGTAAATTCATTGGCTTTTCAAGCAAGAGTACCCGAATTTCTTGTTTTATCTTCTCTTCTATACCTTCTGTATGTTTTCTTTTAAGACACAAATCACATTCCCCACATGGTTCACCATTTAACTCACCGAAATATTCTAATATTGCATTACTCCGACATCCTGTGGTATCCAAAAAGTGATAAATTGCTTTGATTTGTTCTTCCTTTACATCTTTACGTTCGCGGATGAATTCCGAATCGATAAAAAGATTTTTGTAATCAACGCGTGATTGCAAAAAAGTCAATTGCGGTTTATCCGTACTTTTCAGGTAAGAGCCCACTTGTTGTTTTTCCAAACCTTCGAGCATTTGAACGATAGTTTCATAAGGAACACTTAATTTTTTCGCAAATTCAAATTCATTGATCGGTACATAAAAATCAAAAACACCACCATAAGTTCGTAAAATCGCCTTGATCAACGGATCATATTTTGCAGCTTGCACCTGAAATTTATATAAATCTTGAAAGTCTATTTCAAATTTAAATCGCGAAGGAATAAAAACGGCTTCGGATAAACTTAACCAGCCATCACGTTCCAAAAATTTCAATGCACTCATCGTCGGAAGAACATCTAGCTTGTATTTTTTAGCGAATTCAGCTAGATCAAAATCAACGGTAATATTTTTCCCCGCACCATATGCAATTTGATAATGATTGGCCAAATGATGGTAAGCCTGCTGGATAAATTGAACCGAAGGAAAACTATCTTGAAAATTCTTCCACAGCTTATCTCTGTCTTCTTGTTGATACAACAAAACTGGAAAAGCTTTTTTTCCATCCCGACCTGCTCGACCTGCTTCTTGATAATATGCCTCTAGCGAATCTGGAATATCAATGTGAATCACAAAACGCACATCCGGCTTATCAATCCCCATTCCGAACGCGTTCGTTGCCACAATAACACGTGTTTTGTTAGTAGTCCACGCATTCTGTTTGGATTCTCGTTCTTTCATGGTCAATCCAGCATGATAAAAATCAGAAGGAACACCATGATTTAGGAGAAAACGAGCAACTTCTTGTGTTTCTCTCCTATTTCGAACATATACAACACCCGAACCACCAATTTTCTTCACAATACGTAGCATACGATTCATTTTGTTTTCCTCATGCAATGCCATATAGCTAAGATTTGGACGGGCAAAACTTTTAGAAAACACATTTTTTGTACGAAATGCCAAACGCTCTTGAATGTCTTCGACAACACGCAATGTAGCGCTGGCGGTCAATGCCAAAATGGGGACTTTTGGATGTGCTTCTCGCAAATCTGCCAACTGCAAATAAGAAGGACGAAAATCGTAACCCCATTGCGAGATACAGTGCGCCTCATCAATAGCAAACAAATTGACTTTCATGTACTTTATACGCTCACGTACTATATCCGAATAAAAGCGCTCAGGAGCAATGTAGAGGAATTTTATCTTTCCAAATACGCAATTGTCCAAAGCAATATCCACTTCACGGTAATTCATACCCGAATAAATGGCAATAGCTTCAATACCTTTGCTGCGCAAATTCTCAATTTGATCCTTCATCAAAGCAATCAAAGGTGAGATAACAATACAAATTCCTTCTTGTACCATGGCTGGTACTTGAAAACAAATGGATTTACCACCACCCGTCGGCATCAATGCCAATGTATCTTTACCTTGCAACACAGATTGAATAATATCCTCTTGCAAGGGTCTGAACGCGTCATAACCCCAATACTGTTTTAATATAAAATGAATCGAATTGCTCATGCTTAATCCTCTTCCCAAACATAAGCAAAATTATTTTTTAGAATATAAAGTCTATCTGAATTACTTGAAAACGCATTTTTCAAAGGCTCAAGCGTCTTGTCACCATTGCTTCCATCTGCGATGAAAGTGGCTTTAGGATAAAGAGATAACAAACTATCCGAATCGGAATAGTTATTTTTACGCCAAAGTACAAAATCAACCTCCACTGGAAAATCATCAATTTTCTTTTCTAAAATTAGAATCTTATGCTTTCAAATCTCAATCAGTCGATTATGTCTTTCCGTGTCTGGTAAACTCTTAAATTCAATATCACTTTCAATCATATACTGTCGCAAATCTGGAAGTACACTGTATTGTAAAGTTGGGTGATTTACGGAATCCAATGTAGAATATAACACAACTTGATTTTCATGTATTAACGCAACTCCAATTTCCGAACGAACACTATAAAATTTTAAAGCCTTATACGAAGATTTCTGAAAGTATTGAAAGCTATTGAACACAGACAGGAGAAATATCGAACTAAAAACTACCAGAAATGATTTCGAAGATTTGGAATTTAAGGCAATAATTAGCGAAGCAATTCCAATTCCTAATAATAAAACTTGGCTCCAATGCCAATCCACACCGTGTACAACGGCAAAAGGTAAATGTTCCATCCACTTTAATCCATTCATCATGAGGTTCAGCAGCCATTCGATAGCTACTCCAAAAAGTGAGATTGTCCATTCAAATGGTAATATCGCTAACCCCATGCCTACATACATAATTAAAGTACTCGGAATTGCTATAAAAAGATTAGCCATCAAAAAGTAATTTGGGAATTGTCCAAAATAATATAAGGTAAGTGGCAAAGTAAATAACTGCGCTGCAGTGGAAACATAAGTGTATTCCAATACGTAATTGCACCATTTATTGGGTGTGAGGTAATAGTTTTTCAAAATGGGATATAGTAATATGATACCTAAAATCGCCATATCAGACAATTGAAATTCCACATCAAATAAATAATTGGGCGAAAATAAGAGAATAAATAAAGCAGAAGCGGCAAGTGTATTCAAAGGAATTTGTTTTCGATTGATAACTTTTGAAAACACGAAGAATGAAATCATGGTTCCTGCTCTCAAAATCGGTGGACTCATTCCGGTCAGAATTACATAAGACCAAATAAAAAGTAAAATCAAAATGGATTTGATAAATTTTCCATAACGAAATCTATCCATCCAAAACAGCAGCAAATTCAACAATACAAAAACCAAACTCACGTGTAACCCAGAAATACTCAAAACATGTATAGTTCCAGTATTGGTGAATGCCGAAATCGTGTTTTGATCTATCTGTGAGCGGTAACCAAAAATCAACGCTACAGCCACGTTAAATGCTTCATCGTCTTGGATGTACATTCGAAATTTTGCGATTAAATTTGTACGCAGTTCCAACGAATATGCAATCAAGTTATTACCCTTTCTTCTATTCAGAACTTTGAGTTCGGTTCCTGTGAGTAAACTTTGTTGCTTGATACCCTTGTTTGACAAATAAGATTTATAATCGAATTCTTTTGGGTTGTAAGGAGGATTGACATCCGCTAGTTTATTTACAAAAACTATTTGATCGCCATACGCATACTTTTCTTCTCTCAAAGAATCCCGAAGGATAGTTAACCTCACTTTGCCTTCAGCTTTTGAAATCTTGGAAGAATCAATCGCTTGTTGTATTCGTACTGGAAAACGAATTGTTTTTACTTTTACAATGGATTCGTCATCGATAATTCCTATATATTGAATAGCCTTATAATTAGAATAATACGAGGCAATATATGCAGATTGATTAGTTGCGTATTGAAAATACCCAAAACAAATAACAACTACACTAAAGCAAATGTTAAATAAGTTTCGTCTATTATACTTGGTTAAATAATACCCTAAAAAATAAGCTCCAATCGCTAGTGCAATAACGATTAGACACACAAAAGGAGAAATAAAAGATTTACTGGCTACAGCCATAACAACACCTAACACGTAAAGAAATAATGCTTTGAGCATGGGTACTTTGCCCATCGACAAATCCAAGATATCATCCTTTACCATTGCCATCTTACTTGTAATCTTATGTCCGAACGTTTGTTTCCTTCAATCAAATCCAAGCCCGAACCAATATTTTCTCTATTTAAATTGTTGGTCAATGCACAACGCAACCAAACATCGTTAGATCTAAAAAGTCTGTACCGCACATTGAGGTATGTTCGAATTCCTTGATCAAAATACATTGGAAAACTCGACACATAAAGGACATCACTTTCGTAAGAATAGATGCGTGAGTCATAATCCTTTGTGTTGAAATAAGAAACCCGCGCATTCAGATTCAATTTATCCCGAAAGCCTTTCCAATACACATCCTGAAAAACCATGTATCCTTCAGATCGATTCTCCATTTTCTTCTCAAACAGTGACAATTCAGCACGGGTTTTAATGTTCCACGTATCACTAAGTATATATTGATATTCCAATCGAAATTGATTGCGTAGCACATCTGCCATAATATGTTCATTCGCTTTTGGCAAAGCCAAATTTTCCTGCTTTATCCGATAGCGATAACGCAACAAAAACTTACCACGTTTGTAACAAGAATAAGTGGCTTGCGATAAAAAATCAATTCCTTGACTTGGACTATCAACACGAAAACGCAACCACGGAAAGTTAAACATATCCACATAATTCACCCACTCAAATTTCCGCGTAACCTGATATACAAGATCAGTATACAAGCCTTTTTCGTTTGCGACATTAGAACTTTCCGAAAGTGTCTGTGCAAAAAAGCTGTGGTAATTACGTCGAAAATTACGGTAATTAACAAACGCTGAAACCTTAGGATGAAGACTTGCGATAAGTCCATTTATAGTGGCAAAGCCAGAACCTAAATATGTGCTGTTTCACCAAAAAAATAGACATTTCGGAAATTATACTTGTAGTGAACACCAACTTGAATCAAATCTTTACCTTCAAAATCGAATTGATTTCTGACAGCGTTAGCTTGCAGTATCTCTCCATTGAAATTCGTATAGACTCCAGTTATACCCACTTTTAGCCGCTTATATTGATATGAGAAATCCGATCCTATAACCAATTGACCAATAGCATCTCGATAGGATTGTTCGGTAGGTGTACGATGTAATCCTGAGCTGTTGATGGTATGTATATAAGAAGCCGTGTCTGATTCTTCTACATTCCCACTCAGCATATTATATGCTACAAATGGAGTTCATTCCATATTGTTAAACTTTAGCTTTGCAGCAATGCCACGTTGAAAATTGTTTTCATTCATCGAAGAATACGAGCGTAATCCTATCCCTTGCTTGGCTACAGCTCCAATCCAAGCCCCTTTACCAAAACTTAATCCATTCCACAGCAGCAATCCTTGTCCAAATTGTAAAGCATAATCTCCAACCACCACTTTCTTCACCGTTTTACTCACATGATTGATTTCGATATATCCGTAATAAAAATCAAATCCCCTCTTCTGCTTAAAGCAAAGAACGGTTCACCAGCATATTTTTCCGCGTTGATTCCAATTTTCAATTTTTGCTGATAATTCCAGCGATAGCGTAAGGAATATGCATTGGGGTCGTCCAAATACCGCGAACGCGTAGCGTCTTCAATGTGATAACCTTGCTGACTTTCTAATGTCCGACCGTAACGTAACATAATCATGTGTTCATCCTCCTTCCGAACTTCTTTCCATGACAAATCTTTTAGAGACGACTTTTGATCTACTTTTACAAATTGTCGGAGCCACTGAATCGTCTGCATATCAAGTCCAACAACACCTTGTAGTTCAAGGATGCTGATAAATCACCTTTTTGTTCACGATGTGCAATGATTTTGGCAACTTGTTGTGGAGAAAGAAAAATCAAATTGGTTAATTCGGATTCTGTGACCTCGTTCAAATCCAAAGGATGCCGCAATAAATGGTGTAACCGCTCAGAGACTTCACTGATATCCACATTTTCACCCACCTCTTCAGAAATTTGTTCTAATAGAAGTTCCTCTAACTCACCTTCATTTTCTTGCGCAAAGCAGTGATGCAATGGCAACAAAAAAAACAAAAGACCTATAGAGATTTTAAAAAGCATAGGCTAAAGCAAATTGTGGTGATGTACCCAACCTTATGTGAAACGAGGATGAAACATCAAACTGAAATTTATTCCATCGCAATCCAATTCCACCAAAATATTGCATAGGATTTGATGCCACGCCAGCTCGAAGTCTTACCACATTTGCAATGGAATATTCCAAACCCGCGCGAATATTAAAACCATCTGCAAATTCATAGTAGGTATCCCCAGCTACAGAAATTTCTCTTGAAATTTTATACAAGAAACCTGCTGCAATTTCAGTAGGAAGATATTGTTCTGTATCGTCTTTAAGTTTTGAAAATGTGGTATTTCTAAACAAAAAGCCAATATTGACCTGTTCACTCATCCTAATTAGTGCGCCAAGATCCAAAGAAAATGAATTGTCATTAATGTAATTTTCAACATAATAACGATGGTAGTTTGCAGTAACTTAAGTTGAAAATATTCCTCCAAAACTTCGCGCTTACGAAACATTAGCGGTTAAAAATGAAGATACACTCTGAATACCATAATTGCGCATACTAAGCCCCAAAGCACCTACATTCTTAATTGGTAATCCTAAGTACACAGCTTGAGTCCGTAATTCCTTAGTCATGAAATGAGGTTGATAAGCTATAGCAAGATACACGTCAGTTAAACTCCCAATTCCTGCTGGATAATTCGTAAGGCTATAAATCGATTCTGAAGCAATTCCCGTATTTCCCATTCCGTGAAAAGGTGTAGCATCAAATGTTTGAGCATTTAATTTCATGCAAAAAAGCAAGAAAAATAGTATTCGTGTGATCATACCGAGGAAATTGGCTGCCTAAATTTAACAAACAAAACCTTAAATAGGAAAAATAATTAACACAAAAGAAAGTTTATTAAAATAAAAAAGACCGATAAGTTATTATCGGTCTCTTAATATTATCTTATTAATGCTTAGACGTCAATCTTCGCATATTTTGCATTTTTCTCAATAAACTCACGACGTGGAGCGACCTCATCGCCCATCAACATCGAAAATACGCGGTCACATTCCGCTGCATTTTCTATAGTTACTTGTCTTAAAGTGCGGTGCTCTGGATTCATTGTCGTATCCCACAATTGATCTGCATTCATCTCACCAAGACCCTTGTAACGTTGTACGTTCACAGAATCTTCTTTACCAGCACCTTTCAAACGTTGAATTGCTGCTAAACGCTGATCTTCAGTCCATGCATATTCGAAATCCTTACCTTTTTTCACTAAGTAAAGAGGAGGAGTTGCAATATAGATATATCCTCTTTCGATTAATTCACGCATGTAACGGAAGTAGAATGTCAATATTAATGTAGCAATGTGACTACCATCGACATCAGCATCCGTCATGATTATAATTTTATGGTAACGAAGTTTAGCCGTATTCAACGCTTTAGGATCTTCTTCTGTACCTACAGAAACACCCAAAGCGGTAAACATATTTTTGATCTCTTCGTTCTCATAGATTTTATGCTCCATCGCTTTCTCTACGTTCAAGATCTTACCACGCAACGGCATAATCGCTTGATAATTACGATCACGTCCTTGCTTCGCAGTACCACCCGCTGAATCTCCCTCGACAAAGAATATTTCACATAAAGCAGGATCGTTGCTCGCACAGTCAGCCAATTTACCAGGCAATCCCGAACCGCTCATCACTGTTTTACGCTGTACAAGCTCACGCGCTTTACGCGCTGCTGCTCTCGCTTGCGCTGCAATGATTACTTTTTGTACGATGGCTTTAGCTTCTCTTGGATTTTCTTCTAGATATTGACCTAGAATCTCACCCACAGCAACATCTACCGCACCCGAAACCTCTGTATTACCTAACTTAGTTTTTGTCTGCCCCTCAAATTGAGGTTCCGCTACTTTAACCGAAATAACAGCAGTTAATCCCTCACGGAAATCATCACCCGTAACATCTACCTTAGAATTTTTCAATAGCCCAGACTCATCGGCGTATTTTTTCAAAATACGAGTCAATCCTCTACGGAAACCTGCTACGTGTGTACCTCCTTCAATGGTATTGATATTATTCACATAAGAATGCACATTCTCTGAATACGTATCATTGTATTGAAAAGACAATTCTACAGGAATACCTTGTTTGATACCTTCCAAATAAATTGGATTTGGAATCAAAGCCGAACGTGTACCATCTAAGAATTTTACAAACTCTTGAAGTCCACCTTCTGACAAGAAAACATCCTTTTTATCTGTACCATCTTCATTTTGCTCACGCTTGTCAATCAATGTAAGCGTAATTCCCTTATTTAAGAAAGACAATTCACGAAGACGATTCGCTAATGTATCGTAATTGTATGTTGTAGTCTGTGTAAAAATTTCTGGATCTGGCTTGAACGTAACGATAGTTCCATTTTTATCTGAAACACCTACTTCCTTCACCTCGTACATCGGTTTACCACGTTCGTATTCTTGATTGAATATTTTGCCTTCGCGGTGTACTTCAGCTTTCAAATGTGTAGATAAAGCATTCACACAAGATACACCTACACCGTGCAAACCGCCAGAAACCTTATATGTATCTTTGTCAAACTTACCACCTGCGTGAAGAATCGTCATAACCAACTCCAAAGCTGATTTATTTTCCTTTTTGTTGATTCCTGTCGGGATACCACGACCATTATCAGCTACGGAAATAGAATTATCCTCATGTATAGTAACAAGTATATCATCACAATATCCAGCAACAGCCTCGTCAATAGAGTTGTCCACTACCTCGTACACCAAATGATGTAGACCTTTAGGTCCTGTATCACCGATATACATTGAAGGGCGCTTACGTACCGCTTCTAAACCCTCTAAAACCTGAATATTATCCGCTGAATACGCTGTAGGATTGTTTTTTTCTTCGCTCATGAATTAAAAAAAATCTGATTAAATTAACATTCAAAGTTAATAAAAATTAAGGACTTAAACAACAGATTCACGAGGTAAAAACCATAGAAAATCACGATAATAATTCGAAAAAAATAACAAAAAATGGAATTTTAATTTTTTTATAGTAGGTTTGTTCTTTAAACTGAAAATAGACAACAAATGAATAAATTTTTATCAAACTTATCTAAAGTTACTTTGGGAATCGCAATCGTAGCAAGTGCTGCTTCTTGTGGTCAAAACACATCAAATACATCTTCTGCAAAAAATGATAGTACATCATCAAAAACTGGTGAAACAAAAGTAGCTGATAAAATAGTTTATGTAAATGCAGATACTTTATCTGCTCAATACGAATACTTCAAAGAAGCGAAAGCGAAACTAGAAGGTAAAGCTAAAAAAGCACAAGAAAACTTACAATCTAAAGGTCAAGCTTTCCAAAGAGAATTGGCTGAAGCAGAGCAAAAAGCGGCTACAATGAGTGCTTCTGAGCGTCAAGCAACCGAAGAGAGATTAGCGCGTAAACAACAAGAATTAGCACAATTGAACCAAAATGCATCCTCATCATTGGCTCAAGACGAGCAATCTGAAATGACTGCTGTTTACAATTCTATCACGGAGTACTTAACAAAGCATGCAAAAGAAAACGGTTACCAATACGTTTTGACGTATTCTAAAACTAATCCTGCTGTAATCTATGCAGATGAAAAATTAGACATTACGAAAGAAGTCGTTGCAGCTTTGAACAAAGAATATACAAGCAAAAAAGGCGCTGAGAAGAAATAGTCTTTCTCTACAGCATATAAAAAACAAAAAGGGATTTAATCTTGCAGATTAAATCCCTTTTTGTTTTAAATTTAAAGTATAAACGACGCTTATGATTGTTCATATTCTAACACCAGAGAATCATCCCTTTGAATGGATTGACATCACCAACCCTACATTGGAAGATTTCAAAGAATTGAAAGAAAAATTCAACCTTCGAGACGAGTCCATAAGAGATTGTCTTGAAGTAGGGCACTTACCCAAAATTGAAGAATTTGACAATTACCACTTTTTAATTATTCGTTCTACACGTTCGAAACTCGAAGAAGATTCAGATTCATTGACAGAAATAACCGATAGAATTTCGATATTTTATGGGAACAATTTTGTCATTACTACGCATCGTAATAACATCACATTTCTTGAAAACATCAAAAGACTTGACCCAAAAAGTCGCGTACTTGCTTCCAGTAAATCTTTGGTCAATACTTTACTTTCAGAAGCCTTAAAATCATTTGAAACATTGGTATTAGGTGATATGTCGACTAAATTAGATGAATACGAAGAGATCGTTTTCCTGCATCAAAAACGCAAGCCATTCTTAAAGAAATTATATTATATCAAACGCCAAATTGATGTAATCCGGTCAATTTTAGTGTTATATAAAGATATTGTGGATTATTTTCACTTGCCAGAATATAAAAACGTATATACACAAGATTTGAGGGATTTGTTTTCTAGAACCAGCACCTTATATCGTAATACTTCAGAGAATACAGCACAGCTCCTCTCTATTTATTTCAATATTGAATCCAATCATACCAACGAAATTATGCGAATTTTAACTATAATCTCCGTATTTTTCATGCCCTTAACGTTTATAGTTGGAGTTTACGGTATGAACTTCGATATTATGCCTGAGCTACATTGGAAATATGGCTATCCCATTGTACTTGGGGCAATGTTGGTATTGAGTCTTATTATTTACCTCTGGTTCAAAAGAAAGAAATGGTTATAATTTAATTGCTTTCGGTGTCGTAGCGATAAATTCTTTCAAATAATAAGGCTCGAAATAGATAAGATCTTCAAAATCTTGTTTGTTGAATTTCTCGAAAGCTGATTTCGCTAAATATGCAGAAGAATGTTTGTAACTACTATCAATGGTAATATTAGATGATTCCTCAAAAGTAGCTTTTAATTTTTCTGCGCCTGAACCAAATAAACAAATTTGCTTATCTGCGTAAGCTGAAAATGTTTCCGAATCAATAATCACAGCTTCGGTTTCTTTCAGCAGATTTCCTTGTGCATCCAGAGTCATCATGTACACTTCCATACGACGAGCATCCAACATCGGGATATATAGGTCAAACTTATCTTGCGGAAGTGAAGTATAACTCATATACATGCTTTCTAAAGTATTCACTGCTAACAATGGAATATCCAATGCATAACACAGTCCCTTGGCTGTAGAAACTCCAATACGCAGACCTGTGTAAGAACCAGGACCTTTACTCACCGCTATTGCGGAAAGATCTTGGTAAGACAGATTTGTGTTTTGCAACAATTGGTCAATAAAAATAGTTAATTTTGAAGCATGCAAATTTGGTTCCGCTGCATCAAACTTATCTATAATCTGACCATTAAGACTGAGCGAAACAGAACAAACTTCAGTCGCCGTATCAATTTGCAAAATATATGTACTCATCTTCAACCAATAATATTAAGGAATAGGATCGTGTCCATGACCGCCCCAAGGATTGCATCTTGCGATACGTTTTATTGTTAGCCAACCACCTTTAAAAGGACCGTACTTCAATATCGCTTCCTTGCCGTATTGTGAGCAAGTAGGTGTATACCTACAATTGGCGCCCAGCAAAGGCGAAATGAAAAGCTGATATATTTTTATGAGAAATAAAAATAGGTACTTTAAACACCATAATATCAAATTCCAAATGTTAAGCAGAAATTGCATCGACCAACTGTTTAAGTGTTTTGTTCATCTTTGTAAACAACAACTCAAAACCCAACTCTTCCTTGCCCACATATTGAATTGCCATATCCAAATTTAACGAGAGTTTATTTACTTCTTCGTACAACAACTCATTTTTTTGCAAACGATATACTTCGCGTATTAATCGCTTAATACGATTGCGGTCATGTGCATGCTTAAATCTACGTTTCGAAACAGATAAAATTACCTGAACAGGATATAGGTTCTCTTGAGCTGGACTAACTAAATAAACAACTCGAAAGGGGTAAACAACAAAAGAAGAACCCCTATGAAAAAGAGAATCAATTTTTCTCTTACTACACAGTCGTTCTTCTTTGGTAAATGTTTTTCTCATCAGATGACTAGTTTGGCCGGAATATAGCCACAGTAAAAGTCACCGGCGCTAAAAAAAGAATTAGCCTTTATGACGGTATTCGTCAGAAACTGTTAGACGTTTTCTACCTTTTGCTCTACGAGACGCTAATACTCTTCTACCATTAGCTGTGCTCATACGCTCTCTAAAACCGTGCTTATTTCTTCTTTTTCTTTGCGAAGGCTGAAATGTTCTTTTCATGACGCTCTATTATCTTTATTATTTTTTTCTATTAACCAAATATTACCCCCTAAGAGGAATGCAAAAGTACTGTATAATTTCAATATATACAAGTATATGAAAGAAAAAAGTTCACAATACACTTATGAACTTTCCTCCTTTTTCGGAACAGAAAAAACTATTTATTTCTCAACAAATCTCTAATTTCTGCAAGTAACACTTCTTCATTAGAAGGCCCTGCAGGCGCAGCAGCTGGCTTTTCTTCTTTTTTCTTCAATGAATTTAAAGCTTTTATCACCACAAAAATACAGAATGCAATTATCAAGAACTGAATAACAACATTTATAAAATTGCCATAATTCAATGTTACAGCTGGAGTCAAAATAGAACCATCTGCATTCAAAACAGCCTCTTTCAACGTTAATACCTTCTCAGAGAAATCAACGCCTCCTGTAATGACACCAATAATTGGCATAATTAAATCATCCACTAAAGATGTGACAATTTTGCCAAACGCTCCGCCGATAACAACACCGACCGCTAGGTCAATTACGTTACCACGCATAGCGAATTCCTTAAATTCTTTTATAAATCCCATAATAATTTTATTTTAATGAAACAAAAATAAGATAAAAATTCTAATTTAGATAGCACAATTATACACATCAGTTTTTTAAAATTAAAAGATTATCCTTGATAGAATAATTAGTTTAAAATAATAAAAATATTCTTATATTAATTATCGAAAAATAACACACCAAATCACCATGAATAGTATCCTTATAGCAGATGACCACAGCATTGTACGATTTGGTACTGCTGTAGCCATTAATGAAACATTCAAGGAGGCACAGATAACGCATGCATCCACTATTAAAGAGGTGTACTCTCACCTGAATTTCAAACGTTTTGATCTGCTCCTTTTGGACATTAACATGCCTGGAGGAAATAATATCAGCGTCATTAAAGAGGTATTGGATTTACAACCGGATTTAAAAATATTAGTATTTTCATCTTATGACGAAAATATTTATGCGTTACGCTACATAGAAGCGGGCGCTGCAGGGTATTTAAATAAGAATACAGCGATGGAAGAACTGAATAACGCTATCACAAGTATTCAAGAACGAGGGAAATATATGTCTCCTGCTGTAAGAAATCTATATATTCAAAAGTTGACAAGCACCAAATCAAGTATAGATAAGGCTAATCCTCTTAATAAATTATCTAACCGTGAAATGGACGTCGCTAAACACCTCATAGAGGGCCATGGCATCCTTGAAGTATCAAACCTATTGGATTTGAGCTCTTCGACGGTAAGCACCTACAAGAGCCGTATTTTTGAAAAATTAGGGGTAACGAATATTCCCGAGTTGATTGAACTATTTAATCTACATGCGCAAAACACCTAGTAAATAGAATGTATTTCGCTAAGACATAGTAAAGGCTCAACAATTGTTGAGCCTTTACTTTATAACTTTACTTTATTTTAATCGACATTGTCGTGTAAGAATGAATTATTCGAACGAATCTCCGTAACACCATCATCGAATGATAACGTAAAACGTGAGACTTGTGAATCCGAAGAATGAGGCACATCGTCTAAAGATTTTTGTTTTCTCTTGTATGCAGGCTCATTTTCTAATTCTTGTAAACCATTTGAAGATTTCAACTTCATACTCAATTCTTTCAAACGTAAGATACGCTCTTTAGTTTTTAGTAATTGATCTTCAAAATTTACTTCCTCTTCTACTTTTACAGTAGTATGTGCAATATTCGAAACATGATTAGTTTCTACAATATTATTTACTTCTTCCTCGACTTGCTCATCTACTTTTTCTTCGTAAGCATCAAAAACAGTAGGTAACTTGAATTCAAAAACAGAAGGTGAAGTTTTTAGCTCAAAACCACCGTTATCCTCAACAGTTTCTTCTGCCGTAAAATCATCTTGAACATCTAAAGTATGACGTACTACATTTGATTCTTGCTGCACCGCAATATTCGACACATTTGTTTTCAACGGATTGAAAAGATCAGCTTGAGGCGTTGTTGCAGGTTGAACTACATTGGCTGGTGTAACCACCGGAGTTACATATGCTGGAGTAGATTGCGCTACTGGTTTTTCAGCAAATTGATTTTGTGATACAGGTTTAATAAATGAGTGAACTGTTTCTGGGGTTAAAGGCAAAGCAACTTTTTCGTTTTCCTTTTCTTTCATGCGCTCTTCAGCCGTCTGGAATCCTGTAGCAATAATTGTTACAGACAAGTCATCTTCCAATGCCTCATCAATACAGTTACCCCAAATTAAGTCAGCTGTTAAACCTGCCTTTTCTTGTATGTAATCCGTCACAATTGCCACCTCATCCATCGTTACTTCTTTTTTACCAGAAGTAATATTCAATAAGATATAACGAGCGCCTTCGATTTCATTATCTTTCAATAATGGAGAAGCCAATGCTCCAGTTACAGCCTCAATAGCACGATTCTCTCCAGAAGCAATATGGTTACCCATAATAGCGACACCACTATCATTCATTACAGTGCGCACATCTTTAAAATCGACGTTTACATAACCTGGAATAGTAATGATTTCGGCGATACCTTTTGCAGCCGTAGTCAATATATCATCTGCTTTAGCAAAAGCAGCTGTCATTGTCAAGTTTCCGAAGATCTCACGTAATCTATCGTTAGAAATTACAAGGTAAGAATCTACATATTTACGCAATTCATTTAAGCCTTCTTCCGCTTGTGAACGACGTTTTTTACCTTCGAATGTAAAAGGAGTTGTGATTATAGCTACAGTCAAGATTCCCATTTCCTTAGCCGCTTTAGCCAAGACAGGACTTGCACCAGTACCTGTACCACCACCCATTCCGGCAGTGATAAAAAGCATCTTAGTGTTAGTACCTAACATTCTTTTGATATCATCAATACTTTCGATAGCAGAATTTTCGCCTACATCAGGATCAGCGCCAGCACCCATACCTTCAGTTAGACTCGTTCCCAATTGTACTTTGTTAGGAATAGGACTTAATTCCAATGCTTGCGCATCTGTATTACACACTATAAAATCAACTCCGCTAATCCCTTGCTTGTACATGTGATTAACGGCATTGCCACCGCCACCACCAACACCTATAACCTTGATTATAGATGATTGTTCCTTTAACATTTCAAATTGTATCGACATAATAATATCCTATTTATAAGAGAACTGCCAAGCTTAACATTTAACCCAAACTCAACAATTCGAATGTAATAATACCAAAATCTTAACAAGAGTTTTCCACATTTGTTAAATTGTGGAAAACTCCATCCAGTGTGGAAAAGTTATTTTTTTCCGATATAAGTTTCGTCGTCTATTTCTTGATTATCCTTGATAAATTCTGAGATAATTTTAGTAAACCAACTCTCTTTTTTACTTTGTTTTTCTGCGATTTCACCAACTTTCTCTTTGCGTGGTTTTTTAAGCTCACGCTCCTCTGAAGCCATATTTTGCTCGTCTTCGACAGTTTGAATTCCTTTGATCAACAACCCAATACTTGTTGCATACATTGGGGATTTCATTTCCTCCAATGTTTGTTTATTTAGCATGTCAGTTTTTGCCAAATATTCATTTGGATAACCAATACGACAATCGATTCCAGTGATGTATTCCACCAATTGAACCAAATGTTTTAATTGTGCACCACCACCAGTGATAACGATGCCCGCGATTAATTTATCTTCGTAACCCGAAGCTTTGATTTCATAATACACGTGCTCAATAATTTCTTCCATTCTCGCTTGAATAATATAAGCAAGATTTTTAACAGAAATCTCTTTAGAGTCACGACCACGAATACCTGGAACGCAGATAACTTCGTTTTCTTTATTTTCATCAGCCAAAGCCGAACCGTATCTAACTTTTAATTGCTCAGCTTGATTTCGAAGGACAGCACAACCTTGACGAATATCTTCTGTTACAATATTACCACCTAAAGGAATTACAGCAGTATGACGGATAATACCTTCGTGGAAAATAGCCACATCGGTAGTACCACCGCCTATATCAACAAGAACTACACCAGCCATTTTTTCTTCTTCATCCAATACAGCTTCGGATGATGCAAGAGGCTCAAGTACCAATGAAGACACTTCTAAATCAGAATTATCTACACATTTCTTGATATTTTTGATATCAGTAACACGACCTGAAATGATATGGAAATTAGCTTCCATACGACGACCAGCCATACCTATTGGTTCTTTGATACCTGGTTCATTGTCAATCGTAAACTCCTGAGGCAACACATGAATAATTTCTTCCCCTGGAGGCAAAACCAATTTGTACATATCCGAAATCAATCGTTCTACATCAAGACGGTTGATTTCATCATCATCGCTTTTGGTTAATATTCCGCGATGTTGAATACTTTTGATATGCTGACCCGCGATACCCACATTGACTACTTTAATATCCACATTGGACTGTCCCTCTGCTGAAGAAACGGCCTCACGAATACTAAATACAGTCTTTTGAATATTAGCTACTACACCACGATTCACACCGGCAGATTCTGCCTTACCCACGCCTAATAATTCAATTTTGTTTGTACCACTGCGTCGTCCTACAGTAACACAAATCTTTGTCGTACCGATATCTAAACCAACGATGATCGGATTTTCTTTTTCAATGTCTGTAATTCTTGGTTTCATATGCTGTATTTTTTAATTTTTCATGTTAATTTTCATCTGCAAGCTGTCCATGTACCACCCCTCTCTTCGCTCGCAGATAATTTGCCCGCCGTACTTCACATTTACTTTAGCGTACGCTTCCGTTCCTACTTTTGGCAATATATTTTTGTAATACATTTCCAATCTTCTGAGTTTGTATTCCAAAGAATCCGCTGATCCAATTACCAACAATTCTTTGCCTACACGTGGAATTAACTCGATATCATCTTGTTCATTGACATAAATCTGAACAATTTGATTTTCCCACAAATCATTTCCTTTTACGTGCTCCACAATCTGAACCAAATCCTTTACCATTTTAGTTTCAATTGGTTCTAAAGGCTTATTATAACTCTCCTTAATCTTGCCATTAGCAACCAAAACATGCGGCACGTATTTCAATGTTACAGGAATTTTATGTCCTTTAGTATCCACATAAAATTCGCGCCCATCTTTGTTTATCACTCGGAGAATCACTTCTCGTTGCTGTACATTGACATTGATTGTACCATCCATATCCGTATGAATCTCAGCATTTGACACATAAGGTAATTTCTCAATGGCACGCTCTATATCTTCATATTTTATAGTTTGCAATTCTTTACCTATTACAGCACCAAATTGATTATTTACCATCTTTGAAATATCATGTTGATCGATAAAAGTTTCCTTACCTTCTACATTTACTTTCAACGCTGTGCAAACCTGCGCCTTATCCTTATTACTAATCATACCCATGAGCACTACCAATCCCACCAAGGCGCTAACGCCTAGGAAAGTATAGAATACGAGTCCCCATTTGATGTTCTTCATAATTATTTCGCAATAATTGCTTTAAGTGGTCTTACCAATCTGTCAATATCACCAGCTCCTACCGTCACTACGAGCTCTGGCTTCTCATTTTCAACGTATTCTAAAACTTGCTTGGGAGTTAATACACGTTTGTTTTCTAAATCAATTTTCTCTAACAACCAAGAAGAAGTCACGCCTTCGATTGGCAATTCACGTGCTGGATAAATTTCCATCAGCAATAAATCATCCGCCATACCCAACGCTTCAGCAAATCCTTCTACAAAATCTCGTGTACGCGAGAACAAATGCGGTTGGAAAACGACCGTAATCTTTTTCGCAGGATAAAGCTTCTTCAACGAAGAAAGAAATGCTCTTAACTCCTCCGGGTGATGCGCATAGTCGTCAATATATATCGCATTTTGCTGACGCACGATGTATTCAAAACGTCTTTTAGCTCCGCTGAAATTTGCTAATGCAGCAACAATTTTATCTTGATCAATTTCTAATAATAATGCTACGGTTATTGCCGCTACAGCATTTTCAATATTGTGTAGACCAGCAATACCCATCTTGATATTTGAGATACGCAAATCACCTTTTACATAATCAAAATGAAATTCGCCATCGATCACTTCAATATGCTCCGCATGCGCATCCGCTTGCTCGTCTTTCGAGTAAGAAATATCACCCGAAAACGGCAAACCCTTTTTCACAATACGATGACCACCTTCTACCACTCTATCCAAGTACATTTTGAACGAATCAATCAAATGCGATTCATCACCGTAAATATCCAAGTGATCCGCATCCGCAGAAGTCACAACCGCGATATTAGGATGTAAAGTCAAGAAAGAACGATCATACTCATCCGCTTCTACTACCACAACATTGTTGTCACCATACAACACATTCGTATTGTAATTGGAACTGATTCCACCCAAGAAAGCTGAACAGTCATAGCCCGAATCTTTTAATATATGTGCGATCATCGTCGACGTAGTAGTTTTACCATGTGTACCTGCTACACCTATGGTGAAACGACTAGCACTGATAAATCCTAAAACTTGAGAACGTTTAAAAATTTCGAAACCTTTATCAATAAAATAGTTTTTGATTTTCAAATCCTTCGGAACAGCTGGCGTAAAAATCACCAAGGTCTCAGCTGAAGGTTGATCAAATTCAGCTGGAATTAAAGCGATATCATCTTGATAAACGACATCAATTCCTTCCTGTACAAGCGCAAGCGTCAAATCAGTTTCTGTACGGTCGTAGCCGACAACCTTACAGCCCAAATGCTGGAAGTAGCGTGCCAAACCACTCATACCAATACCACCGATACCGATAAGATAAACTTGCTTTATTTGATCAATATTTATCATTTGTCTATTTTATTATTTTCAACACTTCATTAGCAATTACATCGTCCGCATCCAACAAGGCAAGCTTCTTAATGTTCTCCGCTAAGTCGTTCATTTTATTTTCATCTTGTAATAAAGCCAAAGCTTCATTCACTAATTTCTCTCTTGCTTCCACATCTCTCACCATCAAAGCGGCATTTTTATTAAACAATGCCATTGCATTTTTAGTTTGATGATCTTCTGCAACATTTGGCGATGGAACTAAAATCACTGGCTTGCCCACTACACACAATTCCGAAATCGTCCCTGCGCCAGCTCTAGCGATAATTAAATCTGCTGCGGCGTAGGCATAATCCATACGTTGTAAGAATGGCATCATTTTCACATTGTAAGGTAAATCTTGAATTTCCTTATTCAATGCTTCATGATAATAGCTTCCACATTGCCATATCACTTGTACATCAGCTTCCTTGAATTTTTCAAAAGCTTGTTTCACACAATCATTCAATGTACCAGCGCCTAGACTTCCACCCGTTACTAATATTGTTTTCTTTCCAGCCTCCAAACCGAAAGAAACCAAAGCCTCTCCCTTTTTTCCTTCGATATCCACCGAAGTACGACGAATAGGATTTCCAGTCAACAAGACTTTTTCCGCAGGAAAGAATTGCTCCATTCCTTCGTAGGCTACACAAACTTTCTTCGCTTTACTGCCCAAACTTTTATTAGTCTTACCCGCAAAAGAATTTTGTTCTTGAATCAATGTTGGCAAGCCCATCATGTTTGCCATCATCAACAATGGACCCGAAGCATAACCTCCCACACCGACCGCTACATCTGCTTTGAAATCCTTGATAATTCTTCTTGCTTTCAACAGACTGCTAATCATCTTGAAAGGCAAGGATATATTTTTAAGAAGTGATGAACGATTGAATCCCTGAATATCTAATCCCACAATTGTATAACCTGCCGCGGGCACTTTCTCCATCTCCATCTTGCCATTCGCTCCTACAAACAATATTTCAATATTCGGTTCCACACGACGCAATGCATTCGCTATCGCAATTGCCGGGAAAATATGTCCCCCAGTTCCTCCTCCGCTTATGATTACTTTATGCGCCATATTCTTAAAACTAAACTGTTCCTACAACTACTTTTCTAGCGGTTTTTGGACCAGTAATCGTTCCTTCTTCTAATTCTTCTTTATTTTTTAATTCTTCAATACTTCTACTTACCGAAAGAATAATACCTAATGCAACACTTGTGAATAATATCGAGGTACCTCCCATACTTACCAATGGAAGTGGAACACCTGTTACTGGCCCCAATCCTACTGCTACCGCCATATTTGCTAATGCCTGAATGGTCAAACTAAAACCCAATCCGGCAGCCAAAAAAGCACCAAAAGCACGTGGACTCATCGTCACAATTCGAATCACCCGATACATCAGTGCCAAGTACAAGAACAACAATACAAAACCTCCTAACGCTCCATACTCTTCAATGATTATAGCAAAAATAAAATCCGAATATGGATGTGGTAATACGTTACGTTGAATACTATTACCCGGACCTTTTCCAAATAATCCGCCTGTCGCTATCGCAATTTTTGCATTGTTGGCTTGAAAATTTTTATCCTCTTGAAAGGGAATACTTGTATTTCTCCCGTCTACTTGTTCTGTTTTGAAGAATCCTTCTATACGACTTATATAAGTTGCACGACGAGGTCCTAATAGAATAACCAATGTCAAAAGAACTCCACCACCAAGACAAACAAGACCAATTTGTTTTATATCAATACGACCTATTACCAACAAAAGAATACTTGTTCCAAATAACATCAGCGCTGTCGATAAATTCGCAATTGCAATCAAAACAAACACCGCACATACAGTTCCCATAATTGGGATAAAAGACTTTTTCAAATCCTTAATTTCATGCGCCTTACGCGACAACATGCGTGCTAAGAATGTAATCAAAGCCAACTTTGCTAAATCGGAAGTCTGAAATGTCTGGTTGATAACCGGAATTGTCACCCAACGTGATGCTTCATTCACTGAACTACCGAATATCAATGTATACAGTAGTAAGGGTATGGTAATGACCATCAATATCTTCGAAATTCCAGCGTACCATCTGTAATCCAATTTGTGAGACAAATACATAAAAACTAAACCGATAGCAATAATGGAAAAGTGCTTAACCAGATACAATTCTGTTCCTTTGCCTTCTTTATAAGCCAAAGTACCCACCGAACTATACACAGCAAGCAAAGACCATCCTGATAAGATTATCACGATAATCCAAATCCATTTATCACCTTTTAGTTTTGAAAAGATTTGCTCCATAACTAGATTTACAATGCCATCACAGCTTCTTTGAATTTATCGCCTCTTTCTTCGTAATTTTTAAACCAATCAAAGCTTGCACATGCAGGAGACAATAATACTGTATCACCTTTAGATGCAATATGCGAAGCAATCATTACAGCATCTTCCATCGAAGAACTATTTACAATCACGTCCACTTCATCTTCAAAAGCATCGTGAATACGTGAAGTATCTTTACCAATACAGATTATTGCTTTTACTTTTTGCTTTACTAAATCACGAAGCATATCGTAATCATTTCCTTTATCTACACCTCCCAATAACAAGACGATGTCTGTCGAGAAACTTTCCAATGCATACCAAACGGAGTTCACATTCGTTGCTTTCGAATCATTGATATAGTTAACTCCACCGATCAACGCTACATGCTCCAATCTATGTGAAATGTTCACATACGACCCCATGCTCTCTTTCATGCTTTGGTTGCGTAACTCTTGCACTTTAGCGATTAAGCCAGATGCCATATTATTATAGACATTGTGCTTTCCTTGTAATGATAACTCTTCAATATTCATCTCGAACTCGTCTCTATTAGGTAAGTTAATTTTCAAATTTTTATTCTCGTCCAAATACGCTCCCACGGCTACTATTTGCTCTTGTGTCATCGGCAATTGCTGTGCTGTGATTTCAAATCTTGGCAATGCTTTTACCGTTTCCTCATCATCTAAGCAATAGATGAAATAGTCTTCTGGACGTTGATTTTGAATCATTCTGAATTTTGAATTCGAATAATTCTCCATCTTGTAATCATACCGATCCAAATGATCGGGGGTAATATTCAATATCACAGCAATATCAGCGCGGAAATGATACATGTCATCCAACATGAAGCTGGAAATTTCCAAAACATAAGTATCAAATGTTTCACGCGCAACTTGCAGTGCGAAACTCTTTCCAATATTGCCAGCCAAGCCTACATTTAAGCCTGCCTTTTGTAACATATAATGTGTTAGCAATGTCGTTGTTGATTTGCCATTCGATCCCGTAATACAAATTAATTTTGCATCCGTATATTGCGCTGCAAATTCAATTTCTGAGATTACAGGAATATTCAAAGAACGAAGCTTTTGAATCAATGGTGCTTTTTCTGGAATACCTGGACTTTTGACAACAACAGCTGCATTCAAAATCAAATCTTCCGTGTGTTGTCCCGATTCGAACGCAATCCCTTCCTCGACCAAACTTGATTGGTAAGAATCAGCTATCGTTCCCATATCCGATACAAAGACATCAAAACCTTTTTCCTTACCTAGAATAGCTGCTCCCACGCCACTTTCGCCAGCTCCAAGTACAACTAAGCGTCCCGATTGTGGATAATATGTATTGGCAATATTTCCCATATTATCTTGTTTTTAAAGTTACGATGGTCAAAATCGCCAAGATTACACCCACGATAACAAAACGTGTTACAATTTTAGCTTCGTGGTAACCCTTCTTTTGGTAGTGATGATGCAATGGTGACATTAAAAATATACGTCGGCCTTCACCAAATCTTTTCTTCGTGTATTTAAAGTAAGAAACTTGCATTATCACAGATAAATTTTCAATCAAAAACACACCACATAATACCGGAATCAACAATTCTTTACGAATCAAAATCGCAAATGCCGCTATAATACCACCGATTGCTAACGAACCTGTATCGCCCATAAACACTTGCGCTGGATACGCATTATACCACAAAAATCCAGTACACGCACCAACAAAAGCTCCAGCAAAAATCACGAGTTCTCCCGAATTTGGTATATACATGATATTCAAGTAATCCGAGAAAATTATATTACCCGATACATAAGCCAAAATCGCCAACGTAATACCGATAATAGCTGAAGTTCCTGTAGCAAGACCATCTATCCCGTCTGTAATATTTGCACCATTGGATACCGCGGTAACAATAAATACCACAACAATTAAAAATAAAGCGAAAGTAGCCCAAGGATTATCGATACCGATTACTGGCAATACTTTCGAATAATCAAATTCGTTATCTTTATAAAACGGAATGTTTGTCATTGTAGACTTTACATTTTCCGTGTAAGTCGTCTCACCTGTATTGGGATTAATTACCACCTCTACAGGAGTCTCAGAAGTAGGATTAATCACTTGCTCACGAACGACAATGTCCGGATGGAAATACATTGTGATAGCGATCAAAACCCCCAACCCCACTTGGCCAATTACTTTAAAACGACCAGCTAAGCCTTCTTTATTTTTCTTAAAAACTTTGATATAATCATCCAAAAAACCAATCGCACCCATCCAAAGTGTTGTCACCACCATTATGATGATGTAAATATTATCTAGTTTAGCAAACAACAATGTCGGAATCAAAATACCTGCGATAATGATCAAACCACCCATTGTAGGTGTACCTTGCTTCTTTTTCTCGCCCTCTAATCCCAAATCACGAATAGTCTCACCTACTTGTTTTTTGTGCAACAAATTGATCAATCGGCTACCGAAAACCGTCGTAATGATAAGCGACACAATAACCGCTATCGCCGTACGAAACGAAATGTATTGAAACAATCCCGACCCAGGAATCTTCCAGTTTTCTTGTAGCCAATCAAATAAATAATATAACATCGATTCTCTTATTGCTCGTTAAAGGTATTTTCTAACTCTTCTCTATCATCAAAATGATGACGTACACCGTTTATTTCTTGATATTTTTCGTGTCCCTTACCCGCCACAAGTACAATATCACCTGGATTTGCCAAATGAACTGCTGCACGAATAGCTTCACGACGATCAGCTATGCTGAATGTATTTTTCTTTTTTTCTGGTGAAACACCAGCTTCCATTTCCTTGATAATTTGAAATGGATCTTCTGTGCGTGGATTGTCTGAAGTGATAATCAACTTATCACTGTATTTCAATGCCACTTTTGCCATTTCTGGTCTCTTAGTTTTGTCACGATCTCCACCACAACCTAATACTGTAATGATTTGTTGACCTACATTGCGCAAGTCTTTAATCGTTTCTAACACATTTTCTACTGCATCTGGTGTATGCGCATAATCCACAATCCCAACTACACCATTTGTCGAACGCACAGTCTCAAATCTTCCTTCCGCTCCCGAGATTTCGCTTAGCGCCACCAAAACCTTTGAGGTTTCTTGTTCCAAAAGAATTGCAGCAGCATAGACAGCTAATAAATTGTATGCGTTGAATCCGCCAACTAACTTCACCCACAAATCATGGGAGTCAATTTGCAGCAACATCCCATCAAAGTGCGATTCCAAGACTTTAGCTTTAAAATCGGCCATATTTTGCAACCCGTAAGATTTACGATGTGCAAACGTATTTTGAAGCATGATATTCCCGTTTCTATCATCGAAATTCGTCAATGCAAAAGCATAACCATCCAAATCATCAAAGAATTTTTTCTTCGCTTTGATGTAATTGTCAAATGTGCCATGGAAATCCAAATGATCGTGCGTAATGTTGGTGAATATTCCACCAGCGAAACGCAACCCCACAATACGTTGCTGAATCACCGCATGCGAACTCACTTCCATGAAACAATAATCACAACCATCGTCCACCATTTGGCGTAGAAGCTTATTCAATGCTACCGGATCCGGAGTCGTATGTGTTGCTGGAATTATAGTCGAACCGATTCTATTTTCAACCGTTGAAAGCAGCCCTACATGATAGCCCAATTGATTGAATAAGTTGAATAACAATGTCGCAACAGTAGTTTTACCATTTGTACCTGTAACACCTACCAATTTTAAATCTTGGGACGGATTTCCATAAAAATTACCCGCGATAATTCCTAAAGCATACGCACTATCACTAACCTGAATGTAAGTTACTTCCTCATTAATATCTTCTGGCAATTCCTCTACTACCAAAACAGCAGCATTATTTTCTATGACTTTGGCTATATACAAATGTCCATCAGTATGCACACCTTTCACCGCAACGAAAAGAGTTCCATGCTGCACTTGTCTGGAATCAAAAGCAATAGCATCCACATCCACATCCAGTGAACCAAAAACCTGCAATACAGGAATAGCGTGTAACAACTCTTTTAACTTCATATCAATTCAACTCTAATGAGACATTTGAACCCATTTTTAAGCGCTGACCAGGAGCCAACGACTGTGCAATAACTTTACCCTTCCCTACAACCTTGGTCTTAAAACCCGCATTTTCCATTGTAAAAATCGCATCCACCAATCCCATTCCTTTTACATTCGGAACAATACCTTCTTTTATATTTACCTCCACAAATGGAAAACCACGTTGTGTTAGAGCAGAATCGCCTTGACTAATCGTGTTCCAATTTTGAGGATTAAATCCCAATGACTCATAAACTTTTGTTGACGCTTCTTTCGAACCATTCAACGTTAATGGCGTACGCATTCCCGCTGTATTCACACTTTTAGTAGCAAAAGTGCCATGCAAATTCAAGTCGTTTGCATAAACCATATCCGCCAATTCCTTGAAAACTGGACCAGCTACTGACCCACCATAATAGCCATTGCGTGGATTACGAATAACTACGATCATTGAATACCTTGGATTATCTGCCGGAAAATAACCTGCGAACGACGATTGATAACGTCTATGCCCATAGCCACGAGAATTATCAGCCATTTGCGCAGTCCCTGTTTTACCAGCAGCTGAATACAATGGACTCGCCAATCTCTTTCCTGTTCCGTCAATCATAACTCCCTCTAGCATACCCTTCATTTTAGCTATCGCTTCTGAAGAAGCCATTTGTTTGTTGATCACGCGAGCTTCAAATCTTTCTACGGTATTTCCCAAATGACGAATCTCACGTACAAACAAAGGAGCTATTAACTTTCCATTATTCGCTACACCGTTGTATAATGTCAAAGTTTGCAATGGTGTCAACAACAATTCATATCCATAAGCCATTTGTATCAATGACAATTTACTCCAAGATCTATTTTTTGGTGTCTTAACCACCGGTTTGCCTTCTCCAGGAATTTGCAATTCCAATGGCTCATGCAAACCCCAGCTATGCAATTTTGATGTATATTGCGCTGGATTATCTCCGTAATGCGTATTAATCAATTTCGTTATAGCCACATTCGAGGATTCCTCAAAAGCAGTTTTTACGCTGATATTAGATTTTTTAGGCGCATGCGAATCGCGAATCGTATGCGAAGGAACCTTGTACGTTCCATTTCCAATATCTACACGCGTAGCTGTATCAATATAGCCGTCATCCAAAGCAGCCAAATAGGACGCTAGCTTAAACGTCGAACCTGGATCAGCAGTTTGCGCAATAGCGTAATTAAATTTCTCGCGATATTCGCCATCTTTATCCTTCGTAAAGTTCGCTATCGCACGAATCTCTCCAGTCTGCACTTCCATCAATATCACACATCCCTCATCAGCATTGCTGATTTTCATCTGCTTGCCCAATGCGCGTTGCGCCATATCCTGCATATTCACATCGATAGTCGAAATAATATCCGAACCATCCACAGGAGCAACTTCCAATTCTCTATTTACCGGTACCCATACACCACCTGCAATACGTTGCATCATTTGAGCACCACTTCTACCTTCGATATAATCTCCGTAAGCACCTTCTAACCCAACTCTGAATTCATCATTCTTGTAACCGATAGTACGTGCCGCAAGATTCGTAAATGGCAAAATCCTTTTATTCTGTCTTACCGCAACAAGACTACTCGAATATCTTCTTTTACCCTCACGGAAAGTCTTAAACAACGGAAAAGTCTTCAATACTTTCAAATCCTGATGTGAAACTGCACGTTTCAACAAGACATAACGTTGCTTTTTATTTCTGGCTTGTTTCAGTATTACTAAATACTGACGCGAAGATTTATCTTTAAAAAATCCAGCCAATTTAGAAGCCAAGGAATCCACCTTGTTATTAAACACGTCATTGTACTCTTCAGGAATTGACATCGCGTCAAACCTAATTTCATATTCTGGAACAGAAGTGGCTAACAAACTTCCATCCACCGAAAAAATATTTCCTCTAGCCGCCTCTACCACACGCTCTTGAATAGTTAAACTATCCGCGATAGAACGCCATTTTTCTCCATCCACATATTGCAGGTGCAAAAGCTTAGCAAAAACCGCTAAAGCTCCGAATACCATAAGCCCGAAAGCCAGGTACACACGCATTAATATGGACTTCCTTATATTCATACTAAGTATTTACTACTTATTTTTTCTCTTTCACTACCTCAAGTTTAATTGGTGGCTCCGTCCGCTCCTTCAACCCCAACGTATCAGCCCTTTTTGCGATCTCCGATTGCGTTGTTAATTTCATCAACTCCGCAGACAAAGACTTATAATCCCAACTCAATTCCTTTACCTCACGCCCCAAACGATCAATTTGCCTAACTGTACGCTCCGCCAAGTGACGATTAGAAATATACAACAGCGCCAAAAAAGCTAAGAAAGCCCCAAAAGGCAAATTTCTTGTCACCAAATACGTTGACAACCTTGCTGGTGAAAACAAATCACGAAGAAAACTACGAGTCTCCTCTACTTTTTCTTCTACCGATTCCGAGATCTCCTCTTGGACATCTTCACTCAGCTCTTGGTTACGCAATGTATTTCTTCTCGACATAACCGTGATTGTTAATTAGCTATCTTTTCCGCTACGCGTAATTTTGCGCTACGCGAACGATTATTTAATTGCAATTCTTCTTCAGAAGCTGTAATCGCTTTTCGTGTAATTATTCGAAAAGGCTTAATTTCATTGCCGAAAAAGTCTTTTTCCACCTCTCCTCTAAATTTTCCTTTAAGCATGAAATTTTTCACCAAACGATCTTCCAAAGAGTGATACGACATAATGACCAAACGACCATTTTCTTTCAGAACAGAAATACTTTGCATCAAAAACTCTTGCAAGGCCTCCAATTCCTTATTTACCTCAATACGCAACGCCTGAAAAACCTGAGCATGATATTTATGTTCTTTTCCTTTTGGAACCAATTTCTTAATCACCTCTTTCAATTCAGCTACCGTATTAATTTCTTTTGTCAAGCGCGCCGTAACAATTGTTTTAGCCAATGACTTGGCATTTTGAACCTCACCATACATCCCAAAGATGCGATGCAAGTCTTCTTCCGAATACGTATTCAAAACTTTGCGCGCATCCAAATCCGAAACCTGATCCATACGCATATCCAAATCCGCATCAAAGCGTATAGAGAAACCGCGCTCTGCATCATCAAACTGATGAGAAGAAACTCCTAGATCGCCCAAAATACCATCCACTTCTTTAACCCCCTCAAGTCTTAGGTAGTTTTTTAGAAAACGAAAATTCTGATGAACCAACACAAATCGGTCATCAGCAATAGTATTGTTTATAGCATCAGGATCCTGATCAAATGCGACCAATTTTCCTGATGGACCTAATCTTTTTAATATTTCACGCGAATGACCACCACCACCAAAAGTCACATCCACATACACACCATCTGGCTTAATATCCAAAGCTTCCATGCATTCATGAAGCATTACAGGCACGTGATACACTTGTTCATTAGACATTAAAACCTCCTTCTAAATCAAAATCTCCCATTACTGACTCCGCCAAATCTGAAAAATCCTCTTCCGAAATAGCATTCATTCGCTCCTCATGTTTAGCTTTAGACCACAATTCTACTTTACTTAGGTTACACACCAACACCAATTCCGAACCCACCTGTGCGTAATCCAACAAATTTTTAGGCAACAACACACGACCCGCAGAATCCAATGTCAATTCCGTAGCGCCACTCGTAAACTTTCGCACGAAATCACGATTCTTCGCTTGAAATTGATTTAATCTCGACAATTGAGATAAAATTTTATTCCACTCTGTACGTGTATAAATCACCAAATTTCCATCAAAGCCACGATTCACAACAAGCCCTTCACGCTCCACATCAGGCAACTGACGTTTGAGCGCTGCAGGAACCACCATTCTACCTTTGGCGTCCAGCTTGCATTCGTATTCTCCGATTAAAAAATTCATCTGTAGTCTATATCGCTAATCAAATTTAACGTAAAAGTATACACTTTCTCCCACATACTCCCACAATCCCCCACAAAAAAGTTTTCCACATCACAATTTATGTTAAAATCATTAGCAAAAAACATAACCAAAAACATCATTAAGCATCCTTTTTATTGAAAATCAACATGTTAATTAGACCAACCTGTTATGTCATTTTTAAGCCACAAAACAGAAATTATTAACAGAAAAACACACTGATTTCGCTTAAAAAATTAAAAAAGTGGGGCAAAGTGGTAGAACATTATTCACAGTAGAAAATCAGTATTTTGAGTAGTCATTTAGTCCATTTTATTTCTACGAATGCATTAGTTATTCTCCTGCAAAACCGATAATTTTGCAAAATATATTTTCTACTTAATACTATGTATAGAAGTCAAAATTGCGGCGAACTTCGAATCGCTGATGTAAATAAGGAGGTAACACTTGCTGGTTGGGTACAAAAATCACGTGACAAAGGTTTTATGATTTGGGTGGATCTACGAGATCGTTATGGTATCACACAATTAATTTTTGATGAGGCACGTACAGAAACTGCTGTAATGCAATTAGCTAAATCTTTAGGTCGTGAGTTTGTAATCCAAGTAAAAGGCACAGTAATCGAACGCGAATCTAAAAACAATAATATTCCGACAGGTGAAATTGAGGTTTTAGTTACAGAATTAACTATTCTTAACGAAGCTCAGCTTCCTCCATTCACAATTGAAGACGAAACTGATGGTGGTGAAGATATTCGTATGAAATATCGTTACCTAGACATCCGTCGTAATCCTGTAAAAAACAGCTTATTGTTCCGTCACAAAGTGGCTCAAGAAGTTCGTAACTACTTATCAAATCTTGATTTCTGTGAAGTAGAAACACCTTACTTAATTAAATCTACTCCTGAAGGTGCTCGTGATTTTGTGGTTCCTTCACGTATGAATCCAGGTCAATTTTATGCGTTGCCACAATCTCCGCAAACATTCAAACAATTACTAATGGTAGCGGGTATGGACCGTTATTTCCAAATTGTAAAATGTTTCCGTGATGAAGATTTACGTGCAGATCGTCAACCTGAATTCACGCAAATCGACTGCGAGATGTCTTTCATCGAACAAGAAGACATTTTGAATGTATTTGAAGGCTTGACACGTCACCTATTAAAGAAAATCCACAATATCGATATTGAAAAATTCCCACGCATGACTTTTGATGAGGCAATGCGTACATATGGGAATGACAAACCAGATATTCGTTTTGGTATGAAATTCGGCGAATTAAATGCTATTGCTCAACACAAAGATTTTCCAGTATTTAATTCAGCAGAACTAGTGGTTGGTATAGCGGTACCAGGCGCAGCTACTTATACGCGTAAAGAAATTGATGCCTTAATTGATTGGGTAAAACGCCCACAAGTAGGAGCATCAGGAATGGTTTACGTAAAATTCGAAGCAAATGGTCAATACAAATCTTCAGTAGATAAATTCTACGATCAAGATGATTTAGCAAAATGGGCTGAAGCTACTGGCGCTCAAGAAGGCGATTTAATTTTAGTATTATCTGGCCCTGCTAACAAAACTAGAACACAACTTTCTGCTTTGCGTATGGAATTGGGTAATCGTATGGGTTTACGTAAATCGGATGAATTCGCTCCACTTTGGGTAGTAGACTTCCCGTTATTGGAATGGGATGAGGAGTCAGAAAGATTTCACGCTATGCACCATCCATTCACTTCTCCAAAACCTGAGGATATGCACCTATTGGATACAGACCCAGGAAAAGTACGCGCCAACGCGTATGATTTGGTATTGAATGGCAACGAAATTGGTGGTGGTTCTATCCGTATCCACGATAAAGAAATGCAAGCTTTGATGTTCAAACATTTAGGCTTTACTCCTGAGCAAGCGCAAGATCAATTTGGTTTCTTGATGAATGCTTTCCAATATGGAGCACCTCCACATGGTGGATTAGCTTTTGGTTTAGACCGTTTAGTAGCTATTTTGGGCGGTCAAGAGACTATTCGTGATTTCATAGCTTTCCCTAAAAACAATTCAGGCCGTGATGTGATGATTGATGCACCAGCACCAGTTGATCAAGCGCAATTAGAGGAATTAAGTTTAGCGCTAGCTTTAAAAGGCTAATAAACCATAATAAATAATATGAAACGAGGCTGTCTCAAAATAGGCAGCCTCTTTTTTGTATTTTATCACTCATATTATTTGCTTTAATCACCTGATTTTCATATCTTTAAGCTGCAATCAGATTGTTTTATGAGCAAAAGAGTACCTGTTTT
>NZ_VIQM01000045.1 GCF_008520265.1 Sphingobacterium cavernae
TCTACTTATTACATTTCGCGTTCACCACACAGGTCATTCTTATTTAAACATTTTTGGAAAGAACATACTTTCTGGTCTGATGGTTATTTTGTTTGTTCAATAGGTGAAGCATCTCCTGATACTATTCCTGAGTATATTCTCAATCAGGGTTAGTCGCTTACATCCCACAGGCTAAAGACCTGTGGGTTTTACGCTCCGTTTTATAAATTAGTAGGAAAAATTACTTTTTAATAATCATTGCCTTTGCGTAATATAATTCGATGCCTCATTAATGGTGTCCAAAATACTATTTAGAACACCGCTAATTACATCGGATTCCTTACATTTTCTATTTCAATATAGTCCCGTACAAGTCAAAATCTTCTGCTCTATTTACTTTCACCTGAACAAAATCACCTATACGCACATAATTTTCTTTAGCATTTAATACAACCTCATTATCCACTTCTGGAGAGTCGAATTCTGTACGTCCGATGAAATAATCTCCATCCACTCTATCTACCAACACCTTGAATTCTTTACCAACTTTAGTTTGGTTGATATCATATGAAATTCCCTGTTGCACTTCCATAATAGCTTCTACGCGCTCTTGTTTTACATCTTCAGGAACATCATCTACCAATGTGTGTGCATGTGTTTTCTCTTCGTGTGAATATGTAAAACATCCTAGACGATCAAATCGGGTTTCTTCAACCCATTCTAACATTTCATTAAAATCGTGTTCTGTTTCTCCTGGATAACCACAAATCAATGTTGTACGCAAAGCAATATCCGGTACTTTATCTCGAATTTTGTTTACTAAGTCAATTTGCTTTTGTTTGGTTGTACCACGGCGCATCGATGTCAACATATTATCGGTAATATGTTGTAATGGCATATCCAAATAATTACAGATATTACTACGTTCATTCATAGCATCCAAAATGTCCATTGGAAAACCTGAAGGATATGCATATTGCAAACGAATCCATTCGATACCGTCGACATCCGATAAATGACGCATCAAATCCGAAAGATTACGTTTACCGTAAATATCTAAACCATAATAAGTTAAATCTTGTGCAATAAGAATTAATTCTTTCGTTCCATTAGACGCCAAGAATTTTGCTTCTTTTACCAAATCATCAATAGATTTAGATACATGCTTACCACGCATCAATGGAATTGCACAAAATGAACACGGACGATTACATCCTTCCGCTATCTTGAAATAAGAAAAATGAGAAGGCGTAGTCAGTAAACGTTCCCCCAATAATTCGTGACGGTAATCCGCACCAATAGTAGATAATAATTCGGGCAAATCATTCGTGCCGAAATAAGCATCTACATTAGGAATCTCCGATTGCAATTCTGGTTTGTAACGCTCAGAAAGACAACCTGTCACAATTACTTTATTCACCTTACCTTGATCTTTTAGCTCTGAAAACTGTAAAATAGTATCAATTGATTCTTGCTTGGCATTATCAATAAATCCACAAGTATTGATAACCACTATATCATTCGCTTGGATATTATTTGATTCGTGAACAACGTCAATTTGATTACCTTTCAACTGACCCATTAATACTTCCGAATCATGTATATTTTTCGAACATCCTAAAGTCACCACATTCACTCGTGGCTTCACCATCACTGGTTCGAATTTACTATGCTTTGTTTTCATTATTATGATTGAGTTGGATGAAACATGGATTATGATTCCATCGCAATTATTGTCTTTATTGATAAAAAGAAACCTTTATAAGGCTATAAAGGCTACTTGCTTGATGCAGAAATAAAATTTTATTTAAATAAGGATTCGACAAACTCTCTTTTATTAAAGAGCTGCAAATCGCCGATCTTCTCCCCTACACCAATATATTTTACAGGAATCTTGAATTGATCCGAAATACCAATGACTACACCACCTTTGGCTGTACCATCTAATTTTGTCAAAGCTAACGCATTGACGTCTGTCGCTTGGGTAAATTGTGTACATTGCTCGATAGCGTTTTGTCCAGTCGAAGCATCTAACACCAACAAAATCTCATGCGGAGCGCCAGGAACGACTTTTTGCATGACATTTTTTATTTTTCCAAGCTCATTC
This sequence comes from Sphingobacterium cavernae, assembly GCF_008520265.1. Classification (GTDB taxonomy): domain Bacteria; phylum Bacteroidota; class Bacteroidia; order Sphingobacteriales; family Sphingobacteriaceae; genus Sphingobacterium; species Sphingobacterium cavernae. The sequence goes on from NZ_VIQM01000045.1 coordinate 2,087, forward strand.
ATTAATCCGACTTTATTATGCAAACGACCAGCTGTATCGATAATTGCAACATCGTCACCATTGGAAACCGCAGACTGAATCGTGTCAAAAGCAACTGAAGCTGGATCTGATCCCATTGCTTGCGCAACCACACGTACACCTACACGCTCTCCCCACAATTGTATCTGATCGACAGCTGCAGCTCTAAAGGTATCTGCTGCACCCAATACTACTTTATTACCTGCTTCTTTCAGCTGATGCGCTAACTTACCAATAGTCGTAGTCTTACCAACACCGTTCACGCCTACCACCATAATAACATAGGGCTTATGATCCCCGTATTTAAAGCTCTCGAAATCATTGCTGTTATTTTCAGCTAATAAAGCTTGTATTTCCTCTTTCAGTAATCGGTTTAGTTCATCGGTACCGACATACTTATCACGTGCAACACGCTCTTGAATTCGTTCCACAATTTTCAAAGTCGTCGTCACACCCACATCGGATGTAACCAATACTTCTTCTAGATTATCCAACACATCATCATCAATGGTAGATTTACCAACGACTGCCTTTGTAATCTTTGAAAAGAAACCTTCTTTAGTTTTCTCCAAACTCTTATCCAAAGCCTCTTGAGCCTCTGGTGCTTCTTGTTTCTTCTTGAAAAAATCAAATAAACCCATGAAATACTGGTGATAAGTAATGCTTAAAAATCAAGCCCAAATATACTGAAATCTTGCCATACTAAAAAAGCCCTTTCGGTGAGTATACCAAAACGGCTTTCAGTTTTTTTAAAGGAAAACTTTAAAAAAGGAATATCTTGATTGCTTATTTTGAAGCTGCTGCAACAACATCTTTTACGTTGTCGTTGTGTACCATACTTTCTTTGAAAGTATAAGCTCCAGTTTTAGCAGATTTTGCAGTGATAATAACTTTAGTAAATTCTTTACCACCACCTTTTTGTAATGATGCTACCGCTTTCTTTGCCATGGTATATTTTTTTTAAGATGGACAACTCTCGTTAATCCATTAAATTAATTACTTAATTTCTTTGTGAACAGTTACTTTTCTCAATACAGGGTTGAATTTTTTCAATTCTAAACGCTCTGTTGTGTTCTTTTTGTTCTTAGTAGTGATGTAACGTGACATCCCTGGAAGACCACTTTCTTTGTGCTCAGTACATTCTAAGATAACTTGTACTCTATTTCCTTTTTTAGCCATTGTTTTACTTTATTTTAGTCCTCACGGACTAATAGTTCATGAATATCTTTAATTAACAGGCGAATATCTATTAAACGTATCCTTTTTTGATAAATTTACTGATAACAGAAGAAATTCCGTTTTTGTTAATCGTTTTAATTGCAGACGCTGACACTTTTAAAGTGATCCAACGATCTTCTTCAGGAATGTAAAAACGCTTAGTATGTAAATTTGGGTAAAACTTACGCTTAGTTTTAACGTTCGAGTGAGATACGTTATTACCTGTTAATGCCGTTTTGCCTGTTAAATCACAAATTCTTGACATGATATTTATTTTTAATGTTGTCTATTTAGTACACCAATTCTCTTTTGCACTCTCTGCAAAGAGTTTGCAAATATCTAAATTTCTTTTGGAACTTACAACAATATGGCGAGAATTATTTTTAAAAATAATACAAAAAGTGCAGGAAGAAGCAAATGTAGAGCTTTTCTAATTCATCTCCCACCCTACACTCTAAAATAGTTTTCAACAATTCACATTGGTTATAAAAAAATACTAGTATTTCACGTCCTGGATAAAATTTACTTACTTAGTGATTTATCACATATTAAAATTCCTTAGCTAACTTTAGATGTTGCATAAAACAAGAGCGATAGCACTTAAGATTACGAACTATTCAGAAAATAGTGTGGTCGCACAACTTTTCACAGAAGAGTTTGGAATTCAATCATATTTGATTAACGGAGCAAGAAAGCCAAAAGCAAAAATTCATGTTAACATGTTTCAACCGCTTCATCTTTTGGATATGGTGGTTTATTATAAAGACACTGGTAGTTTACAGCGCATAAAGGAAGCCACCTCTACTCCTATGCTTCAGCAAATTCCATTAAATATCGCAAAAAGTTCTGTAGCTATTTTTCTGAACGAAATATTATACAAAGTGTTAAAACAGCAACAACCCGATTCCCAACTTTTCAGTTTCATACAACAGTCTATTTTATGGTTGGATCAGACAAATAAGCCGATTAATAATTTTCATCTCTGTTTTTTGATGAAGCTAAGTCGGTTCTTGGGCTATATGCCAACAGCATCAGAGAAAGCTTTACCTTATTTTGATTTGGTGGACGGTGTTTTTACTAATTTTGCACCCACACATACATATTCACTTCAGCAACCACATACACATATGTTTCACGCGATATTGAATATATCATACGAAGATTCTCATTTGATACAAATGAAGCATGAAGATCGCATATATCTTTTATCACAAATCATCAACTTCTATAAGTTACATACAGAAAATTTTGGCTCAGTGAATTCATTGCAAATTCTGGAAGAAATATTTCACTAAATTATAGCAGTTCAAAAAAAATATTATTTTTGGTTAAAAAAAACATATTATTTAACCTAAAAAACTAAATTATGAATCCATTTGAACAAGAAAATTCAGGTTTTCCCGCCTCAATTAATGAAAAACCCCTAAGCGTAAAAGATTGGGTAATTACATTAATAATTGTCGCTATACCACTTGTTGGAATTATTATGTTGCTTGTGTGGGCTTTTGACGATAATGGAAATGTCAACAAAAAGAATTTTGCCAAAGGCTCTTTAATCGTAATGTTGATTATGATTGTTATTTCAATAATCTTTTATATTACAATATTCGCTGCCTATATAGGAGCAATGGGCGGATTATCACAATATCAATAATACAAAAAAGCTCGAAATCTAAGATTTCGAGCTTTTTTACAATAAATATATTTAGAATCTATTAGATAACTTTTACATTTACCGCATTAAGACCTTTACGGCCTTGTTCAACTTCGTAAGAAACGTCATCGCCTTCACGAACTTTGTCGATTAGTCCTGAAACGTGAACAAAAATTTCACTTTCACCTGACGCTGGTACTATGAAACCAAAACCTTTAGTTTCATTAAAAAATTTTACTTTACCTTCTTGCATTACTGTATTATATTTTAATTTATCCTAAAGATAAGATTTAAAAAATATTTTACAAGATTATTTTAGGCTAATCTTAAACATTGTGGCATTTTCTTTGTCTATGCGTTATATGAAGAAAATATTAATTTCAAACGATCTATGAAAAAATTATTGACAATCGCATTTTTATTAGGAACTATAATAATGACAAACGCCCAATCCGTTAATATAGAATCTTTTCGCAAAGTAGCTACTAAAGGATATGCCGAAAAAGAGGTAACTCCAGATATTATTTACCTCTCAATTTCATTGAAAGAGTTTTATATGGATGGCAATATGAAAAAGAAAGTTTTCATTGAGACAATAGAAAAACAATTATTTGATGCAGCAATGGCAAATGGTGTTAAGAAAGAAGATTTTACAGTTCAAAATATCTACAGCTATAATTATCAAAATAAGAAAAAGAACAACGAATTGCTACAATCACGTCAGTACCGTATTAAGGTTACGAATTTGAATGGCCTACACACAATGCTTGATAAGGTAGATCCTCAAGGATTGGAAAGCACTTCAATATCAGGATACGATCATACGCAAAAGCGTGAGTTGGAAAAAGAATTGAAGACTGCTGCGGTGAAAGATGCACGTCAAAATGCAGAAATATTAGCTGCTGCAGACGGAGGGTCTGTTGGTAAAGTATTGGTAATTAATGACAATAGCAACTTCAACTTTGCAGAACTGATGCCGCAACCACGCATGTACGCAAAAACGGCTATGATGGATAATGCAGGAGCAGAGTCAAACGAATTGTCGTTAGATATTCGTCCAATTAAATTGACTTGTTATATTGACGGTGTCTTTGAATTAAAATAAATTGGAACAATTAAATAATCAGCCTCAACAAAAAAGAGAAAGGGAATTTGCTTGGATAGAGCGAATGTCTAATCTATTGGACAATAAATTTAGCATTGGAGGGTTCAAGTTCGGCTTGGATCCTCTTTTGAATTTGATACCTTATGCTGGACAATTCATAGCTTTTGCCTCTTCACTATCACTTGTTGTTATCATGCTTCGCAATGGCGCAGGGTCCAAGGTTGCCGTCAAAATGCTTCTTAACGTGATGTTAGATGCAATTTTGGGCGCAATACCTTTAATTGGTTATGTATTCGATTTTTTCAATAAGGCAAATAAAAAGAATGTTAAACTTCTGAAGGAACATTATTTCGAAGGTAAACATCAGGGTAGTGCGCGAGGATTATTGATAACTCTATTTATTATTATAGTACTTTTGTGTGTCGGAATATTTTACCTGATGTGGGTGTTAGCCGAATGGCTATTTTCGGTTTTAGGAAGTATATTCTAATATTACATTTTTATTTAAATCAAGATGTCGAAAACACGAATATTTGCGCTAATTCTTTTTGGAATAATGATCACAGCTATCTTAACAAATCCTAAAAAAGAAGAGCTAGAATCTGTAGTCAAAGAGAAAGCCAAATCGCTACTAGCAGATCAACTTAAATACGAGAATCAAGATGCTGTACAGCTAGGCATGACCTTGTTTGGAGATAGAGTCGTTCGAGAATTTGTTCAGAATAACGTGATTATTTCGAATTACTATTTATTCTCTTTGGTAAAAATAAGATGGCAAGGCGAGGACACACCAATAGGGGGTGGAGCATTCACGAAAGTGTGGCTCAGTCCTGAGATTGATAAGAAGGCAGATGAAATAGTAGGGGTTCTTAAAAATCTATAATGCTTGACATACTCTACCGCGATGAATATCTTATTGCCATAAATAAGCCACATGGTCTTTTAGTACATCGATCTTCAATTGCCAATGATGCTTCTGAATTTGCGTTGCAACTCCTAAGGGATCAAATCGGACAGCCCGTTTATCCCGCGCATCGTTTGGATCGTAAAACGGGTGGTATTCTTTTATTTTCATTGGATAAAGAGACGGATAAAAAAACGCAACCACTTTTTCAGGACAAAAAAATGGATAAGCGCTACTTGGCGGTTCTACGCGGATACTGTCCCGAAGAAGGAATTATTGATTATCCTTTACTGAAAGAAAATGGCACAGCACAAGATGCTATCACACATTATAAGCGATTAGCGACAGCAGAGATTGATGTTCCACAGGGAAAATTTCCCACATCCCGCTATTCTCTGGTCGAGGCAAATCCCGAGACAGGTCGTATGCACCAATTGCGTCGTCATTTCGCGCATATCATGTATCCAATAATAGGGGATAGGCCACATGGATGTAATAAGCAAAACAAGTTGTGGAAAGAGAAATTTGAAATGGACACTATGTTGTTACATGCCTCTGCATTGACATTTATTCACCCTTGGACTGAAGAAAAAATTGAAATTAAAGCTGATTTGAATTCAGAATTTAAAAGAGTGTTAGAAATACTAGGATTGCAAACGGTTGCGAAATAACAAACGATGAATAATTTTCGTTTTTGCCACCAAATATCTAGTATATTTATCATAATATTAAAAACAAGCCGTAAAATCCCAACATATTAGCTATTTTTGCAAAAACTTTTTATACCATTTGATGATGAAAAATACAGCTTTAACAGACCATCATATTTCTTTAGGAGCAAAGATGGTTCCTTTCGCAGGATTTAATATGCCCGTACAATATTCTGGTATCAATGACGAACACGAAACTGTACGTACAGCTGTGGGCGTATTTGATGTAAGTCATATGGGCGAATTTATCTTGAAAGGTGAAAAAGCATTAGACTTAATACAAAAAGTATCTTCTAACGATGCTTCCAAATTATACGACGGTAAAGTTCAATATGGGTATTTGCCTAATGAAACTGGTGGTATAGTAGATGATTTTTTGACATACAAAATCGACGATATTACGTATTTATTAGTAGTAAATGCTTCTAATATTGAGAAAGACTGGAATTGGATCAGCAAATACAACACGTACGGCGTAGAAATGAAAGATATCTCAGATGAGACTTCATTATTTGCTGTACAAGGACCAAAAGCTGCGGATGCTTTGCAAAGTTTAACATCGATTGAGTTGGCTTCTATGGAGTATTACTCGTTCGCTAAAGGCACATTTGCTGGAGTAGATAATGTGATCGTATCTGCAACAGGTTATACAGGTGCTGGAGGTTTTGAAATCTATGTAGCGAATAAAGACGCAAAAAAAGTATGGGATGCGATTTTTGAAGCTGGTGCTGCCTTTGGTATTAAACCAATTGGTTTAGGTGCACGCGATACTTTACGTTTGGAAATGGGATTCTGTCTATATGGCAATGATATTGACGATACGACTTCTCCACTAGCTGCTGGTCTTGGTTGGGTTACTAAATTCACAAAAGACTTTGTGAATAGTGAAAACTTAAAAGCTGAAAAAGAAAACGGAACGGCTCAAAAATTAGTAGGTTTCGAAATGATCGATAGAGGTATTGCTCGTCACGATTACGAAATCGTAGATGCTGAGGGTAATGTGATCGGTCGTGTGACTTCAGGTACGCAATCGCCAACATTGAAAAAATCAATCGGTCTTGGATATGTAGATAATGCTTTTTCTAAAGCTGGTACAGAAATTTACATAAACATACGTAACCAAAAAATAAAAGCGGAAGTGAGAAAAGGTCCTTTTATAAAATAACATTAGATCTTTACAGCATAAAAAAGGGTTAATCGATGTCGATTAACCCTTTTTGCTTTTCTTAGCCGCAGATTGCTGTTCTTGTTGTTTTTTGATGTAATCTGTTTTTACATGTTTTAATAGAACTACTTTCAAGTAAATCAACACAACCGAAACTGCGATTGCAATCCCTAGAATAAGCATATTACCACTTTGGTAAGCAGATATACCACTCATCACCAAAAAGATAATCCCTAGATTCAGCAAAAGATTTAGTACAAATTGTTTTTTCATTATTTTTTATTTTGATCCAAAACGACCCTTTTACGAAGTAAAAAGAAATAAACTAGCCCTGCGAATATATTCAATAGGATGATAAAAATAATCAATAACAACCGTTCTGAATTCGCAATACGACCCGACAACATGATTTCACGAATAGTAAGAAAAATCCATATAAGCGACACCAACAGCGCAAAACTAAATAGGATAGGAGCTATGCTAACTTTCAGCAGGAATAATACGATAGCACCTATGTAAAATATCAGACTAAAATAGAATGCTTGAGTTGTTTGCTGATACAAATTTTTCATACCTACAAAGGTACAAATAATGCATTGTACTCCTTAAACTAAAAAAGAGGCATTGATAATGCCTCCTTGTAGGTCTTTGTATATTAAGCTATTAATACACGTCCAATTCTGGATCAATTTCATCTCTCCAAGCCAAGATACCTCCTTGCAAATTTGCGAGATTCGTGTATCCTTGTTGTTCCAAAAGCATCACCGCTTGTGCACTGCGCTTTCCTGAACGGCATTGGATGATCACAGGAATATCTTTTGCTACCTTCTCAGACTCAATTAGTATTCCAGCAAGTGGAATATTTAGTCCATTTAGGTTTGATACTTCATATTCAAAAGGCTCGCGAACATCAATTAATTGAAATTCTTCGTTGCGATCCATCATATCTTTTAATTCTAGAACTGTAACTTCTTTCATGTCTTTTGATTTTATAACCAAATATAATAGTTATGCTTTATTTCAGTGAATTATCGACTCTTATTTATTAATTTCATTAAAATTTTACACTATGAATAGATCATTACTACTATCTGTGATTTTTGCACTTATAGGTTTCAATTTAGTAGCACAACAATCTTCAACACAAATTGTTGACAAAAACTATGTACAAAGGCTTCTAAACACCTTAGCTTCAGACGAAATGGGTGGACGTCATGCCTTTAGTCCACATATTGCTAAGGCAGCAGATTTTATTGCAGAAGAATTTCGTCAAATAGGATTAGAGCCTTATGCAGAGCCAAATTTTCGCCAGACATTTCATATGAATAAAATTTATAGAATCTCTTCTAAAGTCATTTTTGATAATAAAGAATTGACTGCAGATGAGTTTTTAATAATGGGAAATAATCCAAAGATTGAATGGAATGAGAATTCAGATATTACAATAAAGCACATTCGTAAAGAAGACGATTTTTCAAGCACATTTAGAAAATTAGCTCAAGGAAATGATGATGTAATTGTGTTAGTAGATCCTTCGTATGCATCGTACATTGCACGATTCAATAAAATATATTCGAGAGAAACTGTAATTGGTGAGAATCAACCAAAAGGAGCGACAAAATTATTTGTTTTAGCGAGTAACCTCCCTAAAAAATATACGGTTAATAGTGAAAATGAGGCTAAAAAAATAGATTTTTTTAATGTAGCTGCAGTGATTCCTGGAAAATCAAAACCCAATGAATATGTCGTGTTTTCTGCACACTATGATCATATCGGGATTATTCAAGCCGATGGTCAAGACTCTATCGCCAATGGGGCTGATGACGATGCCTCAGGAACTTCGGCAATGATTAGTTTAGCGAAATATTACAAAGAACGAGAAAACAATGAGCGCACGCTTATTTTTGTCGCTTTCACTGCTGAAGAAGTAGGTATGTATGGTTCTAAATACTTTTCGAACAACATCAATGCGGATAGCGTCGTAGCTATGATTAACATTGAAATGATTGGTAAGGATTCTAAGTTTGGACCAAATACATTGTATTTGACAGGCTATGATCGTTCGAATCTCGGTGAATTAATGCAACAAAACTTAAAAAATACAGCATTCAAATTCCATCCAGACCCTTATCCACAACAAAATTTATTTTACAGAAGTGATAATGCTGTATTGGCAGCTTTGGGTGTACCTGCACATACTTTCTCGACCTCACAAATTGATAAAGATACCTTTTACCACACCGTAAAAGATGAAGTAAGCACATTGGATATTGACAATATTACATCCAGTATAGAAGCAATAGCACTTGGCGCGGAAGAAATTGTGAATGGCAAACAAACACCTAGTCGAGTAGAAAAATTGAAAGACTAATTGATAATAAAGAACCTCCAAGCTTTCGCTTGGAGGTTCTTTATCATTTAACAATGGTATTTATTGAACAATTACAATTTGTTTTAACCTTACGGCATTAATACGCCAGAAAGTTCCATCACCACCACCTTTATTTTCCAAATTACCTACGAACCCCAAAGAAACTTGTTTTGGTTCCAAAAGTGTAAACTTAAGTGCATGAGTTCCTGGAGAATTTGTCTTCAAAAATCCTAATGCCGACGAAACATTTTCAGTATTCGGTATTTCACCGCCAAGTGCTGCAACAGTATAAAAATCACCACCAGCAGTACAATCTGGAATATCCATTTCAAAAGTATAATTCCCAGGTGGTAAAGTTACAGTTTGGTAAATCTTTCCATTGGTAATAGTTGACATATTATTTCCTGACCATCCTGCTTCCATAGCTAAGAAAGGACCACCAAAATCATAGTCTACCCCACCAAAATAAGCTCCTGAACCATCTCTAAAATTATGAACAGCAGTATTCGTAACCCAATCCGCTGGAATAGCCCATCTTCCTGATCGCGCAATGGTAGTAACAGGATTTTTGTAATTCTTTAAATACTCAGAAGTTACATCTTTGGCTAATCCTATTGCACTAAAATCTGTATAGAAGGTATCTATGCTTGTTTTTTGAGGTAAAAACAAAGTTCTATAAGAAACAGACTTTGTCGTGGCCGCTAGGTCCGAGATTACAGTGTGTAACTGATCTACGGGCACAAGAATAGTTTTTGCTCCGGTACTTGATTCATATTGGACTTGAGTTCCAATAGGTCCAGCAGATAAGTCCATCTCTTGCCAATCAATTATAGCTTTATTATCATTGTCAATAGTAGCACTTGCAATTAATTTATTCGAAAGACCCGCGCTGTAACGAGGACCATACGCTCTTCCAATTGCTGGAACAGCAACTGATCTATTACCTTTGTCATCAATGGTAAACAATTCTAAACTAACAATTCCTTCCGCCATTGGAATATAATGTTCCAATACGCTATTATGCGTAATATCCAATATTACAGAATCCTTGCCATCGTTCCACTTCATTAAAGCTTTTTTGATCTTTGGATCGGGTTTAACTTGTGCTTGGACTAATATACGTTCGTTACCCGAAAAGACTTTCACCGAATCAAGCTTCCCCACATATACTACCTCACCGTCCTTAATATATTCCTTAAACTCATCCCATTTGGCACAAGATATAAAGGTTGAAATAAGAGTAAGCACAAAGATTAGCCTTATTGTATGTGTTCTATTTATCTTAATCATAACTCATTATCTATAAAGTAGTACCATATACTTTAATCTCATTGATATTTTGTGCAGTACCTCCAGCGAAATTTTCTAAACATCTAATTCGGATATATCTCACTTTAGGTGAATTGAGGTCAACTTCCCAATTAAATCCTGCCGCAGCAGTAGCTTGATCCTCTGCATTATCCGTCCCATATGGAAGCCCAGATGGTTTAATGACTTCATAACTTCCTAATAGTATCCAAGAATCGTCTAATGCTCCATTAAGATTTGGACTATTTGATCCATAAATTTCAAATCGCTTCATCGTAGAAAGAAAATAATATCTAGTTCCTTCTGGAAATGGACGAATCCAAAAACGACTAATCTTGGCAGATACACCCATATCAAATGTAATCATATGTGGCTGATTACCACCGTTGATTTGATGGGTAAAACTTGTATTAGGCCATCCTAATAGACCATCCCAAGCATATTCAAGTCGTGCACCATTAGTTACTTGTGGCGCATCTCCCGGAAGTACAAAAGCTCTAAATTTACCTGGATCCATTTGTTCTTCGTAGAAAGGTTTTACTTTGGTGTACAATGTATCTGAATTATTTCCCCAGTTATCTCGGACATAAATAGCAAATTCTTGTTCTAAAGTATCTAACCCTCTAATCTTGGAGATAATACTGTCGGTCTTGGTATAAACAGATTTTTGATTATCACGTTCGTACTCATTGAAAACATTCTTTTTCATGACAATGATTGCGACATTATCACGAGAAGAATTTTTAGCTGTAAGATTATATCCACCGAAAGCATTGGAAATTTCTAAAGAGTTGAACACTTTCCAAAAAGGAGCTTCCAAAGGTTTTACTTTTACTGATACCGGATCAGATAGGACTTCATTACGGCTTACTGCATACAATTTCACCTCATGCTCTTCGGTATCAGCAAAACCAGCTACCACAATCGTATCTTTGTAGATAGACGATTTTACTTCCACTTCTTGACCTGTATTAATTTTATAAATAGCCTTTACGTACATTAAATTCGGAGAGCTAGGCAAATCATATATAATTTGTGCTTTCCCCTCCTGATTTATTACACGTATATTTGAAACGACTCCTGGTTTATCAGTCTCATTACCAACAGGCTCTCTGTATTCAATTTGTTTGGTACATGCAAAGGCAAATAATGCACTCAGCATGACTAGAAATATGTTTATTCTATTTGATTTCATACATTTAATATTTTTTGATTACCAACCTGGGTTTTCTACTAGCAAAGGATTTCGTCGCGTCTCGTAATTTCCAATAGGCCACAAATAATCCCTTGGCGAAATAAATGTCTGATTGAAAACGGTTCGTTCCACATTATAAGTCGCAGCAGTCTTTCCTGAAATTGAAAATCCTGTAATATCTTGATTCAAATATTCCGAAGACAGCTTCCAACGCTTCAAATCCCAAAAACGTTGTCCTTCAAAAGCAAGTTCGATAAGTCGTTCGCGTTGAATAATTGAACGTAAACCTTCTTTTGATTGAAATTTAGTAGGTGATTTGGAAAAATTCGTCCATGATGTAACTACACCTTGCAAACCTGCACGCTCACGAATTTTATCTATGTACGAAATTGCTTCAGTGGATCCACCATTCACCTCGTTCAATGCTTCAGCATAACTTAAATAAAGCTCTGCTAGACGAACTTCGGGCCAAGGATAAGCTTTCCAAGTAGGTGCGTTGTTTGAATTCGTAGTTGATTCCCAGTGAACCAGTTTTTTGATGAAATATCCTGTTTCGTTCCAGTTGGTAAAGTGACCAACTCCCGAACGCTCGGCATTTTTGGCTTGTACATACATGCTATTCTCGTCCGAACCTGAACTAGCACCATCTTTCATGTACCAACGTCCACCATCAAAACCCAAACTCGCATAGAAACGTGGCTCACGGTCGTAATTCAACCTTGCCGTCACATACCCAGGCTCTATGTAAAAACGTTCAGTACTTACTGCCGCACGAGTAGTCATGTAATTACTAAAGTCTAATGTTTTATCTTCCTCAATTGGTACACCATTTTTGGTATAAAATTGCTTAGCAACCTTAATTGGTGCTCCCCAAACGCCTTGTAATTGGAATCTATCGACATTTACACCCCTAGCCATCGGTGGCATACACAAAGCTTCATTTACAAAATAACTATTGGAAAGCCCCCATACCACTTCATCACCCCATCGCTCTGTCACAGCATTACGAATGTTGAGCTGCGTCTTGGTTTCCGTGCTTAGATTATATCGGTCATTGGTGTATTCATATAGCTGTGCATTATTTGCCTCAGCCATTTCAATTGCAGCTTTCACAGCATCTTTTGCCTTTTCCCATTTTGTAGGATCAACCGTTGTATTCACTAACTGAATTCCGTCTTTATCAACGAATGATGCATAATCTGGATTTCCATTAAATAATGGAGATGCGGCCAACATCCATAATCGGGCTTTGATTGCTAATGCTATAGACTTCGTAGCACGACCTAATTCCGTATTCTCATCGATAATACGTTCCGGTAATTTCTCTGCAGACTGATCTAATAAATCAGAGATGAAATTCACTACATCATCAATCGGCTTTCTTTTGTAATACAAATCTTCTGGTTCAGCAGATTCAGGGGCATTCTCATCCACAATTGGAATAGGTCCATACATACGCATCAAGTAAAAATGATAGTATGCCTTCAAAAATTCTACTTCACCGGTCCATCTTTCGCGTTCGGCAATAGGCAAATCCGGAACAACATTCGTATTCTTAATATTTTCCAAGAAGATATTGCAATGTCTAATTGCCTGCCACATACGCAAGTAATTAAATCGTCCATCACCGCCTTTTTGGTCACCTCCCCATTCATTAAATAAGGGTTGACCAACATTCTGCATACCTTGCGCAATACGAAAGGCTGGATGCCAATGCGCTTGGTCATTTTGTGGTAACCATATCTCGTCTCCTCCCATAATGCCTGCATTAAACCATCCATCACCATTTTTGGGCAAATAAGAATAACAGGTGAATAAATATTTCTCAGCTTCTGTACGTAGTTTAAAAGCATGCTCAATTACTGATACGTTGTCAGGTATGATATCCAAAAATTTAGAACACGAATTAAAAAGTACGGACATGGAAATGCATACTACTGAAATACCCACTTTGGCATTGCCCTTTATTTCCTTAATTTTCATAATTTTCAATTAATAGAGTTATAAATTAATTTGAATACCAATATTGTATACAGACTGTAGTGGATAACCTAATCCATTACCTCGCATCTCAACATCCCACAACTTGAAGTTGCTTAACAAAAACAGATTTGAGCCTGACAAATACACACGCGCATTACTAATCTTAAATCGTTCTAATGATTTGATATTATAGCCAATATCGACACTTTTCAATCGTAAGAATCCACCATTACGCATCCACCAAGTAGAGGTTTGATTATTAGGACCAACCCTCCAGGTACTTAATCTTGGATAAAAAGCATAGGAATCTTGATTTGTCTCAGACCAATAATCATCAGCTATTACTTTTAGCAAGCCTGTTTGTCTACCTCCATTAGAATAAAAGGGTTGAATTTGGCTAGAATTAATAAAGAATGAATATTGGGTAGCACCTTGGAAGAAAAATCCGAGATCAAAATTTTTAAATCCGAAGCTTGAGCCAAAGCCAAATAATACTTCCGGTTCTGTAGGATAACCAATTGGCACCATATCATCGCCGTTCACCAAACCATCTTTTGTAATATCTCTGTATTTGATATCTCCCGCAAGCAAACCAATATCACCAAACTGTACTGGTGAGTTAGCGACTTCTTCATTATCAATAAATAAACGCTCTGCGATATATCCCCATGCTTGATTAATAGAATACCCTTTGCGTCCAAGGTGTGAAAGATTTCCTGAATACGGTAATTCGTCTACTTTTACAATTTCAGATGTCGCATAGGTAAAAGTTCCGCGTGCATCCATCCAAAAGTCTTCTGAAAAGTTCTTTCTATAATTTACAGACAAGTCAAGACCTTTCGTATTTACTCGACCATAATTTGACCAAGGTGTTGCCATTAATCCAGACGCATTATCAATACCCGAAACTGGTTGTAGGATATTTGATCTTTTTTGGCTAAATGCATCTACGATAATGTCTATACCTCTACCGATGCTCATATCCAAACCTAAATTTAATTGCTTCGAAAGCTCCCAAGTGATATTTGGATTAGCATAACGTGAGATAGACACACCAGGACGGGTGTAACGTGGTGCACCATCATCTCTACCAAAAGAAGATCCATAGTTACCATTATTAAGATTCACATTGGATAAGTAAAAGAATCTATCCGCATTACTACCAATAGCATCATTACCCACCAAACCATAGGTTCCTCTAAGTTTGAAATTACTTATTACAGAGCGTATAGGTTCAAAGAAAGGTTCTTCTGAAAGTCTATATCCTAAACCAAATGAAGGGAAGAAGCCCCAACGGTGGTTTGCATCAAAACGTTCTGAACCATTATACCCAAAATTGAATTCCGCTAAATAACGATCCTTTAATCCATACGTAAAACGACCTGAGACACCTGCATTACGACTGGGTAATGTTTCCACCAAACCAACTTGATTACCAATAGCAGATTCATAACTGGAGATATAAGATACTAGCATACCGCTTACCGCATGTTTCTCTGCAAAAGTTCTATTATAGTTAAGTGTTCCTTCTAACCAAATTCTAGAGTCCACATCACGTGTCGGCGGCGCATAACTTAAGTATTCCGTTCCTGTTGGCTGCAATGCTGTTGCTGAACCATCATTTAATGCTTTTAGATTGTAGGTACCATCTTGAGAATTTACAATCGCTTCGTAGAAGAATGGTTGATAACTTCTGCTAGCAGACATATAAGCGTATCTTCTCAAATAACCCATCCCACGAAGTGATAAACCTTCCGTTATACCATTCAAATCTTGCTTAATCTCGATTTGAGGTTGCATATTGGAAGTTTTATAGGTCTGATAGCCTCGCACCATTTCAGCATATGGATTCATATACATGGTAGAACTCAAAGACAAATCCGTATTGCGTGTTTGGCTAGAACCAAATAATGGGTGTTCGATAAAAGGTAGTTTATCTGCTGGATAAATAGAAGGAAACATCACTGGATTGGCATTTAATGCATTATCAAATGTAGCTGCTCCACCGCCCATTGGTCCTATGTAATCATCAAACTGTCCATACATCCTTACAATAGCTGTGGTTGTTTTCGTAACATTGAAATCAACATTCACACGCAAAGAATAATTATTCAGCTTAATGTTACTGTTAAAGTTGTTTAGAGGTTCTACCTTAAGCACTCCGTTATCTCGATTGAAAGTACCAGCGATATAATATCTACCACGTGTAGTTCCTCCTGAAATATTTAAGTTGTACCCCTGATTGTTTGTATAATCTTTGACCAACATCGATAGCCAATTATTACTCGGGAATAAATAAGGGTCTTCACCATCCATAGTGCTAAAGATTTTATTTTGCGAATAAGGCTCTATGCCGTTTGGCGTACGGGTTAGTGCAGCTTCATTTGCCATTCGCATATAAGTAATGTTATCTGCGAATTCAAAATTCTTGGTATTTGATGAAATTCTATTTTCTACGCGAAAATTAAATTTTGGGGCGCCATCCATACCCATTTTAGTGTTAATCAAAATAACACCATTTGCACCACGTGCACCATATACAGAGGCTGCTGCTGCATCTTTTAAAACCGAAAAATCAGAAATATCATCTGGTTGAAGACGAGCCATATCGGTCGGAGAAGACTCCACACCGTCAATTAAAATCAAAGGATCTTGTTTTCCTGTACCAAATGTAGAAAGTCCGCGAATGTAAAAAGTGGAATTATCTGTCCCAAGTCCAGGTTCGCCACTGCTTTGAAAAGCAATCATACCAGCCACCCGACCAGCCAAAGCATTTGTAAGATTTGAAGAAGCTGTTTTTAGCTCCTTAACATTCACAGTGGTAATAGCACTTACCAAACTTGCTTTCTTTTGCGTTCCACCAAAACCTGTTACTGTTACTTCTTCAATCTCAGACTCAATCTTTTCTAAGAAAATGTCTAATAGAATCTCATTGTTTGAGTTTATTGATTGACTTGCAAGATTAATAGTGGCTGTTTTAAACCCCACCGATTGAAAGTCTACTTGGGCTTCTTTTTTAGAATTAAATTCAAAACGCCCAAACCCATCAGATAATAATGTCAATATCGTCGCTCCTCTCACTTTGATAGATACACTGGGTATCCCTCCCGTTGTATCTCGTACCACACCTTTGACCTTTATGTCTTGTGCAATACTATTTAGTGTTGAGATCGCGCTTAAGATAATTGTGATAAATATAAGTCGTAATCCATTCATTAGTAATGTTTTTATAATTGGTAATTAAAATGATAAAGAAAGGAATGAGTAGAAAACCTAGTTTCCCTGTTCAAGAAAGTCTTTTAGCTATCGTTCATAATAATCTCTCCAAAAAACTTTTATCGCTATTTTAATACTGATTAGTAATACCTAAATTGTTTTGTACTATTTACTATTCTACACAGGCAGAATTCTAATCATGAGCAATTATAATTAGTGTTATAATGACACTTATTATAATAAAACAAAAATTCCTAGGCATAATTAAACCTAGACAGCTGTATAGAACTAAATAATTGTTAAAATGACACTTATTGATTTAAGCGTTATATTTTATGTTTACAATCAGTAGAAATACCTTTAAAAAAGTTTGTTGTTATTGTTTATAATTTGGTTAATAATCTAATGTAGAGATTATATTTAAAACTTCAAAATTTTTGTAACAATATTATAGATGTATTTCCATAACGTAATCGTCCAAAATATAATCGAAATAGGGAATATCGATTTCTTGTACAACGGTAAAGCCCATCTTTAAATAGAAATAATAAGCCTTATTTCCACGGTTAACATTTAGCTGTACTCTCTCTTTATTTTTTAATTTAGCTTTCGCTATTGCACAGGAAATTAATTCTTTCCCAAAACCTTTACCTTGAGTTTGTGGTAATAGATACAGCTTTTCTATGCGTAATATATCCTCATCTTTATCCTTTAATGCCATAAACCCAACTGTGCTCTTCTTGTCAAAAGCTAGATAAAAGTCTTGATCGGTTTGCATGCTCTCCTGAAGAGCCTGAACCGAGTAACTTCTTTCCAACATAAATTTCATTTGATCATCAGATAATATACCTGTATAAGTTGGGTAATAAATCTGATGAGCTAATTGATGAATGATTTCTGCTTCCGCTAAATTTGCCCGACGAATACTAAACATGTTATATTTCTTCTCCAACAAAAACAAAATTATCGGTATTCATTTCTAACACAACAAAACCATCGTGGTCCACTTCAAAAACATTATCCTGCAAAAACTTCAACCCATTAAATGATTTGATTTCAGAGACGTTGATATACATTTTTTGCCCTTTTACTTTCCATTTCTCATAGTGAGATTGGATCAAGACATAGCGAATCCCTTCCACGAAAGCAACAATATTTATGTGATGTGCATATTCTAAGAAAGAAGCCTCTAAGGACATAGAAAAAATATTAACGGCTTTGTAATTATTGGCAATCAAATAATCCAAGCTGTCTCTTAAGAAAGTTGTCTTTGGGGTAATCAGCTTTATTTCTTCTTGCGAAGAATCGATAGCATGTGCATATAGAAAGTCAACCTTTGTATCTTCAGCCAAAAAGAAATCTATGTTATCCTCCGTTGTAATAATTGTCGGCGACCATTCCAAAATTTGCCCCAAATATTCCTCCGACAAGGCATGAAAATTTTCTACCAATAAAGCAGGTTCCTGATTTTCACGAACAATATGGTGCGATGACATGAAACTTTATTTTGTAAGTTTTGAAATAGCGATATAAGACATTAAACCTATACTTAATTCTAAAGCATCTTCATCAATATCAAATGTCGGCGTATGAACCGCAGATTGGATACCTTTTGATTGATTTCCTGTCCCTAGACGATAGAAACATGCATTCGCAACTTGGGAATAGTATGAAAAATCTTCTGCCGCAGGCCATAAATCCAATTCAACTACATTCTCCTCTCCCAAATATTCTACCGCAGCTTCACGCGCTAAGGCTGTTGTCGCTGGCTCATTTACCAAATAAGGATAGCCCTTTCTCACTTCAAAATCACAGGTAGCATCCATACTTTCAGCTATTCCGACAGCAATTTTTACCATCTTCTCGTGTGCCTGAGCCCGCCATTCTTCATTGAATGTACGGAAAGTTCCTTCCAAATACACTTCATCTGGAATGATATTCGTTGCACCATTTCCAATGATTTTTCCCCACGATAGAACCGTAGGAATACGAGGGTCTGCAAATCGGCTTACCACTTGTTGTAATGCTGATATTATCTGCGCTGTAATCGCAATTGGGTCTATATTTTGATGCGGCTGCGCACCATGACCACCCTTGCCACGCACTGTCATAAACAATTCGTCACACGAAGCCATGTATTGACCTGAGCGAAATCCAACTTTACCAACTTCTATAAAGGGCATGACATGCTGCCCGAAAACAGCCTGAGGCGTAGGATTCTCCAAAACACCTTCTTTAATCATTATCGAAGCACCGCCTGGCAATCTTTCTTCTCCCGGCTGAAATATTAATTTTATTTGACCGCCGAATTGGGATCTCAACTCGTTCAATATTTTG
The DNA here is from genome assembly GCF_008520265.1 of Sphingobacterium cavernae. Lineage (GTDB taxonomy): Bacteria > Bacteroidota > Bacteroidia > Sphingobacteriales > Sphingobacteriaceae > Sphingobacterium > Sphingobacterium cavernae. The sequence goes on from NZ_VIQM01000045.1 coordinate 21,271, forward strand.
GCAACCCCCAGCAACGACGATGTGTGCACATCATGTCCGCAAGCATGCATTACGCCTACATTTTGAGAACCATATGAGCGTCCTTCTACCTCTGTAATAGGCAAAGCATCCATGTCTGCCCGCAAAGCAATTACTTTGTCTGAGGGCAAATCACCTGTAATCAAGCCGACTACACCCGTATTTGCCATAGATTGATAAGGTATTCCTAATTTACCTAATGATGCTTTTACAAATACAGAAGTATTGTGTTCTTCGAAAGAAAGTTCAGGATTACGATGAAGGTGGCGACGAATTTCTACCGTCTCAGAAAAGAATTCCTTTGCCAACTGTTGAATCTTACTCTTAATATTGGCCATAATGTAAGTTGATTATTCCCAGACCCAAATATCTTCTTGGAAAACAAAGACACTTCTGTATTGGGAACGGATAGTATTCATAAATTCGTTTGCTTGCGCTCTACTTCTAAAATCACCGACTTTGACCCTATAATTAGGTTCTGAATACGAAATATAAGTATCCATATCAGCATATTGATTTTTGAATCGTGCCTGAATAGCATATGCTTCGCTACGATTAGATCCAGCATAAATCTGCACCCTAAAGCCTTTTCGCTTCACTCGCGTAGCTTTTGCCTTATCAACTACTTTTGTTCCTAAGCTAATAAGACGAGGTGTTGTAGGATTGATTTCATGAGCTGCTCTAAAATTCTGCAACAAGGTAATGAGTGAATCCTTTTGAATCTCCAACCCATTATTATCTTGTCCTTTAGCCTGTATAAAAAACAAGCAAACAGCACCTAATAAAATCAATCCCTTTTTGTACAACATCTCTGTTTTTTACTCTTTTATCTTAAAATTGTCCCGACTTATTTACCGTGACAATTTTTATATTTCAATCCTGAACCACAAGGACATTCGTCATTTCTACCGACAGTTTGCTCTTTGCGTATAGGTTGTGTTACTGCTATATCTTCTTCAGAAACTCCTGTTGGAGAATCCAAATCTTCTTTAGTTTCTTTCAAATTTAACGGTTGTGCAGGGATTGGCTTAGCCTCTTCAATGTTTTGAGGTTGTTGCTGACCTGGTATATCCGCTTTGAACAAGAAACTCACAATATCCTTATTCATAGAAGCCAACATCGTTTTAAACAAGTTGAAAGCTTCCATTTTATAAATAATGATTGGATCTTTTTGCTCATAAACAGCATTCTGAACTGACTGTTTTAAGTCATCCATCTCGCGTAAATGCTCTTTCCAAGCTTCATCAATTAAAGCAAGAACTATGCCTTTTTCAAAAGATCTAAAAACATCTGCTCCTTCGGATTCTACCGCTTTTTTCAAGTTTGTAGAAACTTGAATACCACGAATTCCATCTGAAAAAGGAACGACGATATTTTCCACCATTTCACCACGCTCAGCTAAAACATTTTTCAACACTGGTAATGTTTGCGCTGCTACGTTTTTAGCTTTATTTTGATAATGTGTAAATATCTGCGTGAACAGTTTCTCCGTCAATGCATCAGCACTTGATGAGGTAAATTCTTCTGCGGTGATTGCTGGGTCAACAGAGAAAATGCGAATTACTTCAATTTGGAATTCATCAAATGAACCATCTTCTTTTGATGAAATGACGATATCTTCAACTACATCGTAAATGGTATTGTTCAAATCTACATCCAGACGCTCACCAAATAAAGCATTCTTACGTTTTGTATAAATCACATTACGTTGCGAGTTCATCACATCATCATATTCCAACAAACGCTTACGAATACCAAAGTTATTTTCTTCGACTTTACGTTGCGCGCGTTCGATTGATTTTGTCAACATACTGTGTTGCATCACTTCGCCATCTTCCACACCCATTTTCACCATGATGTTGGAAATACGCTCTGATGCAAATAAACGCATCAATGGATCTTCTAACGAAACGAAGAATTGAGACGATCCAGGATCACCTTGACGACCTGCTCGACCACGTAACTGACGGTCAACACGGCGAGATTCGTGACGCTCTGTACCGATAATCGCTAAACCACCAGCTTTGATTACTTCCTCTGTCAATTTAATATCCGTACCACGACCAGCCATGTTAGTCGCAATAGTCACTTGACCTGGTTGACCAGCTTCTGCAACAATCTCGGCCTCACGTTGGTGTAATTTCGCGTTCAACACGTTGTGTTTGATACCACGTAATTTCAACATACGGCTCAATAACTCCGAAATCTCAACCGAAGTCGTACCAACTAAAACCGGACGACCAGCTTCAGTTAATGTTTGAATCTCTTGAGCTACTGCATTATATTTCTCACGTGCTGTACGGTAGATATAATCTTGCTTGTCTTCGCGTGCGATACCTCTATTCGTAGGGATATCCACTACGTCTAGCTTGTAAATTTCCCAAAGCTCACCAGCTTCTGTAGACGCAGTACCTGTCATACCTGCTAACTTGTGGTACATACGGAAGTAGTTTTGCAACGTAACAGTAGCATATGTTTGTGTAGCGTCTTCTACTTTTACATTTTCTTTCGCTTCGATAGCTTGGTGAAGACCATCCGAATAACGACGACCGTCCATAATACGACCCGTCTGCTCATCTACGATTTTAACTTTGCCTTCGTCAACAATGTATTGATCATCTTTTTCGAATAGCGTATACGCTTTCAATAATTGATTGATCGAGTGAATACGTTCCGCTTTCACCGAGTAATCGCGCAACAACTCATCCTTGCGAGCTGCCTTTTCTTCTAATGGAGCATCCGAATTTTCAATCTCGGCAATTTCACTACCTACATCAGGTAAAATGAAGAAGCTTGGATCTTCGCCTTGTGCAGTGATAAGTTCAATACCTTTTTCTGTCAACTCCACTTGGTTGTTTTTCTCGTCAATAACAAAGAAAAGCTCTTTGTCCGCTTTTGGCATTTGACGGTTTTGCTCAGCCATGTAGAAGTTTTCTACTTTTTGTAAAATTTGACGGTGATTATTTTCACTTAAGAATTTAATCAACGCTTTATTTTTAGGTAAACCTCTATATGCACGAATTAATGCTAATCCACCTTTTTCTGGATCTGTATCACCCGAAAGAATTGCTTTTTTCGCTTCATTAAATACTGTATTTACGTATGCTTTTTGTGCATTTACTAATCTTTCGATACGTGGTTTTAATTGGTAAAACTCGTGTTGGTCTCCCATCGGAATAGGACCAGAGATAATCAACGGTGTACGCGCGTCATCGATCAATACCGAATCCACCTCATCGATCATTGCAAAGTGCAATTTACGTTGCACCATCGCATCTGGCGTTTGCGTCATGTTGTCGCGCAAATAATCAAAACCAAATTCGTTGTTTGTACCGTAAACAATGTCTGACTTGTATGCTTTACGACGTTGCGGAGAATTTGGTTGATGTTTATCAATACAATCTACCGAAAGTCCATGGAATTCGAACAATGGCGCATTCCACTCGGAGTCACGCTTTGCTAAGTAATCATTCACCGTTACAATGTGAACACCTTGTCCAGACAATGCATTTAGGTAAGTAGGTAGTGTTCCAACTAAAGTTTTACCCTCACCCGTCATCATCTCAGCAATTTTACCTTGATGCAATACGATACCACCAATCAACTGTACATCATAGTGAACCATATTCCATGTCACCTCGTTGCCTGCAGCCAACCATTTATTAGCCCACTGCGATTTTTCTCCAACGATTTTCACATTTGCTTTGCGCGCAGCTAATTCTCTATCAAAGTCATTAGCCGTCACTTCCAATACTGGATTTTCAGTAAAACGACGTGCAGTTTCTTTTACCACAGCAAAAGCTTCAGGTAAGATATCCGCTAATACCTCCTCAAGCTTTTTATCACGATCTTTATTTAATTTATCTATTTTCTCGTAAACCTCTGTTTTTTCTGAAATATCTACAGCATTATCATCTGCTTTAGTTTTCAATTCAGCGATTTCGGCGTCAATTTCTTTTAAATATTCCTGGATACGGCTTTTGAATTCAATTGTTTTAGCACGAAGCTCGTCATGTGACAAATTGGTTAGCTTACTATATTCACCTTTAATCTTTTCAACTATCGGTTGTATAGATTTGATATCACGTTCTGACTTGCTACCAAATAATTTACTTAAGAATTTTAACATAATTTTATTTTATCTCTTTTCACATGCGCAAAATTGAATCCAAACTCTTATACAGGACATTTTGGCACTAGTCGGGCAAATTTAATTATTCGAAATGATAACTTTCAATGTTACAGTAGATTTTTAATCATTTCCTATTAAAAATATATTTTTTTCGGTTTTAGGTACAATATTTAAGTCCTGTGCTTTACTAAACATGGACTCTATTGCTTTTCTACCCAAATCCCCCAAATCAACTGAATATTGATTTACATACAATTCAATATGTTTGTACATTACCGATTCTTCCATTTCTTGGGCATGAAAACGGATGTAGTCAATTCCTGATTTTGGATTTGCAAATGCATATTCTACACTTTGACGGATTAAGCGATTTACTTTTTCTTTTATTTCTTTCGGTAAATCTCTTCGTATGACAATACCGCCCAAAGGAATCGGACTTTCTGTCGTCCTTTCCCAGAACTCTCCGAGATCAATTACCTTAAATAGTCCTTTATCTTGGTATGTGAAACGATTTTCATGAATAATTAATCCCAAATCAATATCTCCGCTCAATAAAGCCGATTCAATATTTGAGAAAACTAAAATTTCTTTATTCTGCAAACCCGGATAAACCAAGCCCAATAAGAAATTTGCTGTTGTATATTTTCCAGGAATACCTATTTTAAGATGTTGAAATTCTTCAGGAAGATTTTGTCCTGCGTAAGAAGAAAGCTTTTCGGCTAATTCTTGATTTTTTGTTATTAATAACGGACCTACACCAAATCCCAAAGCAGAACCAGCATCCAACAACTCGTAATCTTTTACTGCATAAGCAAAAGCATGATAACTTAGTTTGGTAATAGCTAACTCTTTATTAAAAGCTTTTTGGTTTAAAGTTTCGACATCATGATACTCTACGTTGAAATCTAAACCTTCTGTATCGATTTTATGATGAATTAGCGCATCGAAAATAAACGTATCATTGGGGCAAGGTGAAAAACCTAAACTTAATTTCATCGTATTATACTTTATATTTTGTCATTCCGTCGATAGAATGAAGCGTCTATTAAAAATTTCTATACGGTACTCAGGATAAATAGAATCTTAAATTTTCAACTTCGTTGCGACAATCAAAAACAGCATCGCTAAGAACGTAATTAAAACTACTCCTTTAGATTGTGAGACCTTACCTGCACGATAACCGAAACGAACAATAATTAAATTAATAACCACCGCTAGGATATAAAAAGCGATAGGTTTATCAGGAAAAGAGGATTGTTGTAGTGTCGTATAGTTCATAACCAAATACGCAACAAGTGGTGCTAATGCACCAATAACTACTCCTGCTAACAAAGAGTCTTTTTGCATTATTTCACATCAAAAGACCAAGAATTCAACTCAGGAATAGCATGATGTGCCGTCATATCGAATTGCGTCGGTACGATAGAAGCATAACCATTATTTATGGCGTGCACATCCGTATCTTCTCCACGATCAACCCAATCGTAGCGACCTGTCATCCAGTAATAATCACGGTGATGCGGATCTACACGGTATTCAAATTCTTCCACCCAATTGCCATTAGCTTGTCTACAGATTTTGACACCTTGTATACCTTTTTCGATATGCGGAAAGTTTACATTCAATAATGTTCCTTTTGGTAATCCATTTTTCAAGACCTGCTCAGCAATACTAGATACATACGAACGCGTATGCGAAAAATCAGCAGCATGAGAAAAATCATCCAGTGAAAAACCTATTGATGGAATACCTTCAATAGCACCTTCAACCGCAGCAGACATCGTCCCAGAATACAATACATTGATAGAATAATTCAAACCGTGATTGATTCCAGATACACATAGGTCAGGTTTCTTATCTTTGAAGATGCGATCTACTGCTAACTTTACACAGTCAACAGGAGTGCCCGAGCATTTGTACATTTCTATGCCGTCGTACAGTTCGATTTTATCTAGACGTAATGGTTTTCCAATTGTAATCGCGTGGCCCATTCCAGATTGTGGCCCATCAGGAGCTACCACTACCACATTGCCCAACTTTTGCATTTCTTCTAGCAACACCTTTATTCCTGGTGCTGTTATCCCATCATCGTTGACAACTAAGATTGTCGGTTTTTCATTTGCCATAGTGTAAAGTTAGGGAATAAATATAATTTGTTATTTCTGGAATAATATAATTGATCAATTTAATACTTTTTAAAAAATATAAAAGATAATGCTCATATTACTTTTAACCTAAGAGTAATAGTTTGATATGTAATATCATAATCCTTTAATCAATAGTTCTCAACATTATTAACCTTGCTATTAAATACGAGATCATTATTGTAATCCATTAACAATTTGTTGCAAACGAATTTGACATTAAATTTTATAAAATTTACCCTATCTATTTTTATGTTTTACTAATAATAGGCTTAATAGTTTTAGCCTAATACTAATCATCAATTGATTAAATTAAATTTAAACCCCTTTCCTACAGGAATATAACAAAAAACACGATTTATTTTCAAACAAATCATTAACTATTTCGTTTCCAATATGTGGAAAACAGTTAAAATCTAACAACTAAAAAACCTATGAAACCGAAGAAAACATTTAAGTTTTATATTAATTATTACATCGTATAACGAAAATTAAAATTTAATTTTCTATATTTATCTATTGAAATCAAAAAATCTAAACAATAAGATTGATAATAATCAATCTAGATAATCAATTTAATTTAAACTTTTAATTACTTTATGATGACTTATTTAAATCCACCTGAAGGATTTAAAAGGTTTGTATGGATTTCTAGCGCAGTCATGTGTTGCTTACTATCAGCAACAAATAATGGCTATGCAAATTCCAACGAATCTTTAAAAACCCATTCTCCGCAAGAAACAATCAATGTTAAGGGCGTAGTTAGAAATCTAACAACAAATCAACCTATTGCTGGAGTAACCGTCTCCATCTCCGGTACATCTATTGCTACCACTACAAATATAAACGGTCAATACGAACTTAAAAATGTGCCTAAAAATGGGCAAATAACATTTTCTATGATAGGTATGACTCCATTAACAGAGAATGTAGATGGACGACTGACTATCAACGCTAATCTAAACTCGGAAAGTGAAAATATTGACGAAGTTATTGTTGTTGGTTATGGAACGCAGAAAAAATCAGTTGTATCAGGAGCTGTAACTGCAGTAAAAGGAGATGAACTAGCAAAATCATCATCAGTTAATTTGTCTAACGGACTAGCAGGTAGACTTCCAGGAGTAACCGCTATGCAAAGCAGTGGAGAACCAGGATATGATGGATCAAACATTCGAATTCGTGGTATCAATTCATTAGCGGGTGGTAACTCTAGCCCTCTTATCGTAATTGATGGTGTGCCAAGTAGAGCGGGGGGAATTGACCGTATTAATCCTAACGATATAGAAAGTGTTTCGGTATTAAAAGATGCATCTGCTGCAATTTATGGTTCTCGAGCCGGTAATGGTGTAATTTTGATAACTACTAAACAAGGTAAATCGGGTAAGCCACAGCTTTCATATGATGCATTTTATGGCCTTCAGCGTCCAACAAGAACCCCAAAAATGGCTGGATCACCAGAGTATGCTGAAATATTAAATGAACTTAGAATTTTTGGTACAGACCTTGATCCGCAATATTGGGATGCTGCGTGGAATGGCTTAAAAACAACAGGTTCATATATCAGAACTGATAAAGATGGGACTATTAATGCTGCATTCACCCCGGATGAAATTGAAAAATTTAAGGATGGCTCTGATCCATATAGGTATCCGAATACAGACTGGTTTGATGAAGTAATGAAAAACTGGTCTCCACAACAAAGACATAATATTCAAATCAATGGTGGCGGGGAGAATACAACATATTTAGCGTCTTTAGGTTATACAAATCAAGATGCGTTCTATAAAAAGTCCGCCACATACTATAACCAATATGATTTAAGGTTAAATATTGAGAGTAAAATCAATGATTACCTTACGGCGACAATTAACATACTCGGAAGAGAAGAAGATCGTAACTTTCCTACAGTTGGTGCAGGTGATATTTTTAGATTTTTAATGCGTGGTCGACCTAATGAGCCTGCTTTTTGGCCAAATGGCGAACCTGGTCCAGCAATTGAGTATGGATATAACCCAGTAGTTTCCACGACAGACCTAACGGGTTTCAATAAAACTATTGATGATTATTTACAAACAACGGGTAAAATTGATTTCAAAATTCCTGGTGTAGAAGGTTTGAAAGTAACAGGATCGGCTGCTTTGGATAAATCTTGGAAAAGAGGTAAAAACTGGCGTACACCATGGACATTATATAGTTGGGACAAATCCACTTTACTGGATGATGGAACCCCAAGTCTGACGGGATCAATAAGCTCTCCCTTTACTGATGCACGATTATCAGAAACAATGGCAAACCGTTTAGGCATAAACCTTACGGGAATGGTCACATATGATAAAGTAATTAACGATAACCATACTCTTTCACTTTTGGCTGGTGTTACCAGAGAAACAGATAAAAGCAGTGGTTTTAATGCATTTAGGCGTTATTTCTTATCAACATTAATTCCTGAATTATCATTTGGTGAAAATAAAGAACAAACAATTGGTGTTAATGATATATTCACACGTGCTAGGCTAAGTTATTTTGGAAGGGCCAATTATAATTACCAAGAAAAATACCTGGCTGAATTCTTGTGGCGCGTGGATGGATCTTATATCTTTCCTGAAGATAGAAGATTCGGTTTCTTTCCAGGAGTATCAGTTGGTTGGGTATTGTCGAAAGAAGACTTCTTCCGTGATAATGTGCAATTTATAAACAACTTAAAAATCAGAGGTTCTTGGGGTCAAATGGGAGCTGAGGCTTATTATAACGATGCTTTACAGGAATTTAAATTCTTTACGTTAATGAATACAGGTTCTGGAGTATTCAATGATGAAGTCGTAAAAACACTTTGGGAGGCTAACGTACCGAATGAAAATTTCACTTGGGAAGTGGCAAATAATACCAACGTAGGACTTGATGCAACTTTCCTGAATAATAAGTTCACGTTTACATTTGATTATTTTTATAACCAAAGATCAAATATTCTTGCTCAAAGACTAGCGTCTGTACCAGAGAGTACAGGAATTCCCTCAGCAAATTTGCCTCCAGAAAATATTGGAAAAGTTAAAAATGCAGGTTATGAGTTTAGTCTAAATTACCAAAATAACATTAATGATTTCACATTTGGAGTCGGTTTAAATGGTGGATATGCTAAAAATAAAGTTATATTTTTTGATGAAATCCCCGGAGCTCCAGAATGGCAACGCGCTACAGGAAGAGTTACTGGTGCATGGTTGTTGTATCAATATGATGGTGTATTTAAGGATATAGCAGCAGTAAATGCAAATACATTAGATTATAGCGCAGTAACAGGGGGTGCAGATTTAAGGCCAGGGGATATGAAATTTGTTGATTACAACAATGATGGTAAAATAAATGGTGATGATTTAGTACGTATGGACAAAAATAGCACCCCTACTTTTACTGGAGGTTTAAATCTAAACGCTGCATACAAAGGTTTTGATTTAACAGTCTTGATGCAAGGTGCTACAGGTGGTTTACAAATGATTGGAATTACCGAATCTGGTGATATAGGTAATTACCTCGATTGGTCTTATCAGAATCGTTGGAGTATAGATAACCCAAGTGATGTATTCCCACGTTTGAGTAACAGAAATACTGCATATTATCAAGATGGAAGTAAAGCCCTAAACAATACATACTGGGTGAAAAACAACAATTATTTAAGGTTAAAAAATATTGAGCTTGGCTATACAATAAATCCGGAAATTACCAATAAAATCGGTGTAAAAGGATTAAGAGTATATATGAATGGCATCAACTTATTCACATTTGACAAAATAAAAATATGGGATCCTGAATCAACCAATAACAGTGGTCAATATTATCCTCAGGCCAAAGTCATCAATTTCGGATTAAAGGCAACCCTCTAATCGTTAACCTATAAATTTATTAAAGATGAAAAACACAAATTTAAGCGAAATATTTAGGAGGTTAAAATTGATGAAAATACAATCATCTATTACCTCCAAATCAGCTATATATACAAGAAAACTGTTTGTTGCGACAGCAACAGTTTTAGCACTGCAATCGTGCAATACTGATTTTATGAATGTAACTCCACCAAACCAATTGGTGGCGGATATAGTATGGAATGATGCACTCACTGCTCAAGCTTATATTAATGATATTTATAATGGATTTGAACAAGGAGGGTTTAGCGAACAAATGCTTGCATCTGTCTCAGATGAAGCTATGTTTACACATCCAGGGCGAGGAATTGATATAGTTAATAGTGGAGCCTCGAATCCTACTTCACTTGGATGGGTACACGGCACTTGGGCATGGGGAAGAATGTATATATACATCAGATTTTGTAATGTAGCTATTCAACAACTAAACAGTGCAGATAACAAAATCACAGATCAAGATTTAAAAGAAAAAATGCTTGGTCAAGTACACTTTTTGAGAGCATATTACTATCAACAACTATTACGCTATTATGGCGGTATTCCTCTAGTTGATAAAGTGTATACCATTACAGACGATATGAATTTGGCAAGAAATACATATGAAGAATGTGTGAATTTTATTCTTAAAGACTGTGAAGAAGCCTATAAATTTCTTAACGGTAAAAGCATGGAAAAAGGTCGTGCAACAGCTTTGGCCGCTTTAGCCGTAAAAGCGAGAGTGTTACTATATGCAGCTAGTGATCAACATGTATCTACAAAACTAAAAGCAAAAGTACCTACCATTTCAGACGATATGATGCCAATTTTAGCATATACATCTGGAAATCAACAAGAGCGTTATAGAGCCGCGCAAGCAGCAGCTAAAGCTGTAATGGATGCATCTTTAGGTTATAAATTGGATTTAATTGCTCCTGTAAGTGCAACAGAAGGACAAAATAATTACAAAAGTATAGCAATGGGTGGTGGAAGTAAAGCTCCTAATATAGATCCTGCTGCTGCTTCGGAATTAATATACGCTAAATATTTTATTGCTGAAGCATCTTCTACTCATGGTCTCCATAACGGGCCTAACGGATACAAAAATTGGGCAGGAAATACACCAATAGGACTCCTTGTTGATGATTATCAAATGGTAGATGGAACAACTTTTAGTTGGAATAATCCTCAACACAAGGCTGATCCATATAAAAATAGAGATCCTCGATTTTATGCAACTGTACTTTACGATGGTGCCAAATGGAAGCCAAGAAATCGAATTTCTCCAGAAGCAGGGGATACTACTAATCGAATTCAAACGGGAATGTATGATATTATAGATCCAAAGGATGGTTTAAAAACTATACCAGGAATTGATACAAGAGGTGGAAGTATTGAAAGCTGGAATGGTAGCTGGACGGGGTATTATTATCACAAATTCATCGATCCCGATCCAAATATTGTAGACGCAAATAGCTTCCAATTAATCCCTTGGCCTTTCTTTAGGTATACCGAAGCGGTATTAAATTACGTAGAAGCAAGTATCGAACTTGGCGAAACTACTGTAGCTAGAGATTGGTTAAATAAAATTAGATTCAGAGCGGGTATGCCAGCGGTTACGACAACAGATCAAAACCAATTAAGAGAAATCTATAGACACGAACGTAGAATAGAAATGGCTTATGAAGAACACCGCTATCATGATGTACGTAGATGGTTAATTGCAGCCGAGACTGTTGGTAGAAAGGTAACTTACATCAAAGTAACTGGGAAATTTAAGCCAGGTAAAACAATGACATTACCTTATCGTCATGACCCTACTGTATATGATTATACGTATACACCTGTAGTTGACAACTCACAAGAGAATAGATCTTGGAACAATAATTTATATTTCAGGCCTTTGCACAGAGATGAATTAAACAAGAATAATTTATTAAAACAAAATCCTGGATATCCACAGTAAATAATAAACCCCTCAAATGAGGGGTTTATTATTGATATTCGTAAATTAACCTAAACCTTTTAACCAGTCTACTACTTCTTCACGAGCTTTACCTAATTTTTGTTGAAGGCGACCCAATAATTCATCGTCCTTACCTTCTTCGTATTTCAAATCATCATCTGTAAGTTCAGCATATTCTTGCTTTACTTTACCCTTCCATTCATTCCACTTTCCTTTTAAATCTAACTTATCCATAGTTGTGTGTTTTAGTGTTTTTGAATTATCTTATTAAAAGAACAACACAAACGAACACTAGTTTGTCACAAATCTGTTACGAAATCGTTGCAAATGCTGGATTTAGAAATGGTATTGGTTTTCTTCAAAGTAAAGGTCTAATTTTAAAGTAATAACCAAGATTAAAAAATAATTAGTATGACATTCGAATCTAGATATGCTATTGGTCCTAATGAGTATAAAAATTTGGACACAAAAGGACTTCGCGAAAATTTTCTAATTGAAAAATTATTTACCGAAGATGACATTCATTTTGTGTATACCCACTATGACCGTTATATGGCGGGAGGAGCTTTTCCTGTAAATAAAAAAGTAAAATTAGAAACCATAGAACCGCTTTTAAAAGAGCCTTATTTCTTATCTAGACGTGAATTAGGAATTATAAATGTAGGCGGTAGTGGTCAGGTGGAGGTAGATGGAGAAGTTTATGAATTGAAAAACAAAGAAGCCCTTTACATAGGAAAAGGCGCTAAAGAAGTTTTTTTTAGCAGCGAAAATTCACAATCACCCGCAAAGTTTTATCTAAACTCGACTCCAGCGCACCACAGTTATCCCACAAAAAAAGTAACAAAAGCAGAAGCGAACAAATTAGAATTAGGCACATTAGAAACTGCCAATCACCGTACAATTAACCAAATGCTGTTGCATACTGTGATACAAACTTGTCAGTTGCAAATGGGTATGACAGAATTGAAAACTGGTTCTGTGTGGAATACGATGCCTTCGCATACACATGATCGCCGTATGGAAGTGTATTTCTATTTTGAAGTACCAGAAGGGCAGGCTGTTTCACATTTTATGGGCCCTGTGGATGAAACACGCCACATTTGGATGCATAACGAGCAAGCAGTAATCTCGCCACCATGGTCTATTCACTCAGGTGCTGGTACAAGTAATTATACCTTTATTTGGGGTATGGCTGGCGAAAATATGGATTACGACGACATGGACAAATCTGCAATTACAGACTTGAAATAATGAAAAAGTTAATTTGTTATATCGTATTTTCGACTGCACTTGTCGGTTCTGCTGTTGCCCAAAAGAAGATTGTAATATCTAATCCTTCGGATGAAAACAGAGTAGAATTGATAAGTATTCCTTTCTCCAAATTCAGTAAACATTTTGGCGTAGATACGGTATTCACTGTTAAGGACAAATCATCTGGAAAGATCTATTTGCATCAATTGGAAAAATTGGGAACGAATAAAGCACAGAATGTGCTTATCCAAATCCCTATTTCTTCCGAAGGAAAGCTTGATCTTATTGTCTCAAAAGTCAAGGCACCAGCATATTCGTCTAAAACTTATGCGCGCTATGTTCCTGAACGTAAAGATGATTATGCTTGGGAAAATGATGTTGTGGCTTTTCGCATGTACGGCAAAACACTGGAAGGTACTTCAGAAGATGCACAAGGAATGGATTATTGGGCTAAGCGCACTGAAAATTTAGTGATAAACAAATGGTACAAAGGAGATGATTACCACAAAGACCACGGTGAGGGATTAGATTATTATTCTGTAGGGCAGACTTTAGGTGCTGGAGACATTGCATTATACCACAACAATACGATTCAGTTTACGAAGCATTATAGAACGCACCAGATATTGGATAACGGTCCATTACGCACAACATTTAAGCTTGGTTTTGAACCACAAACTATCGAAGGTCAAGAAATTTCATTTAGCAAAACAATAAGCATAGATGCGGGGCAAAATTTCAATAAAATTGCAATCGATTTCAATAATAAACAGGCAAACAAAACACCAGTTGTAGTTGGTCTAGCAAAAAGAAATGAAAGCAAGCCAGAGGTAGAATTTGATAAAGAAGATAAAACTTTGGTATACTGGGAACCCAATATAAATAATGCAGGTCGAACTGGGACGGCTTTAATTCTTACCAATCAAAAAGTACAATATATTGATTCGCATGAGAAGCAATTTTTAGTAAAAACAGAAATCACCAATAACAAACCATTTGTTTATTACAATGGTGCTGCATGGGATAAAGCTGGAAAAATTACTTCTTTTGATCAATGGGAAGATGCGGTGGAAGATTATGCTGAACAAATTCGTAAACCTTTAAAAGTAAAATTGAAATAAACATGTCTATTATAAATTCTTTTGACCTTAGCGGAAAAGTCGCGATCGTGACTGGATGCAAAAGAGGAATCGGAAAAGCTTTAGCAGAAGCTTTAGCAGAAGCTGGCGCAGATATTATTGGTGTTTCTGCAACCCTAGAATTGGAAGGTTCTGTTGTACAGAAATCCATAGAATCTTTAGGTTGCAAATTCTATGCGTATCAATGTGATTTTTCAAAAAGAAATTCTTTATACGCCTTTATAGCGCAAGTAAAAAAAGATCATCCTGTGATTGACATTTTATTCAACAACGCTGGGAATATATTACGCAAACCTGCGGCTGAACATCCAGATGAATATTGGGATGAAATCATAGAAATCAATCAAAATGCACAATTCATTTTGACACGCGAAATTGGAAGAGACATGATTTCACGTGGAAGTGGAAAAATTGTTTTTACAGCTTCATTGTTAACATTCCAAGGCGGTATCACTGTTCCAGGTTACGCAGCGTCCAAAGGCGCTATAGGTTCTTTGACTAAAGCATTTGCCAACGAATGGGCGTCCAAAGGTGTTAATGTAAATGCTATTGCACCAGGTTATATTGCAACAGATAATACAGAAGCTTTACGTGATGACCCTGAACGCTCAGCGTCGATTCTAGGTCGTATTCCGGCAGGAAGATGGGGTGAGCCTGAAGATTTTAAAGGTCCAGCAGTATTCTTGGCTTCTAAAGCTTCAGATTATGTACATGGCACGATTCTAACCGTCGATGGTGGTTGGATGGGGAGATAATAAGAAAGACTGAGCCCATGCTCAGTCTTTCTTATTATAAATATAATCCCTTTTTGTCGATAAATTCTAACACCTTATCCGGTATAAAAAACTTAATATTTTTATTTTCTTTAATCGCTTTGCGAACGAATGTTGAAGACAATTCCATCACGGGCGTATCTGTCATTGTCACCGAAGGATGATTTTTTAAGTCTCCACCATCATATCCAGGTCTTGGATATACGATGATGCGATAATCACGAAGTATGATATCTGCATTTTTCCATTTTAGCAAACCGGCAAGATTATCTTCTCCCATTATCAAGACAAAATCATTATTCGGATACTTCTCTTGCAAATAAACCAGCGTATCGATAGTATAAGATGGTTGCGGTAAATTGAACTCTATATTGCTTGCACGTAGTTTTCCCGACTTGTCCGGTCTAATTTTGGTAACTTTATAAGTTGCTGATAATGTTGTTTTTAATTATTTAAAAATCGTATTTTGCTGACCTAAAGTGTAATAAATGCTTAAAATCAGGCAAATTAAGTATAGTAAAGGGTCGACATCTGTACAAGTTTATGAAATCAAGAATCGTAAACGTGTTATTGTTCGGCACATTGGCACAGCTAGAGATGCAGATGAACTAAAAAATTGATCACCTTAGCTCAAGATTTCATAAAGAAATTTAGTAGTCAGCTATTTCTTTATCAGGATGTTAATTCTAACTATATCATAAATGTTAAACAGACTGAATTCTTAGGTATTTATTATGGTTTTGTTTATGAATTAATTCATAAGTTATTCATTTCTATAGGATTTGATAAAATACAGAATCCATTTTTATTGGATTTAGTAATTATTAGGATGCTAGAGCCAGCCTCTAAACTTCGTTCGGTAAGTTTAATAGAAGAATATTTTGGTATAAAGTATCATCGACAGCGATATTATGAATCTGCACCACTTTGGTTATCCTTAAAATCTAAAGTTGAGACAATTGCTGTTAAATTTGCGCAGAAACATTATTTATTTGATTATAATCTAGTTTTTTATGATGTAACTACTTTATATTTTGAAACTTTTGAATCGGATGATCTACGTAAAAATGGTTTTTCAAAGGATAGTAAGTCGCAACAACCTCAGATTCTTATTGGATTAATGGTCACCAAAGAAGGAATTCCAGTTGCTTATGATGTATTCCCAGGCAACACTTTTGAAGGACACACCTTCATACCCATGATCGAGAAGTTTATTTCTAAATATAATGTGAAATCATTTACGGTTGTTGCTGATGCAGCTATGATTAGCCATCATAATAGTAATCAGCTGAATCTGAAGGGTATCAACTTTATTGTAGGTGCTCGACTACGCAACCTTTCAACTAACTTACTAGAAGACATTAACAAATCACTAGTGCGAAAAGACGGTCAAAGCATTCGAATAAAGACCGAGAATGGAGACTTAATTTGCAGTTATTCCTCCCTACGTTACCGAAAAGATAAATATGAGATGGAAAAGCAAATCGAAAAGGCAAACTATTTAATTGCAAATCCAGGAAAAAGTAAAAAACTAAAGTTTACTAAAGCAACGGGTGAAAAGTTAGAACTCAATCAAGGACTTATTGATAAGACAATAAAATTATTAGGTGTTAAGGGTTATTACACTAATTTGAAAGAGTCTCAAGTTAGTAATCAGATGATTATTGAGAGATATCGCGAATTATACCGAGTAGAACAAGCATTTAGAATTACTAAAAGTGATTTACAAACTAGGCCAATTATCCATTATAAGGAAGAACCAATAAAATTCCATGTGCTAATTTGTTTCATCGCTTTATTCAGTTCTAAGCATATAGAGTTAAAAACGGAAACATCAATAAAGAGCTTTATACACGAATGCAAAAAAATAACAGATGCGCGATTAAAAAACAAAATTGAACCTGCTGAGAGACTGTAAAATAAACTGTGTCAAGGATAATAAACAGAAGTATTATTTTTGACATAGTAATTATGAGTATTAAGGAAAGCGATTTTGATTTTGAGTCCATGAAGGACCTAGCCCTAGAACAGTTA
>NZ_VIQM01000044.1 GCF_008520265.1 Sphingobacterium cavernae
AAGACTTTCCGCTGGATTTTCGTAAACTAGTGGTTCGAGGAGGGCTGTTTTCATCTTTTGAAGGAGGAAGAGAGCTGTTTCTACTATTTTTTTTAGGCCCCTTTAGCAAACGTATTTCTTCCAGAAGACCACCTATGGTTTCATTAAGTTGTTTAATAGTAGCATTCAGATCTGAAATGATTTGCTCAGAAGCTGCATTTTCGGCTAATCTGGATGTTTCAGATGCGATACGGCTGCTGATTCCTGTTCGAGCAATTCAACTAATTTCGTAAAGTTCTTGTTATCCATTATGGCCGTTCTGATAATTACAAAAAACCGCATTTAAAGCCTAAAAACCTAAAAATAAGAGTAAAAGTTATACAGTCAAATGTGGATAAAATGACCTAAATTCCTCCTGTTTTCCTCAATGGGACACCCTAGAAATTTTTATTGACGATCTCGATTAACCTTGTTTGTTTTTCATCCATTTTCAAGAGGATGTTTTTTATGGCTCTGGATTCCGGGAGTACTATTTCCAGCTGGTATATATTT
>NZ_VIQM01000046.1 GCF_008520265.1 Sphingobacterium cavernae
TGGACACGTTTTAGACCGTGATTTAAACGCTGCAAAAAACATTCTGAAAGAAGGATTAAAAATAATATCGTCAGGAACTGGCGATTACACGGGCGGAGACTCAAATAAGACTTTGGCAACAAAGCACTAGTCTGTGAAGCCCGAAGCCCATTTGTCTTTAGCAAATGGGTAGTTCACTTGAATTCTTATCGATAACTATCAATGGATAATTCGTATTTAGTAATTGTTCAAAATATATTGTAAATCCTTCTGATGTATATCGTGTAAAATCAGGATGATCTTTCCAAATACAAGGATCAGAAGCCACTTGAGAAAGTGCATCGAAATCTACTTTCTCTAATTTTCTTAAAGAAATAAGCGCATTTTCAAGTGGCATAAAGTTCATTATTTTATAATTCGTTTAATTTTATTTGACTTTTTAATAAGCTTATGAAGACCATCGTAATCCTCTTTTTCAAGTTTATTGTGCAATTTCTGCAGCTGTTTGATATGTTCTTCTAACACTTCCAATACATTCTCTCTATTTTGTTTGAAAATAGGTGTCCACATATCAGGAGAAGATTTTGCCAAACGGACAGTCGACTCAAAACCCGAACCCGCTAATTCAAAAATCCTACCTTGTGATTTTTCCTTTTCCAACACCGTTAAGGCTAAAGCAAAAGATGTCAAGTGCGAAATATGCGATACATAAGCTGTGTGTACATCATGCTCTTCCGCATTCATAAATAGAGATTTCATCTCTAAGGAATCTGTCAAAGCATCTGCCAGATCAAAAGCATCTTCATCTGATTTGAATGCTTCTACATACACCATGTTTTTGTCTTTAAACAAGTTTGGCAATGCAGCTTCAGGACCAGAATATTCAGTACCAGCCATTGGGTGCGCTGCTACATATCGACCACGATTCGGATGATCCGCAATTTTTTGCAAGATATTGATTTTTGTAGAGCCCATATCTATAACTACCTGATCGGTAATTTTGTCCAAAATATAGGGAGCCAATTGCATAATGGCATCTACAGGAGTCGTTAGTACAATAATTTTACAAGATGCAATTGCATTATCTAAGTCTTGGATTTCGTCAACCAACCCCAGTTGTAAAGCTTTGTTTTGATTGATTTCGCTTTTGTCCACACCAACGACCTTTTGTATGAAACCAGTTTCCTTAAGTCGGAGAGCAACAGAACCACCTATCAAACCTATTCCGACGATAGCTATATTCATATTTTTATTATTTCTAATCGTGTTAAATATTTGCCTTAATTCGAGCTATGGCTTTTTCCAAAGTTTCATTATTTGCACATAGACTTATGCGTATAAAATGCTCACCAGCAGTTCCAAAAATACCACCTGGCGTAATAAAAACTTTAGCATCATAAAGAATTTTATCGCAAAGCTCATACGAGTTTTTGAAGCCTTTTGGAATCTGTGCCCAGACGAATAACCCAACTTGATTCAAATCGTATGTACAATTTAACAAATCCATGATTTCAAACACTTTTTTGCGACGCTCAGCATATTCTTCATTTAGCTGTGTATACCATGATTTGTCTAAACTCAATGCTTTTGCGGCAGCTAATTGCATGGGTAAAAACATCCCTGAATCCATGTTGCTCTTGAAACGCAGAATCTCTCCGATACGTGCTTCATTTGCTACCAACATTCCAATACGCCATCCAGCCATATTGGATGATTTACTCAGTGAATTCAATTCTATCGCCACATCTTTTGCGCCTTCCACAGATAGAATACTTTCTGGAGAATCATTCAAGATAAAGCTATACGGATTATCATGACAAATTAGGATATTGTGTTTCTTACCGAAAGCTATTACTTTTTCGAAGAATTCTTTATTTGCTAATGCACCTGTAGGCATATGCGGATAATTAATCCACATCATCTTGACGTTCGATAAATCACGTTTTTCCAATTCTTCAAAATCAACCAACCAATTATTTTCTAAGGTCAGTGCATATGGAGTTGAAGTTGCACCAGTCACGTGAACCGCGCTTGTATATGCTGGGTAGCCTGGATTAGGAATTAAAACTTCATCACCTTCTTGAAGATAAGTCATGCAGATATGAACGATACCTTCTTTGGAACCGATTAAGGGTAAAATCTCAGTATTTGAATCAAGAGTCACACCGTAGTAGCGCGCATACCAGTCAGCCATCGCTTGACGAAGGACAGGAGCACCTTTGTAATTTTGATAGCCGTGTGTATTGTTTTGTGCCGCTTGTTCGCTCAACACTTTAATCACTTCGGGATGAGGCGGTAAATCAGGACTTCCTATCCCAAGGTTAATCACTTGAGCACCTGCTTTATTCATCTCATCTATCTCTCTTAATTTCTTCGAAAAGTAATATTCTTCTGTATGTTGTAATCTTTTCGCTACTTGAATTTCCATTAAAATAAATATTTGGTGCTAAATTTATAAAAAGTTAATCGCTTTGTTGAATTATTCATTCATAAAAGACTATATTTTTTATATACTTTAATCTTTATCACTTATATGCAACATTTTGAGTGTATATTTCGATAATCAATTAATTGACCGTCATTTTTACTATTTTTGCTTATTGAGAATTTGTGAATGAAAACATACTTTAGATTATTATCTTTTGCCAAGCCTATTGAAAAATATGCTATACCATACATTATCTGTACAATTATCACTGTAATTTTTGGAACGTTAAATTTGGCCTTACTCGTGCCGTTATTACAAGTTCTTTTCAAAGGTACAGGCGATGCAGATATTCAAGCTCCTGCTGTTGTTACAAAGCCTGAGAGTTGGTTAGAGTTTGGTGATTGGTTCACGTATTATGCAGATAGATTGTATTTTGATTTGGGGCCTTACGAAGCACTAAAATATGTCTGTGTTGTTATTATTATTTCTGTATTTATCAGTAATCTTTTCCGCTATCTTTCCCAAAGAATAATGGAAAACTTACGCATACATACCTTATTAAATCTTCGTAAAGCGGTATTCAATAATGTGATGAAGTTGCATACAGGCTATTTTTCGAATCAAAGGAAAGGTGATATTATTTCCAAGATTGCATCTGATGTTCAGGTCGTACAATTTTCAGTTACAGGTACTTTACAGGTTGTATTTAAAGAGCCACTTCAGTTACTTGCATATATTGTTGTATTATTTTCATTGTCTGCAAAATTGACTTTGTTTTCGATTTTAGTTATTCCAATTTCTGCTTTTGTGATTTCACGGATAGTGAAAAAATTAAAGTCGCAAGCTAAGGAAGGACAAGAATCTTATGGTAAAATGATTTCAAACTTGGATGAAGCATTGTCAGGTGTCAAAATCATAAAAGCTTTTAACGCATCGACTTTTATCAATAACAGATTTAATCAAGAAAGTGAAAACTATTCCAAAATTATGCGTAGAATGGTTCGTAGACAACAAATGGGTTCTCCAGTTTCAGAGCTTTTAGGTGTTGCTATGGTGGCCATCATATTGTTGTATGGGGGTAGCTTAGTTCTTAATGGTGAAGGGGATTTGAAAGCTTCTGAATTCATCGGATATATCGCAATATTTTCTCAGGTGATGCGTCCTGCAAAAGCTTTGACAGATTCATTTTCTAATGTCCATAATGGTATTGCGGCTGGTGAACGTGTATTGGAATTGATAGATGAAAAAAACAATGTGGAAGATGTTCCAAATGCGAAAATTGTTACAGCATTTGATTCTGATATTACTTTTGAAAATGTTGATTTTTCTTACGGTGAGAAACAAATTTTGCATAATATCAATCTGACTATCGCCAAGGGACAGACCATTGCATTAGTCGGACCTTCGGGGGGAGGTAAATCAACATTGGTTGATTTAATTCCACGATTTATGGATGTCACAGGTGGAGAAATTCTTTTTGATGGTAAAAATATCAAGTCATTAAATCAATATTCGTTACGTGTGTTAATAGGAACAGTTAATCAAGAATCTATCTTATTTAACGATACTATATTCAATAATATCGCGTTTGCGAATGAAAATGCAACACAAGATGAAGTTGAAGCTGCTGCAAAAATTGCGAATGCTCACGATTTTATATTAACAACTCCAGAAGGTTATCAAACGAACATTGGTGATAGAGGATCTAAACTTTCGGGAGGACAGCGTCAACGTATTTGTATCGCGCGAGCGGTGCTTAAAAATCCACCTATTATGTTGTTGGATGAAGCAACTTCAGCGTTGGATACAGAATCCGAAAGATTGGTTCAAGATGCGTTGTATAAACTGATGGAGAACAGGACAACAGTAGTTATCGCACATCGTTTAAGTACCATCCAAAATGCCGATAAAATTGTGGTATTGGAGGCTGGGAAAATTGTGGAAGTTGGTTCGCATTTGGAGCTAATAAATCACAACGGGTTATATAAAAGATTGATCGACATGCAACAATTTGTGGAAGCTTAAGAACATTATGTTTTTAAGAGTTGTTACATTGTTTTTGATATATTTGAACAGAAGGAGTAATATATGAATGCAGAGAGGAAGCTTACTTTTCTAATCAATAATCCGAATTTGGACACTGATTTAAAAAGAATTGCTGAAAAGGTACTAGCTGAAGAACGTATATCGTTTGATGAGGGAGTAATATTATACACAAAGGGAGAACTTAACTATTTAGGAGTTCTCGCTAACTATATACGCGAAAAAAAACACGGTGATTATACGTATTTCAACAGAAATTTCCACATCGAGCCTACGAATGTGTGCGTGTACGATTGTAAATTTTGTTCATATTCGCGCATGATAAAGGAACGTGCAGAAGGTTGGGAAATGGACGTAGATGGTATGCTTGATATTGTCAAAAGATACGACAATGAGCCTGTTACCGAAGTGCATATCACTGGTGGTGTGGTTCCAAAACAAAATCTCGAATTTTACGCTGAATTTTTCAAACGTTGTAAAGCACATCGTCCTGATTTACACATCAAAGGGTTGACTCCTGTGGAGTATTACTACATATTCAAAAAGGCTAAACTATCGCATTATGACGGTATGAAATACTTGAAAGAATGCGGCTTGGATTCTATGCCGGGTGGTGGCGCTGAAATTTTTCATCCTGAAATCAGGGAACAAATTGCACATGATAAATGTACAGCGGAACAATGGTTGGACATTCACGAACAAGCGCATAAATTAGGCATGCATACGAATGCTACGATGCTTTATGGACATATCGAAGAATTTTGGCATAGAGTTGATCATATGGAGCGTTTGCGTTCTTTGCAGGATAAAACCGGTGGATTTCAAACTTTTATTCCATTAAAATTCAGAAATAAAGACAACCAAATGGCGCATGTGCCTGAAGTTTCTGTTATTGAGGATTTAAGAAATTACGCCATCGCACGTATTTACATGGATAATTTTCCACACATCAAAGCCTACTGGGCTATGATTTCGCGCGATACTGCACAATTGTCATTGGCGTACGGAGTTGATGATATTGATGGCACATTGGATGATACTACAAAAATCTATTCAATGGCTGGTGCAGAAGAACAAACACCAGCAATGAGTACACAAGAATTGGTTCAGCTTATTAAAAATGTAGGGCGTCATCCAATTGAGCGGGATACATTATATAATGTTGTTACGGATTATAATGATGTCGTATTTGAAGAGGATAAGTTAAAGAAATACTATGCTTTACCTGTTGTCAATTAAATAAATTGTTACGTAGTGAAAAAGACTTTTTATTTTATTAGACACGGACAAACTGATCTCAATTTGAAAGGAATTGTGCAGGGAAGAGGTGTGAATACTTCGCTAAATGATAACGGTAGAAAACAGGCGGATGCTTTTTTCAATGCATACAAACATATTCCCTTTGACAAAATATATACTTCAACACTTGTTCGTACGCACGAAACCGTCGAACGTTTTGTCAATGAGTTAGGCATTCCACGCGAGGATTTAATTGGCTTGGATGAAATTTCGTGGGGTATTTATGAAGGAAAAGTTCAAGATGAGACGATAATGCAAGGTTTCAAAGAATTAGTTTCTTCGTGGAAAAATAACGAATTAGATGTCCGAATCGCAAACGGTGAATCCCCAAATCAGCTTGTACAAAGGCAGAAAGAAGCTATCGCTTATATGTTGGGTCATGAGGATGAAGAAACTATTTTAGTTTGTATGCACGGTAGAGCATTGCGTATTATGCTTTGTCATCTCACAGACACGTCAGTTTGCAATATGGAAGACTTTCCCCATACCAATACAGCTTTGTATGTTTTGTCATACGAGAATGGAAAGTTTACTATAATAGATTATTACAATACGGCGCATTTAGAAGGGTTGGAATGAGTAAAATAAAAGTTTCGGCGGTAAGTTATACCAATACATTGCCGTTTTTACAAGGAATAAAAGCATCTCCTAAGCTTTTAGAGCAAATTGATTTAAGTGTAGATGTGCCAGCAGAATGTGCTCGAAAAGTTATTCAAAATGAAGCAGATTTAGGTATAATTCCTGTAGCTGCCTTGACTAGAATTCCCAATTATCATATCGTAACAGATTACTGTATTGGTTCAGATGGTGCTGTGGATTCGGTATTTATTTTTTCCACAAAGCCTATCGAGCAGATTCGTAGTTTACGATTAGATCCCCAGTCTCGTACCTCCAATGGTTTAGCACGCATTCTTCTTAAGCATCACTGGAAATTGGATGTTGAGGTTGTAATGGAAGGAGAGGCAGATGCGTATGTTTTGATTGGTGATCGTACTTTTGGACAAAAAGATACTGTACCGTATATCTATGATTTGGGCGAAATTTGGAAGGATTTTACAGGTTTACCTTTTGCTTACGCGGTGTGGGTTTCAAATAAAAAATTACCGGAGGATTTTATTTCCGATTTTAATATGGCATTGAGAGAAGGGGTTTCACATCCATTAGATGTAATTACCAGATTACCTTCTTATCCAAATTTTGATTACAAGATCTACTTGACAGAAAATTTGGATTTTAATCTTGATAATAGAAAACGCGAAGCTATCTCAAAATACTTAAAGTTATATGAATCCTTGGAGGAAATAGATTTTAAAGGTGTTTAAGTCGTCATTTCAGGATAATGATTTCCTTTCGCAATAGTAAGTTTTTGTATGTGACTTTAGATTCATCTTGCAAAAAATCTTGATGCGAAGGAGCAGGAATCACAATTTTTATTTCTTTACCACCAAGCGGTACAAAAAATAATGCTCCTTGCTCTATCATTTTATCATCGATTAGCAACGTATACTTCTGAATTTTGCTATCCAAAAGTTGCAGTGCTTTTAATTTATCTTGAATTATCTGAATATTCATTGTCCCAAACTATTTCGATTCATGAAATACGAATATAGGTATTTCCGAATGAAATGTGAGTTTGGTAGATAAACTTGAGCTCATCAATCGATCAAAAAAGTTTCTGTTGCGTCGTACAATAGCAAGTATGTCTATATCATTATCTAAAATAAATCTATTAACAGTCTCTTCAACAGAATTTTCTTTTTCAAGAAACACAAATTTCAACTCTTGATCCTTAAAACTTTTAGTCCATTTTTCTGCATTTAATAGTACTTCGGAAGGACTACTTGATTCAGTTTTGACGTTAACACAATATACTTTAGCGTCTACCAAAGAACTTATCTCAACGATTTGCTCCAAAGCATGAAAATCCTTTTCTTTAAATAAAGTAGTAAAACCTATTTTCTGAATTGGATTGTATTTTGCTTGTAATGGTATAGCCAAAACTGGTAATATAACATTGCGAATGACTGTCGTCGTATTACTACCCATAAATTCTCCAGCAAACCCAGAAGCACCATATACGCCCATTACAATCAAACTTATTTCTTGATTCGCTATAGCATTCTTCACACCACCAAGTACCGTTCCATGGTCAAATAGAAACTCTACATTTGTGGTATCTATATTTTGCGCAATGGCCTTTTGCATCAACTCATTATTCTTACGCATAGAAAAATCTTTGCGTGAATTTTCAATTTCCTGATAAACCGTGTTGAGCATTTCAGGCTGACCGGCATGTGCTGCTGATAATACAGGAGGTATATACGAGAAGAGTACATACAGCTTAACACCAAATTTGTTGGCTAAATGTAAAGCATAGAAAAACGCATTATTAGCATGATCTGAATAATCCGTTGGCAATAATATATGTTTCATAGCAGAATCTCCTTTCAATTAAATATAAGCAAATATGAGCTGTTAATCAATAATAAAAATTGACCGTAATTATTTTAGAATATGATGTAGCATACATATTAAAAGGTACGTTATACCCTTATAATGACAGAGCAAAAGTGATTATCAATAATAATTCTTTAACTTTAGAAATACAAAAAAGACAAAGTTCAACTGCACGAGTGAGTATAGTTTCCAGATATTTCAAAAGGAATAGTCCATTGACATTGAAGTCTGCTTTGGAAGATTGTCTAGCACAACAAAGTGCACGTAGCCAATCTTTCTTGTATAAGCGGTTTTATGGTTATATGATGGCAGTTTCTCTTCGTTACGTGAAGAATGAAATGGAAGCAGAGGATATAGTCAACGAAAGCTTTGTCAAGATTTTCAAAAAGTTATCCAATTTTGAAGTTCTTAGTGATGAATCTGCTTTAGAAAAATCATTCAAAGGTTGGATTGCTCGTATCACTGTCAATACGTCTATCGATAAATTAAGAGCACAAAAAGTTACACTCGATATTGATGATATAAATGAAATAGAAATAGAGAATAATTCTGTCTCATTATCAAGCAATTTAGAAGTGAATGATATTTTAGCTTTGTTAAATAAATTACCAGAAATTCAACGTACAATATTCAATCTATATGAAATTGAAGGTTATTCACACGATGAAATTAGTAAAAAGCTTAATATTCCAGATAGTACTTGCAGAACTTATCTAACTCGTGCTAAATCCAGATTGAGAATATTGTATCAAGAGCAATTTGAAATGTTGAATAAAATTAAAGTTGGTTAATATCTACATATATGAATAATAAAGATTTAATAGAAGATATTAAGGCTAAATTAAAGGCTTCGCAAGAACTTCCTTATCGTGAGGGGGCTTGGGAAAGATTTGCAGCGCAACAAGGTAAGGCTGGAAATACTCACGTCATATCATTTAAGCGTTTGGCAAATATAGCTGCAGTAGGTCTATCGGTTCTAGCTGTATCGTTATACATATATCGTTCGCAAGAAGATGATATTACAGTTGATACCCAAATTGCTAAATCTAGTCCAACTATTTCAGACAGAAGCTCCTCGAATATATTAGAAAATTCTCGGAATAGACACACTTTATCTTCAGAGTCAACAACAATCGCAATGAACGATTCACATAAAGGCGCAAACTCGTCTAGGTTAAAGTCTCATCCTACGTTACCATATTCTTCAAGTGTTACCATTGAAGGTTTAGATAATGAATTGAATGTAATTCAGCCCACACTGACCTCACTATCTATTGCTAATTTGAAAAAGGTGGATCCTAAAATTTTACCAATTTTAGAAACTACACATGAGGAATCATCATATCCAGAATTAATTCTTCCAACTGTAACTACGTTTGCTTCTCAAGCTGTCAATATAGGAGGAACAAGGAATCCAGCTCCTAATAATAACGAAAGTAAAATGTCATTAGGTGATAAGTTTCAACTGGGATTATACGTTTCTCCGCACCGTACGGCAGACAAATTTGATGTAGGTGCAGGTTTCTTAGTATCTTATGCTATTAATTCGAAAATAAGTTTACGTACAGGAACATCCTACAATTCGTACTCTGTTGGAGTTATTAAAGATCCTATGGATATGTCATATTCGGAGAAAATAAGTATGGAAAATTCTTACCAAAATTCACCGCTAGCAGGAGAATTAAATTTCTCAAACAAGCAGCAAATGATATTGCCAAATGTTAATGCCGTTATGGGCAAGGTGGAAGCACTAGAAATACCTTTAGATGTGACCTATAATTTTAATAAGGGATTCTACTCTTCAGCAGGAGTTTCATATTCAGCTATTATTAATCAGCAGCGTGAGGCGCAATACATTGAAAATGTTGGTGTGTCTTCTCTTCAGGATAAAGAATCGTTAATTCCTAATGCCGCACAAAGCTTAAATAAGACAAAGGTTAAAACAGTTAAATCTCTTCAAGATAATGTTAATCCAAAGGGTTTTAGCGGTTTTGCAAATTTTTCACTAGGTAAAAAAGTTAATATGAATAAGAAAATGTCCCTTTCGGTCGAGCCTTTTGTTAAGGTACCGTTGGGACAATTTCGCAAATCTGATTTGGATTACACAAATAGTGGTATTCGAATAATTACTACTTTTTAAGAAGTATTATTTTTTATAATTGGTCAATCCTTACCCAGCCCATTCCTGCTGCAATAGCACCTTGTACTCCAGGATCACCGTCTTCGAATACAAGACAGCGATGTGGATCTACTTCTAATTGTTCTGCACAAAGTAAGAAAGGCTCAGGAGAAGGTTTACCATTAATTGTGTCGCCTGCACAGACCATTGCTTGATATTTCCCATTTACATCTATGACCTCTAGGGTTATATTTAAAGTTGATCTGCTTCCTCCAGACACAATGCCGATTTTTTTCTTGCCAACATTTTGAAATAAAATCTGCCTGACATACTCAATAGGTTGCGTTTGTTGAATGAATTCTTCAATAAAAATTTGAGATTTTCGCTTTGAGAACACTTCAACATCAAATTCCACCTTGTATCTCTTACAAATTTCTCGGGCAACAGCAACTGTCGGCCAACCTGCGGTTTCATCGATGAGTTCAGGATCCAAATCTACGCCGTATTCTTTTGAAACTGCCACATAAGCGGCTTTATGTCCGTGTATATTGTCCGCTAAAGTCCCGTCTACGTCGAATAATAAAGCTTCGTAGGGTTCAGCTATGCTTTGGAGCTTATTTATTTTTTCTTCTAAATGCATGGAGGTTTAGGAATTGCTTTAAACAAATAATGGCTGTAAAGATACAGCCATTATTTTTATTTTTTCAACGATTTACGACGTTGTTTTTCTTTAATTATTAAGCTCAATTCTCGTCCTGTTTGTCCAGCAGCTGAAGAATTCTCTTGAGCTCTACGGAACAAGTAAGGCATTACAGCTTTTACTGGCCCATATGGCATATATTTCGCAACATTATAGCCTGCAGCACCTAAATTGAAAGAAAGATTATCCGACATTCCCAATAACTGCGCAAAGAATACATGCGAATGATTGTGTGCAATGCGGCGTTTGTCCATTTCTGTAGCTAAAAGCATACTGCTTTGGTCATTGTGCGTACCAGCCATTAATCCGATGCGATCGATGTTATCTAAACAGAATAATATTGCTTCATTATAATCAATATCTGAAGCATTCTTCGTTGCTTGAATAGGAGATGGGTAGCCCTTTTCTGCTGCACGTTCGCGTTCAATTTCCATATAAGCACCACGTACTATTTTAGCACCCAAATAAAAACCTTGCTTTTCTGCATAAGCTAAATCTGCTTTTAACGAGGCTAATTTGTCATGTCTGTATAATTGATACGTATTGTACACAATAGGTTTCTCTTTATTATAGCGTTCCATCAATTCGCGCGCAATATCATCAATTGTATCTTGAATCCAGGAGTGTTCTGCATCAACTAACACAGGAATTCCAGCTTCATAACATGCTTTGCAGATTGCATCACAACGTTTTAATAGTCTTGTAAATTCCGCTTTTTCATCTTCACTAAGTGCTTGTTTTGCATCAATTTTTGCTAATAAATCAAATCTACCAACTCCCGTAGGTTTGAATACGCAGAATGAAATCAGTTTATTTGTTCGTGCATATGCAACACTTGCTAAAACTTCTTTACAACAAGCATCAAAGCTTTCTTCAGAATCTTCTCCTTCAACAGAATAATCCAAAATTGTGGTTACATTACCTTTACCAAGTTCCGCAATAGCAGATGTACAGCCTTGTATAGTTTCGCCACCACAAAACTGCTTGTAGATAGTATTGCGAATAATTCCCTGAATTGGTAAACCAATATTTAGAGAAAAATTCGTTATTGGAGTCCCGATTTTAATTAACGTACTAGACGCGACCATCTTGAAAAGCCAATAGGCTCTTTCTAAGTCTTTGTCACTCTTATTTTTAAATGCTATTTCCGTATTTTCAAAGTTCAATAGGGTTTCTTGCAATGCCATCTTCTCTAATTGTTATCTAAACAAAAGTACTCTATAATAAATATATTTTGCACTTTTTTACAAGATATGGATAGAATTGGTATATTTTTGGTTTATTTTTGTTTATGCAAACATTCAAGTTAGAAGGAGAATTTATTCCCATGATTCAATTATTAAAAGCATTGAATTGGGTAGAGCATGGAGGCATGGCTCAGCGTATGGTAGACGAAGGATTAGTCGTATATAATGGAGAGGTTGATTACCGTAAAAGATTAAAAGTTCGTAAGGGAGATATTATTGAATTTGACGGAATGAAAGTCCAAATCATCTAATATTATTTCTATCTTTACCCATAGAATAACACTTATAAAATAAGAACATGCAACCAATCCAAAGTTTAGGATACAACGTATATTTTGAAGAAGATTTAGCGTCACTTTTACCATTCATCGAGGAGCGTGGCTATTCACAGATTCTCGTTTTAGTCGATAGAAATACCAACGATAATTGTTTACCCGTATTACAAAATGCTATTCCAGATTTGATTCATTACGATATCATCGAAGTTGATCCTGGAGAAGAAAATAAAAATATTGATTTCTGTATCGGAGTTTGGAAAACTATGTTAGATTTTGGTGCGGATCGCAAAGCTTTAATGATAAACTTAGGTGGTGGTGTGGTGACGGATATGGGTGGATTTGCTGCTTCGACATACAAAAGAGGAATTGATTTTATTCAGATTCCGACAACATTATTGTCGCAAGTAGACGCATCAGTAGGTGGTAAAACAGGTATTGATTTGGATAACGTTAAGAATATCATTGGTACCTTTACACAACCTCAAGCTGTTTTCATCAGTACACAATTCTTGCAAACATTGGACGAAAGACAACTTGTTTCAGGTTTTGCCGAAGTAATTAAGCATGGCTTAATTCAGGATAAATCATTCTATGAGACTTGTAAATCAGTGGACTTGGAAAATATCTCTGCGGATTTGATTTATAAATCTGTTGATATTAAAAATTCTGTTATTACCCAAGACCCAACGGAGAAAGGATTACGTAAGATTTTAAATTTCGGACATACTATTGGACACGCAATTGAAGGATATTCCTTATTTAACGATGAAAAGCCCTTGTTACACGGTGAAGCAATTGCGATAGGCATGATTTGCGAAGCTTGGCTTTCAAATAAATTTACGGGCTTAACAGATGAAGCTCTTACCGATATCACTAATACATTCCTTTTAAAATATCCAAAATATTCTTATACGAAAGAACAATATCAAGTGTTTGTGGATTTGATGAAGAATGATAAAAAGAACGAAGACAACAAGATTGGATTTGCTTTATTAAAAGATATAGGAAACTGTACGTACAACATTTACGTCGAAGAGGATGACATCAAATCTGCTTTAAACTATTATTCAAAAGTATCCCAATTATAATTTAAATAATACCCTCACATGAGAAATTTATATTCTATAATCTTTATCCTAATCGGAATTATGACTTATGCGAAAGCTCAAACTGGAAAATCAGTTTTGATATTTTCTAAAACTAATGGCTTTAGACATGCTAGTATTCCAAAAGGTGTGGCTACAGTTTCTAATTTATTGGACAAACATGGTATAAAGTTTTTGCATACAGAAGATTCAGTTCATTTCCATGTGGATAGTCTTAAAAAATATGATGCAGTAATTTTTTTGAATACGACTGGTGATATACTTGACAAAACGCAAAAAGAAAATTTTCAAAAATTCATTCAGTCTGGCAAAGGTTATGTAGGCATCCATGCTGCATCAGATACCGAATACAATTGGCCTTGGTATGGTGCATTGGTTGGAGGGTATTTTGTGAGTCATCCCGAGGTGCAAGAGGCTCGAATTGATGTACTGAACCGTACACATCCATCAACTTCACATTTACAGCAAACATGGATTCACCGCGATGAGTGGTATGATTTCAGAGATGTAAAAGATGGTTTAAATATTTTAATGACACTTGACGAGACTTCATACAAAGGTGGTAAGATGGGGAAGTTTCATCCAATAGCATGGTTTCAAGAGTTTGATGGGGGCAGAGCATTCTATACAGGTCTTGGCCATACAGACGAATCTTATGATTCTGAACCATTTCAAAAACACATAATTGGTGGAATAAAATACGTACTAAAAATAAAATAGTTAAGACTATAATGTCTCAGAATAAGATAGTTATTGCATCTGCATTATTATTAAATGCGGATAATGATTTATTAGTTGTACGAAAGAAGAAGTCAATATTTTATATGCTGCCAGGTGGAAAAGTTGAATGTAACGAATCTTATAAAGATGCTCTTTTGCGTGAATTGAAAGAGGAACTAGAACTTGAGTTTACTTATGATGATTTTGAATATCTAGGTAAGCACGAAACGCAAGCTGTAAATGAGAAAAACACAATTGTAGAAGGGAATATATTTCTACTAAAGTCACCTTTAATACACCTTCCCACCTCGAATGCAGAGCTAGAAGAAGTTAGATTTGTAAGTAAGGTAACTCATGAAAAATTTCAATTAGCACATCTGTTAAAAGAATTCGCTTTGCCGATTTGGATGAATCTATAATTATATTAATTTATGATTTAAATAAAAAGCTAGGTGTGTATTAGTAAAATGTTGTATTAATAAGATAAAATTCATATTTTGTGCCTGTTAATAAAATTACCTTTAATTAGGTATTACGAAGTGGGGAAATATTCGCCATTTTTGTAACCATTATCTACCTATAAAAATAATTTATGTTTTGTGCTAAGTATTCAGTTAGAATAAAAATTGTAACTCTATTCTTTTGCTGTTTATTTCTCTCTGTTGATTTGGCAATGAGCCAACGCACAATAACCCAAGCAAATCTCCTTAAAAGCTCTAATAAAACTTTACCCGTAATTTTATCAAATGAATTCACGGATATATCAGAATACATAAATGCTAATAAGAAATATCCGTTGAAGCCATTGCTGTATGGCAAAAAAAAAGGTGAAGTTATTGTCAGTTACGTTATTACATCTTCTGGTAAAATTAGAAATCAGCGAATTATTAAAAGTACCGATAAATCCTATAGTAAAGAAGTTTTTAGATTGCTAAATAATATTTCAAATTGGTCTCCAGCCTCATTAGACTACAAAAATGTAAATGTTAAATGTACTTTAAAAGTAGAATTTAATGCCCCATTGGAATCGGATTTAAATTTGAGAGATGCAGTGGTAATTTATAATGGAGTTCAACTACCTAAAAATAAAATATGGTATATGGCTGATCATATTTATTTAGATCAAGTAATCCTTTTAGATACTAAACAATCTCAAGCACTATTTGGCAATCCTAAATCAAATCCTTCTACGATTATTGTAAATTCTGAGGAGAATGCAAGAAGTTCTAAGATAATTTATTCTAAACTGAAAAATATAGATTCCAATTTTTATAGTTTATATGTTGATGATGAAAAAGTTAATATTGATTCTTGGAAACAAGCATTAGTAAAATCAGATATTAAAAATTTTCTAATAGAGAAAGATACTTCTTCGGATCAAAAATTAAAAGCACGACTAGTAACAAGTCGTACTCTTCTAAAATAATTTAAATTTTGCTGGTCAAATATTATTATAATATCCTCTCAATTAACGCTGTAGGATATTCACTACAGTGTATAATTAAAAAAAATACAAAACTTTAATAAATGCAATCTATTTTTTTATTATTGTACCAAAATAAAATTTTTGATTAATAAATATCAAAAATGTTAAAATAGAAATCACACACTATCTATTTATTTATAATTATATAACAGCTTCTCAATTTTGAAAAGCTGTTATTATTATGTTTAATTTCTAGACAGCTACTTTGCGCGCTTTCTCACGTTCCCAAATTCGATGTCCTTTCATTACATGAATGAAATCTTTAGTCAAATCCTTTTTAGATTCTAAAATAATTCCATCATCAATATCTTTTATTAATGTATCCTCAATGAGCGATTCTGCACCTTTTGCAAAAGCTATAGCTTTACAATGCCTATATGCTTCGTTTATAAATTGAAAATAGTCTGGTTCTGCTGCTAATGTATTAACCGAATCACCTTCTGGTGTGTAGAAAGCATCGTAACATACTGAAGCTTCTGTCAAATACGTAAATTGAATATCCTCTTCTCCGCCTTCTTTAAATTTAACTTTTCCAACCTTTGTACTTATTAATACTGCTTCTGCACCTTCTGCTTCCAAAGCTGATTTCATTTTATCAATACTCGCTTTACTTACACCATTATCCACCAAGAATGCAACTTTTCGCGTTTCGATTGTACCTTCGCCAGGCTTTATCTCCATGCTTAATGCTTTAGATGTTATAACCTCAGGCTTAGGCGCTTTGATTGGATATTCGGGGTGATTGTGTCTTGCAAATTGTAGGGTCAACTCATCCAATTCTTTAGGTGGCTCGATTCCCAAATTATCACCGACAGCTTTGGCAAGCTTATCATCTATTTGATTTAATATAGCCAACTCTCTTCGGCGTATGTCCGGACTATTAATTTTTGATAATTCGAAACTATATGCTGAAACTATATGTTCCTGCTCGGCTGGAGATTGCGATTGAAAGAATAATCTAGCTTGTGTGAAGTGATCGGCAAAAGATGATGAGCGACCTCTGATTTTCTTTGCATCTATTTTTTCAGCATGAGATTCGAAGCCAGATTCTCCTTTAAGCATCGCATGATAGGGGCAACCTCCACCCAAACTATTTGGAAAATAAGATACATTTCCTTTAAGAATATCTTGTCTACCAAAACCGTCTTTTTGATTGTTGTATTTTCCATTTACAGGTCTATTAATAGGTAATTCATGAAAGTTGGGTCCACCCAATCGGTAATTTTGTGTATCTGCATAGGAAAAAACACGCCCTTGTAATAGTGGATCATTACTGAAGTCAATACCAGGCACTAAACGTCCAGGATCAAAAGCGATTTGTTCCGTTTCTGCAAAGAAATTTTCGGGATTACGATTTAAGGTCATAGTTCCAATAATCTGAACTGGAACAACCTCTTCTGGGATGAGTTTTGTTGGGTCTAGTATGTCAAATGAATATTTTAACTCATCTTCCTCAGGAATTAATTGAACACCTAGATCCCATTGCGGATAATTTCCTTTGTCAATGGCTTCCCACAAGTCTCTACGGTGAAAATCAGCATCATAACCCGAAATTTTTTGAGCTTCCTGCCATGCTACCTGATGCACGCCTAATTTTGGTTTCCAATGAAATTTCACAAAAGTTCCTTTGCCTTCGTCATTGACAAACTTAAATGTATGCACGCCAAAACCTTCCATCATACGGAGTGAACGTGGAATAGCACGATCCGACATTGCCCACATGACCATATGTGCCGACTCTGGCATCAAGGATACAAAATCCCAAAAAGTGTCATGTGCTGATGCAGCTTGTGGCATTTCATTGTTTGGTTCTGGTTTCACGGCGTGTACCAGATCCGGAAAATTCATAGCATCTTGAATGAAAAATACGGGAATATTGTTTCCCACTAAATCATAATTACCATCTTCGGTATAAAATTTAACTGAAAAACCGCGCACATCTCGTGCTAGATCAGTAGAACCTTTAAAACCAGCTACTGTGGAAAATCTTAAAAACAAGGGTGTCTTAGTGCCTTTTTTCAAGAACTTAGCTTTTGTATATTTAGATACATCTGCTGTTGCTTCAAAAATTCCATGTGCTCCAGAACCACGAGCATGTACAACACGCTCTGGAATCCTTTCCCTATCGAAATGCGCTAATTTATCTTGATATATGAAATCTTCTAATAGGGATGGACCACGTTCGCCAGCTTTTAATGTATTATTATTATCATGTATAGGCACACCATCGTTTGTAGTTAGCGGTTTGTTTGCATTATCTACAGTATGCTTATTAATGATGTCAATTTTCTTATTGGATTTTTCCTCTTTCATAATCTAAATAGTGTTTTAATGGATAATAAATATCAAGCTGAACTAAAAATATTAGTTCAGCTAAATTCATGATTGATACAGGGATTTAATCGTGTCCTTCGGTTTTGACGATTTTATTATAAATGCCTAGCAACAAAAAAGGTGCTACCCACTGACCGACAAATAATGCGTCTTTATCATCCTTGCCGCGTGCACACTTTAATGCTGCAGATACAGCCATGGCACCTAATGCTGCGCCAAGAAACAAGATAGATGGAATTTTTGAAGTTTCTTTTTCGACCGCTTTAGTTACTTGGTCTTCATTTCCCGTTGATAGTGCCATAATTATATTTATTTTAGTTATGCTGTAATAACATCATAATTAAAATAAATGTTTTTGCGTTATTGAATATTAATATTAATTAACATCTAATTTATATTTATTTTACAAAAGGGTTGTCCATATTATGTTCTATCCAGATTAAATCATTTGTATCGTAACCAAATTCTGTGGCAATTTTCAAATATTCTTTTTTAATATTTTCTGGAACAGATTTTTCTCTAGATAAAATCCATAAATAGTCAAAATTTTTGCCTCCAACCAAAGCATATCTATAATCCTTATCTACCGCAAAAACATTATAACCCGAATAAAAGGGACCAAAAAACGAAACTTTCAATGCCCCTTCATTTTCATTACCTCTGAATTTGGCATTTCCCACGGCATTTTTCCATTCTTGTTTTACATAATTATAGCCTGAGTTCACCACTTTTATATCCCCATTATTTTTTAAAGAATATTGTGCAACGGTGTTATTGAGATTTCTTTCTTGTTTAAAATCTATACGTGCAATTTCGTACCAAGTTCCAATATATTGTTTAGCGTCAAAATTTTGGACTACTTTAGCACCTTTCGGAATAGATTGGCAGCCTACAAATGAAAGTGATAGCAGTAAAAACGTAAATAGTGAGAAATTGCAATAGTTGTTCATATGCAATAAATTTATATCATTAAACAATGAAGTATAAATAATGTTCATAATTCCCAATATGTTTTTAAAAATTACTTATTGCAAGAATTGAATCGAAATAAACAATAAAATTAACCTATGAGATATAAATATCTTTAAGGGATAATTTGTAACATATTGGTTATTTAATATCTAAACTAGTCTTTGGGATAATAATTTGTTATATTGCGTTATATAAACATTAATTATGAACCGTAAAAATTTTTTGAAAGCTAGTGCTTTACTAGCTACCTCAACCTTTTATGTACCCAGCATGGCATCCAATTTATTGCAGTCTAAAATTAGAGTAGGTCTAATTGGCGTTAACGGCATGGGATGGGCTAATTTGAATGCTCTTCTTAAAGTAGATAACGTTGTTTGTACTGCGCTTTGTGATGTCGATGCAAACGTTTTAGCTAGAAGAAAATCAGAACTAGCTGGAAGAAATATACAAGTAAAAACTTATGAAGATCACAAAAAACTTTTAAAAGATAATGTTGTTGATCTAGTAATAATCGCTACACCAGATCATTGGCATTGTATTCAATATGTAGATGCAATCCGTGCGGGAAAACACGTTTACGTTGAAAAACCGATAGGTAATTCAATCAAAGAATGTGAAGTAATGGTAGCAGCAGCTGCTAAATCAAATTGCATTGTTCAGGTTGGTCAATGGCAACGCAGTCAGCAACATTTTAGAGATGCTATGGCATTCGTTCATTCTGGTAAATTAGGAAAAGTACGTTTGGTTAAAGCATGGTCATATGTAGGCTGGAAAGACCCTATTATTAAAAAACCAGATACACCAGTTCCTGCAGGAGTAAATTATGACTTGTGGCTTGGTCCTGCTCAGAAAAGGAATTTCAATGAAAATCGTTTTCACTTTGAATTCCGTTGGTTTTGGGATTATGCTGGTGGATTGATGACTGATTGGGGCGTGCATTTGATTGACTTCGCTTTAATCGGAATGAAAGCTTCTGTTCCTAAATCAATTGTCGCAACTGGAGGAGTATATGCTGATCCAAATACGGCTGCGGAAACGCCAGATACATTGACAGCATTGTATGAATTTGATGATTTCAATATACAGTGGGAGCACGCGCTAGGTATTGAATCAGGACCTTACAGTAGGGATCACGGCGTAGCATTTATTGGCAATAATGGAACATTGGTTGTGAATAGAGGCGGATGGGAAGTAATTCCAGATAAGAAAAAGATGGAAGCTGTACCACTTCAACCAGCAGTAGATAATGGTTTAGAATTGCATATGGTTAATTTGGTTGAAGCTATCCGTAAAAAAGATAAATCTTTAATCAATGCACCAATTGAAGCTGGTAGTCATATTGCAACAATATCTCAAATGGGTAATATAGCGTATCGTACAAGCAAAAAAATATTTTGGGATAAAGAAAAGAAAAAATTTACTGACGAGGAATCCAATACATATTTGGCTGCGAAATATCACAACGGATATGCTATTCCAACAGTATAATTTTCAAACAAACAAATAAATCTATCTATAGGCGTTATGTTAAACATACTAAAAGAAAATATAAAAATAGTTTGCGCATCTATTGTGTTAACTGCTTTCATGTCTTCTAATATAAACGATATAAAAGCACAAACTAAGAACAGCAAAGAAAACTGGACTAGTTTATTTGATGGCAAAAGCCTTAAAGGTTGGAAGCCGGTAGGAGGTAAGGCTCCATATACTATTGAAAATGGAGTTATTGTAGGTACAATGACTAAAGGCACTCCGAATTCTTTTCTGATTACAGAAAAAGAATATGGAGACTTTATTTTAGAGCTTGAAATCAAATTGGAAGGCGATAAAACTAATTCCGGCGTACAAGTAAGAAGTCATTATGATCCAACTGCAAATAATGGGCAAGGTCGCGTATATGGTAGACAAGTGGATGTAGATCCTACACCACGTGCTTGGACTGGGGGTATATATGATGAAGCGCGCAGAGGTTGGTTGTATCCATTAGATTTAAATGAGCAGGCAAAGTCTGCATATAAAGCAGAGCAATACAATCATATCCGAATTGAATCAATTGGCGATGAGTTGAAAACATGGATAAACAATGTTCCAGCAGCATATGTGATTGATACATTGGATGCTCGTGGATTTATTGGCTTACAAGTTCATAGTATTTCGCCAGATCTAGACGGAAAAAAAGTTTATTTCAAGAATATTAAAATTCAAACAAATAACTTGAAACCTAAAGCTTTTCCTAAGGACAATTATGTAGTAAATCTACAGCAAAATAAGCTTAGTCAACCAGAACAAAATTCCGGAGTTAAATTATTATTTGATGGAAAAACTTCAACAAACTGGAGAAGTGTATATCATCAGAATTTCCCTGCAAAAGGTTGGGAAATTAAAGACGGTATCATCAAAGTTCTTAAATCCGATGGCGGAGAGGCTACAAATGGTGGTGATATTATCACAAAAGATCAATTTAGTGCATTTGATTTTTCATTTGAATTTAAATTGTCTGAAGGTGCAAATAGCGGTGTGAAATATTTCGTAACATTAAAAGAAAAAACACAAGGATCAGCCATAGGACTAGAATATCAGCTATTGGATGATGCTAAACATCCAGATGCTAAAATGGGACGTGATGGTAATAGAACATTGGCATCATTGTACGATTTGATTACATCAGATAGAAATCCGCGTCCACGCAAACCGATTGGAGAGTGGAATAGGGGACGAATAGTGGTGACCAAAGACAATACAGTAACGTATTTTCTGAATGGTTTTAAAGTGTTAAGCTTTGTGCGTGGTTCGAAAGAATTTAAGGATTTAGTAGCCATAAGTAAATATAAAGATTGGGAGAAATTTGGTGAAGCTGAAACGGGTCATATTTTGTTGCAAGATCACGGTGACGAAGTATCTTTCCGCAGTATCAAAATTAAAGAACTTTAAACCTTTTAATTTAAGCTGATTATGAATCATTATATTTCAAGAAGAAATTTCATCTCACGCGCAGCATTAGCTGGTGGTGGAATAATTCTTTCCAACAGTTTACTTGGCAAAATTCCTTTAGCTGCAGCGAATGAACGTGTAAATTTAGCTTGTATTGGCATCGGTTTCCGCGGAGCGGAAATTATAAAAGACTTATATAAAACAGGACTCTGCAATATTGTAGCGTTGTGCGACGTTGATATGGGCGCAAAACATACACAAGAAATTGCAAACATGTTCCCGAATGCGAAGCGTTTTCAGGACTTCCGCAAGATGTTCGATGCGATGAGTAATGAGATCGACGCCGTTTCAATTGGTACACCTGATTTCGCACACTTTCCAATGACAATGATGGCGATGGATTTAGGCAAACATGTTTACGTGGAGAAGCCGATGGCGCATACTTTTTATGAGAATGAATTAATGATCCAGAAGGCTAATAAATTCCCAAAAGTCGTTACACAGATGGGTAATCAAGGGCATTCTGAAGCAAATTACTTTCAATTCAAAGCATGGAAAGAGGCAGGAATTATCAAGGATATAACACGCATCGATGCGCATATGAATATGCCGCGAAGATGGCATTCATGGAATGTTAA
Source organism: Sphingobacterium cavernae (assembly GCF_008520265.1). Lineage (GTDB taxonomy): Bacteria > Bacteroidota > Bacteroidia > Sphingobacteriales > Sphingobacteriaceae > Sphingobacterium > Sphingobacterium cavernae. The sequence goes on from NZ_VIQM01000046.1 coordinate 22,738, forward strand.
TATTAAAAATTTTCCGAATGCTGAATCAATTCCTGAGACTATGGATTGGGAACTTTGGCAGATGCATACTAAAGGGCACATGTACAATAAGGATTTTGTCAATGGGCAATGGCGCTGTTGGTATGACTTTGGAATGGGCGCGCTAGGAGACTGGGGAGCACACATTATTGATACTGCACATGAATTTTTAGATTTGGGTTTACCAACAGAAGTGAATGTTGTAAAATTAGATGGGCATAATGGTTTCTTCTTCCCAATGTCGACTACATTAAAATTCAAATTTCCTAAGCGTAAAGGACATCCTGCACTTGACATTAATTGGTATGACGGCCTCGATAATTTGCCACCGATACCAGAAGGATATGGCGTATCTGGTTTGGATCCCAACATTCCGCCGCCAAGTACTGGAAATTTGGAACCTGCAAAATTGAATCCAGGTAAAATTATATACAGCAAAGATTTGATTTTTAAAGGCGGATCTCATGGAAGTACGTTGCAGATTATTCCTGAAGAGAAAGCCAAAGCTTTAGCTTCGAAATTACCCGAAGTTGCAGCTACGCCATCTAATCATTTCAAAAACTTTTTGCAAGCCTGTAAAGGTTTAGAGAAAACGCGTTCACCGTTTTCTATTGCTGGGCCTTTGAGTCAAGTATTTTGTTTAGGTGTTATTGTACAACGATTGAACACGAATATTCAATTTGATCAAAAGACAAAAGAAATCACTAACAATGCTTTTGCAAATGCGTTATTGGTCGGACCACCTCCAGCTAAAGGTTGGGAACAATATTATAAAGTGTAAATTTTTAGAAAGCAATATTAAAGAATTGTTTTTTCAAATACGGAATTGATTAAAAACGTTCCGTATTTATTTTCAACATAATTGTCTTATAATTTATATTATGTTAAATAGAGTGTTTCGCAATCTCTCCTGCATATTGATTTATCATTAAAAATCGCATGTTTAAAACTTTAATCTTTAATTCAGATTATAATGGTTTATTTTGTAATCTAATAAACGCAATATGTCTACGCCACAATCACAAAAAGCAAAAAAGACAATTTACTTTAGTATCGTTGGAAGTTTTGGTTTAGCTTTAATCAAATGGTTGGCTGGATTTTTTGGCAATTCATTTGCGTTGATTGCTGACGCCATTGAATCTACATCAGATATTTTTTCTTCTATTCTTGTATTGTTGGGAATTAAGTATTCTGAGCGACCAGCGGATCGAACACACCCGTACGGTCATGGTCGTATAGAGCCGCTAATTACCTTCATTGTTGTCATATTTTTAGTGATTTCAGCCACGATTATTACCTATAAAAGTCTAATCAATATTCAAACGCCACATGATGCACCAAAATCTTGGACATTGATTGTATTAGGATTAATCATTGTGTGGAAAGAAATCAGCTATCAAATTGTCATGAGGCGAGCAAAATCGTTAAATAGCAGCTCTCTAAAGGCTGATGCATGGCATCATCGCAGCGACGCCATTACATCGGTAGCCGCATTTATTGGTATTTCGATGGCTTTATTACTTGGTGATGGTTATCAAGCTGCGGATGATTGGGCTGCACTATTTGCTGCTGGGTTTATCATTTACAATTGTTATCGGATTTTTAGACCTGCTTTAGGTGAGATTATGGATGAGAATCTATACGAAGATATGGTTGAAGTAATAAAGAATAAGTCTTTAAATGTTAGTGGATTAATCGATACAGAAAAATGTTTTGTGCGTAAAAATGGTATGTATTTTTTGGTCGATATTCACGCTATTGTTCCTTCAGAATATACAGTAAAAGAAGGCCATGAAATTGCACACAAACTTAAAGATTATTTAATGGCTGAAATGCCTGAAATCTCAAATGTGTTTGTTCATATTGAGCCGTTTAATGCTATGGTGTATGAAGCCCGTATAAAATAGGATTTAAAAATATTGTGGATATGCAAATATTCCAGGTATGCCGCCTGTATGAATGTAAAGCACCTTCTCTCCTTTTTTGATTACATTGTTTTGTATGTCCATTATTAATCCTGTGAATGCCTTTGAAGTATACACTGGATCTAAGAAAATTCCTTCGTGTTTTGCTAAAAATTTGATTGTATCAATGTGATAATCCTCCGGTATACCATATGCTTTTCCTGCATATTGATTTGATAAGTTGACATCAGAATTTAATAAAGTAACGCGCGATCCGCACAAATCAAGAGCCTCATTCGCAATTTTAAGCGTATGTGTAGCTAGTTGACCTTGATCTGGTTCTACGTTATAGGCTTTTATATTTGTTTTTACATCAGACAGTACATTTGCGACGATCAAACCACCATGCGTACCTCCAGAGCCTGAGGCTGTACTTATTAAATCAAATTTCAAACCGAGTTGACTTTGCTGTTTTAATATTTCAAAATAACAATCCACATAACCTAATGTTCCAACGCCATTCGATCCGCCGATTGGTATGATGTAGGGTTTCTTTCCCTCCTTTTCAAGTATTGATTTTCGCTCATCTACAGCTTTATATGCACTTGCATTATCTTGCACTTCGTGAATGGTTGCATCTACAATGTTATTTAGAATTATATTGCCGTTTTCGAAATATGATTTTTCATTTACAGGAACAGATTTTTTAAGAAAAAGCTCAATTTCAAATCCAAACATCTTCGCGGCAATTGCCGTCATGCGTGCATGATTAGACTGTATCGCTCCAATAGTAAAGATATGAGTAGCTCCTTTTTTCTTGGCGTCGCCAAGTAAATATTCCAGCTTACGAAGTTTATTTCCGCCAAAACCGACAGAAAAAAGATCATCTCGCTTAATGTAAATATCTACTCCAAGTGCCTTACTTACACGTTGCAAGTGATGAATTGGTGATGGATTTTCAATAAGTTTTACTTTAGGGTATTTTTTTAAACTAATTCTTATCATGATCAACTATTTAGAACGAAATGCTAATTTATTTATAATTCTCATATTTTTATTCAAAAGATTGCTTTTGCAAGTATTTTGTGACTTTGTAACAAAAATCGATCAGAATATATTGAATGATAACGTTAATATTGTATATTTGTTAAATTTCACAACAAAATAATACAAATCTATCAATAGAAAATGCTAAATCTTAAAAACTTTATTGATTACGTAGAAAAACAAAATCCGCATGAGCCTGAGTTTTTGCAGGCAGTAACTGAAGTCGTAGAAGATTTGATCCCATACATCAATGAACATCATCCTGAATATGCTGATCTAAAAATTTTAGAACGATTGGTTGAACCTGAGCGTGTGGTTTCATTTCGTGTTGCATGGCTTGATGATCAAAACAATGTCCATGTCAATCGAGGTTATCGCGTGCAAATGAATAGTGCAATAGGTCCTTATAAAGGCGGTTTGCGTTTCTCTCCTACAGTTAATCTAAGTATTTTAAAGTTTTTAGCATTTGAGCAGGTTTTTAAAAATGCCTTAACGAGTCTACCTATTGGTGGCGGTAAAGGTGGTTCTAATTTTGACCCTAAAGGTAAGTCGGACAATGAAATTATGCGCTTTTGCCAAGCTTTTATGACTGAATTATACCGTCATATTGGTTCTGAAACTGATGTACCTGCTGGTGATATTGGTGTTGGTGGTCGTGAGATTGGTTATTTGTTTGGGCAATACAAAAGAATTCAAAACAATTTTACAGGTGTCCTGACAGGTAAAGGTGTACAATGGGGCGGCTCGTATATTCGTCCAGAAGCAACAGGTTATGGATTGCTGTATTTTGTCCAAAATATCTTCGAAAATGATAACGAGATTTTAGACGGTAAAGTTGTGACTATATCAGGTGCTGGAAATGTGGCTTTTTATGCTGCGGAAAAAGCGTTGTCATTCGGTGCTAAGGTGATTACTTTGTCAAATAGTACTGGAACAATATACGACAAAGATGGTTTCACACACGAGAAGCTTGTTCATCTCGCAAAATTAGGTCGTAATCTTGCAGAATTTCCGTTGCGCTATCCATCAGCTACATTCCATGCTGGTGAAAAGCCTTGGCAATTTGTTTGTGATATTGCTTTACCATGTGCCACACAAAATGAGTTAGATGAAGCTGATGCGTTAGAGTTGATTAAAAACGGTTGTATATGTGTTGCTGAAGGTGCGAATATGCCATCTACTGCAGAAGCAATAAAAGTATTTCATGATGCCAAAATTGCATACGCTCCAGGTAAGGCTGCTAATGCGGGTGGTGTCGCTGTATCTGGATTAGAAATGTCACAAAATTCTATCGGTCAACAATGGTCTTCTTCAAAAGTGGATGATAGATTAAAAGCCATTATGGCAAATATCTATAAAACCTGTCTTCGCTATGGTAAAGAAAAGGATGGCTACATAAACTACTTGAAAGGCGCAAATCTTGGCGGGTTTATCAAAGTGGCAGAAGCTATGAAAGCACAAGGTGTATTATAAAATTTAGAGCATAATTAAATAAACCATATCAGGGAACATTCAGGAGATTGTTCCCTTTTTTAATTTTTTAAGAATAGAATTTCAATAGTTGAATCGCATTAAATTTAGTTACTTTGTAACGTAATATTTAGGATAGAAAAAACATGAGAACATTAGCAGAACTGCCTCACCCCGATTGTAAGATTACAATTTTTGGTATGAACCAAAAGTACATTATTAAGTTTGAACAAGGTAATTTGGAACAGACATATAAGATTGCCGAGGCTGATATCGTTGACGGTGTGAATGGAGTTTTTGAAATTTTGGATGAAGAATTTGTAAATAAAGTTCTCCAAGGTTTTATTACGATGCGTACATCATTTATCGATACATACAACAAATATAATTAAATAGAACATTTAGATTATAAAATATAATTGTTTGATTATTATGTTTTTATTCAAACAAAACAAAGAAGACCAAATTATATTTGGTCTTCTTTGTTTATGGCTTTTATATAAATATAATTTTTCTAAATTCATTAGTCATATAGAATATGTAAAAACCTGTGTACTAATACAATATATTAACAATCGAAATATAATTCTGCGAATCTTTTTACCCATTTTGGCAATTCTATTGCAGCTGTACCATTTATAAGTTCATAATTAGAATTTAAGGTCATAGCGTTGGCATTTGGGTCAATTAATGTAATCTTACAAGTACTTGGAATATCATGTATTAAATTTGCTGCTGGATATACCTGCAGCGATGTTCCAACGACTAGCAAGATATCTGCGTCTCCGGCTATCCTACTGGCTACAGCCATATTTGGAACAACTTCACCAAACCAAACTACGTGAGGTCTCAATGCAGAACCTAATTCACACTTGTCATCCATCGAAATTTCATCGCCTTTAATTGGATATACTAAACGAGGGTTACGTGAAGATTGTGCCTTTGTAATCTCTCCATGAAGATGCAAAATATTTGTACTACCAGCTCGTTCATGTAGATCGTCTATATTCTGTGTAATGATATGTACATCTGCATATTTTTCCAATTCGACCAATGCCAAATGACCAGGATTCGGCAATGCTTTGCGACACGCTGCCCTTCGTATATTATAAAAGCGTTGTACTGTCTGCGGATCACGCTGCCAAGCTTCAGGAGTAGCCACGTCTTCTACCCGATGACCTTCCCAAAGCCCATCCGCACCTCTGAATGTTTGCAATCCGCTTTCTGCGGAAATTCCGGCACCTGTGAAAACAACTATTTTCTTTTTTGACATAGTATTAAAATAATAATGGTCAAAAATTAGAAATTTTCGACCATTATGCAATATAAATTGATTATTAACCTATTTTACAAAATACCGATGCTCGATAACGGTAACTTCGTCTTTTTCGCTAGCTATTTGATCTACTGCTGCTTTTATTGTACATTTTCCCGTGATACCACGATAAACCAATGCTCCGCCTAAGCCAACGCCTGAGATAGCTGTAATGGGATGTTTTAATATTTGTTTTACGCCAAAGCTCAGAATTAATCCTCCCGCAATTACTGAAAGTATACGCTCAGAAGTGCCTACATTCCCGTCTATACAATCTTCATCAACTTTTCTTTTAATTTTATCTATAGCATAATTTATTAGTGTGTTCATATCTTTGATTTTGTGTCCAATAGATAAACATTTAACAGGTAAGTTTGTTTGCTAAAGCATATTAATTTTTGATAATTATAACGATAATAGTATTTTAACTGCATAAAATGATTTTATGAAAGTAAAAAAGCATTCTGGCGAATTAGTTGACTTTAATCCAAATAGCCTTCGTCATTCCTTATCGCGTTCCGGAGCTTCTGAAAAAGAGGTTAACCAAGTGTTTGATGCGATACAGCCAAAGTTGTATGATGGTATTAGTACGCGCGAAATGTATGAAATCGCATTTGATCAACTAAAATCCTGTCGAAATACATATGCAGCGCGATATAGCTTGAAAAAAGCATTACGTGATTTAGGTCCAGAAGGTTTTTATTTTGAGAAATGGGTAGCACGTATGTTTCAGGAGGAAGGTTATAAAGCTATCACAAGTCAAACAATTCAAGGGCATGCCGTAACGCATGAAATCGATGTAATAGCTTTAAAAGGAAACGAATTATTAGCTATCGAATGCAAATTTAGAAATGATGTGGATGCGAAAATTTCTGTCACTACACCTATGTATTTTCTTTCACGTGTAAAAGATATTAGCAATAGACCTTATTCTTTTTTTAACAAAACTTTACCAGTTACACAAGGTTGGTTAGTGACTAACGCGTATTTGACATTAGATTCTAAAGCATTTGGAGAGTATTACCACATGAATTTGTTGGCTTGGGATTATCCTGCTGATAAAAGCATAAAGGTGATCGTGGATAGTAACGGTGAATATCCTATTACATGTCTGACCACTCTAACATCAGAAGACAAAGCTCGATTACTAAAAGCGCAATGTATTTTGGTGAAAGATATTGTACGCGACCCAAAATTTCTTCAGGTCATTCAAACTGATAACAATAAGAAGAAAACAATACTTCTCGAAGCGCAAGAGTTGTTAGCTAGTCCTTTAGAACATTTAGATTTATAAATGTTTTGCTATATTTCATCACAATCGATGGTTTCCACTTTACTGAACAACTTTTGGAATTCTTCAAATTGAGAACCATCAAAATTAACATGAGGTAATTGATGATTAACAGCATTCCACCAGCCGTAAGTTAACACACGTTTGAAAGCTAGTTCTTGTGCTTGTTTTGACTTGCTGTTATTCACGTATTCATTCCAAATCCGTTCCGGTGAACCGTTGTTTTTCATTTGCTCCTTAGTCAAGTATTCATAAGCTTTCAGTAGCTCATCTCCTCCTTTATACAAAGCTTGGCTGTATAATTTGACAGTTTTATTATCTTGAAAATATTTCAACAAGCTTTTTTTATTGCCGTTTATAGCTTCGAATTCAACTTTTTTAATCTGATAGGTTAATTCTATAAAATTTAAGAGGGAATCCTTCAGTGTTTGAAAATATGTACTCTTAACAATATTCATATTGCTAATTTCCTCCTTTATATTTTTATAATTATCTTCCAATTGCTTTTCTTCATCAGAATAGATACTAAAATATCCTTGTGCTAATTTATAGGTGTCTCTAAGCTGATCTGAACTGTATTTAGTACTATCGTAATACCCTGTATACCTACATAGCTCGTCATCAAAATCAAATTTGGCTTCTTGTGCATTGAGTTTGGTCTGAAAAAAAAACAAACTGATTATTGTGAATTGGAAAAATATCTTACTCATATTAGGATAAACAATCTTAATGAAAATACGTTTTGAAATTAACGATTTAAATATTAAACTATATCTAAAATATTTAATTTTCCATTTAAAACAGCTTGGGAATGCTGTTATTTTATGTTTCCCATATTAAAGAATAAATGTGTAATTTCGCAACATATGGAAACTGTTGTTAGCGGTATCAGAAGTACCGGAAAATTACATTTAGGAAACTACTACGGAGCATTGAGTAATTTTGTGAAGATGCAAAATGAATACAATTGCTTCTTTTTTATAGCCGACTTACATTCATTGACGACACACCCTACACCACAAGATTTGCACGCTACTGTGCGTAATGTGGTGGTAGAATATTTGGCTGCTGGTATCGATCCCGAAAAATCGACGATATATATTCAATCTGATGTTCCAGAGGTAGCGGAGCTTTACCTTTATATGAATATGAATGCATATATGGGCGAGTTGGAAAGATCTACTTCTTTTAAGGACAAAGTACGTTCTAATCCAGATAATGTAAATGCGGGTTTGTTGACATATCCTGTGTTGATGGCTAGCGATATATTACTTCACCATGGTACCAAAGTTCCTGTGGGTAAAGATCAAGAGCAGCATTTAGAAATGACACGTACTTTTGGTAATAGATTCAATCACCTATACCAAACAGATTACTTTAAAGAAGCTTTTGCGTTCAGCTATTCGGACAAATTAGTGAAAGTACCAGGATTGAGTGGTCAAGGTAAAATGGGAAAATCTAATGGTGAGGCGGATTGCATTTATTTATCGGACAAACCAGAAGTGATTCGTAAAAAAATTATGCGTGCGGTTTCGGATACAGGTCCTACAGAACAAAATCAAGCGAAACCTGAACCCATTCAAAATCTTTTTGATTTGATGAAAGTTGTTTCTTCGCCTGATACTGTGTCACATTTTGATGAATTGTACAATAAGTGTGAGATTCGTTACGGTGATTTCAAAAAGCAATTGGCGGAGGATATGGTTATCGCAACAGATCCAGTTCGTTCGCGCATAGAAGCGATTGCTAATGATGATGAATATATTAAAAAAGTCATCAAACTAGGTGCTGAAAAAGCGCAAGCGAGTGCACAAAAAACCATTAAAGAGGTAAGAGAGATAATAGGACTTAAAAAACTATATTAGAAATAGATATGCATATTGCAATTGTAGGGAATATAGGAGCTGGCAAAACTACGTTAACAAAATTGTTGGCACAACATTTAAATTTTGAGCCACAATTTGAAGCGGTGGATAATAATCCCTATTTGGAGGATTTTTACAGTGATATGAAACGTTGGGCATTCAATCTGCAGATATTCTTTTTGAATAGTCGCTTTAGACACATCGTGGAGCAACAGGCAAAAGGTACGAATATGATTCAAGATCGTACAATCTACGAAGACGCATACATCTTTGCGGAGAATTTGTACGATATGGGTTTGATGAGTGCGCGCGATTTTGACAATTACAGCAATATATTCCAGAGTATCATTCATTACATCAAACCTCCTGATTTATTGATTTATTTGAAAGCTTCTGTTCCGACATTGGTTAATAATATTCAAAAGCGAGGTCGTGATTACGAATCAGCTATTCGTTTGGATTATTTATCTAAATTGAATGATAAATACGACAAATGGATCAATAACTATACTGATGGTAAATTGTTGATTTTGGATAAGGACAATTTAGATTTTGCAAACAATCCTGAAGACTTAGGTTATATCAAAGAAAAGATAGACGCCGAACTATACGGATTGTTTAAATAATAATATTTGCGTCATTTCGACCATGGGGAGAAATCTGATAAAATGAATATAATTTATTCATCATAATTTTAGATTTCTCCTTATTCTTCGCCGAAATGACGAATACTCTTCTTACTCTATTCTAAATTATTCTATTACACTAACCGAAAATCTTACAGGCGACAATGGAAAATCATTTTTATCCGTTTTGAATCGGCTAATTTCCATAATAACTTCCAAACCTTCGAATATCTCTCCGAAGATAGTATAGTCGCCATCCAATCTCGGAAGACCTCCATTTTTTAGGTATTCTTCACGTTGTTCTTCCGTAAATTTAATACCTTTTTGTGTTTCTAACTTCACTAAATCTTCCTCAGTCACTTTCTTACCAACAACAAAATAAATTTGATTCAAAAAGGAGGCCTTTTCTGGATTGGCATCTCTTCCCTGCCCTAATGCACCGATTTTATGAAATGCATGTGAATCAAACTCTCCCGCTAATCGCGGTTTTTGGCCTGTTGGGTTAGCTGTCTCTCGTTTAGCAATATCGATATCATGTTCGCCTCCTTGTACGACGAAATTTTCGATAATTCTATTGAATAATGCACTTTGGTATGTTGAATCTTGAATGGATTGTAACATCAAATCCCGATGCTTTGGCGTAAAGTCATAAAGAACTACTTTAATAGTGCCGTAATCAGTTTTAAAAGCTATTTTATGGGATTGCGCATTCAAAATAAGATTGCTAAATAGAAAGACTATAAGTATAAAAAAATTTTTCATATAAACGGAGCAATATTTATTAGTACTATCAAAGATATTCTATTTTTTAATTAACTCTTGTACTGTCTGTTTCAGAGGAGGTTGGGGTTCAGATTTTTCCAACTCAAATTGATTGTCCGCAATTTCAATTATCAAAATATCAAAGTCAGCAATATAACCGGCAATATAGTTATCAACGTCATAATTTATTTGAACATTTATCGAATCAACCTTTTCAATTAAATGTGCTATATATTTGTGCCTAAGTGGAAGATACCAATTTACAATTGGTTTATAACCCAAATTTGGATATTTCAAAATAAGAATTTCAGCATTTTCAAAATCCTTTTTTTTTGGCTTGTTTGGTTGATTTAACCTTGTTGTTGCAATAAGGTTATACCCATATTCACTATCGTGAATTGCTTCTAAAACAACGGCCCCACCATAATTACCGCTTTGCAATTTAAAAGTAAGGCAATCTCCTTTTTCAAATACTGGTTTCCGAATTCTTTTCTTTTTTCTTGCCCTTGGCTTTAATCTTTCCTTTTGTAAGTCTAAAAGAAATTTGTCAAGAATAAATTTACGCTTTTTTATGTCCTTTTCATTCGCGTCAAGTTTGCGCCATATATCAATATCTGCACCTGTTTCAACAATCTCTTTTACTTGTTCAAAAACATTCTTATCAAGTTGTTTGCATTCCCATTGTGCTTTTGCTAACGCAAACCAAAGATTATTACACTCATCAGGATCATTTAAAATATCCTGATTGTTAACGATTAACTTCTTTGAAATTTCTTCGACATCAACTCCGCTATTGTACAGTTCGAAAAACTCAATGTAAATATCTGCATAAACGTCATTGGATGATATTGCAGTTCCCCAAGATCCCATATTGACCTTATTTTATTTGCTTATAAATAATATCTTAATAACGAATATACTTTATTTTGCTGAAAATAAATGTGTGGGGATAGTATAATTAGCTAGTGCTGAATAGAATGTGGAAATCTCTAAAAATGTGCAAAACCCGACCTGCACATTCTCTTTTTTTATACTTATTTTCGTACGTTATAACAAAAGCTAAGTGAATGGAACTAACTAAACTTGAAATCAAAGGATTTAAAAGTTTTGGTGATAAAATCACAATAAATTTTAATGAAGGCGTTACTGCAATTGTAGGACCTAATGGCTGTGGCAAATCCAATGTGGTAGATGCGATACGTTGGGTATTGGGTGAGCAAAGTACGAAGACATTGCGTTCGGAGAAGATGGAAAACATTATTTTTAACGGAACGAAAACGCGTAAACCAGCCAATCTTGCGGAAGTTTCATTAACATTCAACAACAACAAGAACATCCTTCCCACGGAATTTACCACAGTGACGATTACACGTAAATTGTACCGTACTGGTGAATCTGAATACCGTCTAAACGATGTTAAATGTCGTCTGAAGGATATTACAGATTTATTCTTAGATACGGGGATTGGAGCAGACACCTACTCTATTATTGAGTTGAAAATGATAGATGAAATCATCGCAAACAAAGATAATTCACGTCGCGCATTATTTGAGGAAGCATCAGGTATTTCAAAATATAAAGTCCGCAAGAAACAAACACTTAGCAAATTAAAAGATACAGAAGCTGATCTTTCGCGTGTCGATGATTTATTGTTTGAGATTACGAAGAATCTAAAGTCTCTGGAAAATCAAGCGAAGAAAGCAGACAAATACTTCCAATTGAAAGAAGAATACAAGCAAGCGAGTATTGGATTGGCTTATTACCGTCTGGATAGTTTCAGTTCTGATTTAAGTTCTCTGGGAGAGAAAGAAAAGGATTTGCAACAATCTCTAGGAACGACATTAGAACAAATTGATGTCAAAGAAAAAGAATTACGTGCTGGTCGTGAAGAAATTCTTTCAAAAGAGAAAAGTCTTTCAGCTCAACAAAAAACGACAAACGAGTTCAATAATAAAATTCGTGCTTATGAATCGGAAAAGAAGATTAAGAACGAACGTTTGTATCATCTGAAAGAGCGTGAATCGCGTATCACAGCTGAATTTAATCTGGATAAGCAGCAGCTTACAAATGTAGATTACACGCTTAAAAGACTTAACGAAGAAATTTATGAAGAGCAAGCTAAATTAGATGTTGCTCAAGATGATATTCAAAAATATAAAACCGAAGTTGAGGAACTAAAAGGCCAACAACAAACTGCAAAAAATAAATTGGATCGATTCGTACAAGAGAATAGCGAAATCCAAAATAAAATTTATAAAGTAGAAAAAGACATCGCTGTACTAAATATTCAAAAAGAATCTTTGGAACAAGAGTCTTTACGCAATATTTCTGACGCTTCTTCTAAAGCCGAAGAGTTGTCGCAATTCAATATTTCGGTTGCAGACCTTCAAGGTAAATTAGATGCACAGCAAGAACAATACGATGAAGCGGTACGCATTGAAAATGATTTAAATCGTCAAATCGAACAATCTGAAATTCAGTTACAGGAAACTCGTGCGTTATTGAGTAAAGAATCTCGTTTGGTAGATGCCAAACAGAATGAGTACAATTTGACGAAATCGTTGGTGGATAATTTAGAAGGATTTCCAGAATCTATCAAATTCTTGCGTAAGAATGCGGGTTGGCATAAATCATATCCTTTGTTTTCTGACATTTTATTCTGTCAAGAAGAATACCGTGTTGCAATTGAGAACTACTTAGAATCCGTAATGAATCATTATGTAGTGGATTCAAAACAAGATGCTATACAAGCAATTCAACTATTAAGTGATGCTTCTCGTGGTCGCGCCAATTTCTTTGTGTTAGAATCTGTTATAGATAAAAAATCCAGTGATTTCATTGTTCCAGAAAATATGATTCCTGCCTTGCAGGTTATCAAAGTGGATAAGAAATACGAGAAACTTTGTTTGCAATTATTAAACAATGTTTACTTGTTAAAATCGGATGATGCTAAAGCTTTGGATGTTGAGTTGCCACATGAAGATTTGATAATTCTGCATCATGAAGGAAAATTTAGTAAACACAAATTAGGTTTTAGTGGTGGTTCTGTAGGCTTATTCGAAGGTAAACGTATTGGCCGCGCTAAGAATTTGGAAAATCTTGCCAAAGAAATTAAGGATCTTAATGCGCTTATTGCTGATTTACAACATACAGAAGCCGAATTAGTCGATAAAATAGCTTCGCTTAAATTGCAATCACAAAAGGAAATCATTGATGAAATACGCATTCAATTGGCGCGTATTCAGAATGAATGGACTTCTGTGAAAACGAAACAAGAGCAATACCAAGCTTTTATTTCTAATTCTCAAAATCGCAAGAAAGATATAGAAAAACGTCTTTCGGAGATTGCTGCTGAATTGACCAAAGCTGAACCAGAATTAAAAATTCTAAAGGTGGAAGTTGATGAACGTCAAAAACAATTGACAGACTTGCAAGCTGCTTATCAAGAATTGAACGAGATTGTTCAAGAGAAATCTACGGCTTACAATCAGGAAAATATTCGTCTTCATCAGCAACAAAATAAAGTCGCGGGTATCCAGAAAGATTTGGAATACCGAGAAAGTCAAAAAGAAGCTTTAGAATTACGTATCAATAAAAATAACGCCGAGATGGAACAAATCAAGGTGGATATGATGGATGCACTAACTTTCACGGATAATAACGATGAAGACTTAAAAGAACTTTATGAACAGCGTGAAGCACTTGAAAAAGCACTTCATGATATGGAAGAAGAATTCTATGCCTTCCGTAAGCGTCTGAATGATTTGGAAGAAGAAGTAGCAACTTTACGTAAATCAAAAGACCAATTGGATTTCTTGATTACGGAGGTGAAAGATAAGAAAACGACTCTACAAATTGATTTGAATTCATTGAAGGAACGCCTTTCTGTAGAATTTAATATTGATATCAAAGAGTTGCTAGAAAGTGAATTGCCCGAAATCGAACAAACGCAAGAAGAATTAGGGTCTCAATGTACGCGTCTGAAAAAGCAATTGGATGAATTCGGCACAATCAATCCTATGGCGAAAGAAGCGTACGATGAAATTACACAGCGTTATGATTTCATCAATAAGGAGAAAAATGACTTATTGGAAGCCAAAGCAACGTTGATGTCTACGATTGAAGAAATTGATGGCAGTGCAAACGAGAAATTTATGTATGCTTTCAATACGGTTCGGGAGAACTTTATTAAAGTTTTCCGTTCCTTATTTAATGAAGAAGATAGCTGTGATTTGATACTTTCTGATCCGTCAAATCCTTTGGATTCGGATATTGACATTATCGCAAGACCAAAAGGAAAACGTCCTTTGTCTATCAATCAGCTTTCAGGTGGAGAGAAGACATTGACCTCTACTGCCCTATTATTTTCATTGTATCTCCTTAAACCAGCACCATTCTGTGTGTTTGATGAGGTAGATGCACCATTGGATGATACAAATATTGACAAGTTTAATAATATCATTAAGCAGTTTTCGGGTCAATCTCAGTTCATTGTGGTATCACATAATAAGCGTACTATCGCGAGTACAGATATTATTTATGGAGTGACGATGGTAGAGCAAGGTATCTCACGTGTGGTACCAGTTGATCTACGGGAAGTCGCTTAGTTATCAATAAATTACATGATTTACACAAAGCCTCTGTTGTCAATAACAGAGGCTTTATTTTTAGAAAAAGGGTTAAATTATGTTAAAGCACAAACCATATCCCGTCTTGTGTTGTTGTTTCTATATCACTAACATATAATAACTATGGATAAATTGAAAAAATTTGAATTGATGGCTAAAATTACGCGTGAGCTGGAAGATGTTAGAAATAGCCAACAAGCAGTTTTAGAGAAAATTGGTAAAATTGAAGTGGATAATATAGAATTAGGCGATAAATTAATTGAAAGCAAGATTCCCGATATTTATTCCAGAACTGCCCAGAACTTCGACGCTATCAAAGAAATACTTGAAGAATTTGAACGTAAAACGGAAGAATACGGCGAAAAAAACAACGTAGAGAAACTAAAAGAACAGCAAGAAATAAACAATCTTAAATAACAAGAGGCCGTCTCAAAATAATTGAGGCGGCCTTTTTTAGTTTGACAGTAATTAGTCAGTGTTTATCCACTGTGTGAGCTACAAGTTCATAATATTTCAATATTTTGTTTAAAACGATGAAAAAGCGGTCTTTTTAGGCCGCTTTCTTTCTTAAATTCTGTGCAATTGCCAATAATCCCCA